>NZ_JBSGJX010000007.1:0-308203 GCF_053605785.1 Nonomuraea sp. NPDC003754
TCTGGCGCGACGCCCTCACCAGCCTGGGCATCACACACAAACGCACCCGCCCCTACCGGCCCCAGACCAACGGCAAAGTCGAACGCTTCCACCGCGCCCTGGCCGACGAATGGGCCTACAACCGGCCCTACACCTCCGAGACCGAACGCCGCCAAGCGTTCGACCCCTGGCTCCACGCCTACAATCACCACCGAGCACACACCGCACTCGGCGGCCACCCACCCGCCAGCCGCGTACCTAACCTCTCAGGTCAGTACATCTAGGGCTTGTCCTGGAACGGCGGCAGGCGGGCAGGCTTCCACCGCAACCACCCACCACCGCAGGCCGCGATCTTGGCCTGCCCGGAGCTGGAGCGCCCCCGCCGGAGGCATGCCCTGAGGCCGGCCCCGTACCCGGCTCCGGTTGCGCTGATGAGCTGAACTCCGTGAGCAGAGCAGTGCGCCCCAATAGCGGCCCTGACTTCATCCGCGCCAGCCGACCGGCGTTTGGCGGGTCGGGCACGAGCCCGAGCGGGAATGCCCGGCCCGTGCCGCGTCGGCGGCGCGTGCGGCCTGTCAGGGCCGCTTTAAGTATGTGAAGAAAGTTCTGACAGGTCGCATTGGCTAGCGGCTGCTTGGCATACCAACAGAGGTGGCCAACTCTGCGAATTCGGGAAGTTCGACTATCTCGATGCCTTGCTGTTGGAGGAGCTCGACACCTTGACAGTCAGCGACGAATATGTCGGGTTCTCGCCACGCGATTACAACCCGCGATATGCCGGATGCCACGATGAGTTCTGTGCAGGTTCTTGGGCGTGATTGCCGGAACGAGCAGGGTTCCAAGGTGCTGTAGATGGTTGCTCCGCGGAGGCAGGTCTGTCCGACTCTCGTTAGAGCAGACTCCTCCGCGTGCATATGTGGGTCAATGTCTCGCGAGTATCCGCTGGCGATCTCGGTGCAGTGCCGGCCCACGATGATTGCGCCAACGGAATAGGCCGTTGATGACGGCGGGCACTTCTTGGCGAGTTCGATCGCTTTCATGAGCCATTGACGGTCGACGTCGGTTGCCTCTGACGGGTTCATGAGATGGCGTCTTCGAAGGACTGTTTAGGCAGGTAACGAATCAAGATGACGTCACCTATGTTCTGAACCTCGGCGATCTTCATTCGATGGGCCGTTCCGCCAGGGAATATTCCATTCCCGACGAATCGGGGTGCTTTCGAATCGCCAACGAAGATCGGTGCGATTGCCAAGTGGATCTCATCAGCTAGGCCTTCGGTGAGGAACTGGGTATGGATGGTGCTGCCACCCTCGACCATGAGGCGGCGTACACCTCGTGATCCCAGATCGTCGAGCATCGTGGGCAGGTCGAGATCGGGGCCGGTTCCTGTTACCTCGGCGAGATCCTCCAAGGCCTTTTCGACCTTCGACACAGTAGAGTCGGGGCAGTAGACGACCTTGTCGCCGCCGTGGTGCCAGAACTTGAGGTTTGGGCTCAAGTCCCCAGTCCCAGTGACTGTGACCTTTAGCGGGTAAGCCGGAAGCCCTCGAGCCACTCGCCGAGCACGGCGCTCTTCGGAGTTGACCAAGAGGCGCGGGTTGTCTTTACGCATCGTGGTCGCACCGATGAGGATCGCGTCGCTCTCTGCCCGGGCCTCGTCGACGCGGTCGAAGTCAGCAGCGTTGGACAACAGCAGTCGCTCGGGTGTCGTGTCGTCGATGTAGCCATCGACGGACATGGCACAGCTCAGGAGCACGTACGGGCGTTGTGACATAGCCTAAAATCCTTTGTTTGATGGGTAAATTCATGCTTGATGGGCGATGAATCCGTCGAAGCCTTCGCGGAACTCAGCGACGGCGGGCACCGACTGCCATCGCTCCAATTGTCCATCGAGTTTGGTCAGGTCCGTGATGATCCGGGCTGATCCGGTGGCCTGGGCGATGCCGAGAGCCTGCAAGCCAATTGAAGCCGCTTGCTCTGGGTCGCGGGCGCCCGCGTATGCAAGCGATTCGCGTGCGAGGTGGACGCCCCGGTCACGGTGATACATGGCCGGAAGGTTCTCGATCGCCCTGCGGAATCCCTCTGCCGCTTCGGTGTACTTGCCGAGCGTGAAGAGGCCTCGTGCGCGATGGACGCTGATGTAGGCGTCATCCATCCACGAGCCCCAGGAGAATGCCGGGTCCATGTCCCGATTGGAGATGAGGTCGTGTGCGAGATCGAGCATCTGGTCAGCGTTCCGGCTGTCGCCAGTCAGGGCGTAGCCGTAGGCGCCGTTGGTTGCTGCGATGGCCCCGAGGCGGGTGTCGGGACGAGCTTGCCTTGCAGCCGCGGTCGCCAAGTCGATCGCGGTCAGCCCATCACGCATGTCGCCCGCGAGCTGGCTCTTGCGCGCGAGGATGAAGGTCGTGAGGTCAGAGACCCCTGCGACATACGACCATTCCAGCGCTCTGTCCGTCCAGAACTGCGCGGAACGGAAGTCTCCGGCGTCCTGGTAGAGCCACCCGCACAGTTCGGCGTACTGCGTCTGGATGTAGAGCAGTTCGCTGGCATCGGAGCCCTTGTAACTGAGGCGAAGCTGGTGAATAACGTTGATCTGGCTCTCGACGGTGGGGATGGTCCGGATGGTCCGGAGAGGCCCGAACAGGTTGTCGTTGGTGATGAGAGCGCGGCGTAGCTGGCGGAAATGCTCGGCTGGCTTGAGGTCTACAGCCGCGAAGGCCTGCGGCGAGCTGAGAACCCCAGCCTGTGCAGGGTGTGATGGGCTGGCTACTGATGCCATAGTGCCCAGGCCCAGGCCGCTGAGGAACGTACGGCGAGGCAGAGTCACGAAGATGATTCCTCCGTCCTGTTTGCGGCAGGGGATCGTAACCCCCGCCTCGTCTGACTCTGCGGGGTACTGAGGTGTTGGGGCCACAACCTGACGCGTGTTGGCCACATGGTCAGGCTGATTGGCCACATGGTGTGAGTCACGAACTCCATTCGGATTGGAATCGATGCGTTCCCAAAGGCGGAGAAGAGCTCCGCTGGTGTTGAGCTCGCGATCTACTGCCTCGGCGAGTTCATGCGACGGCTTTCGCTCTCCGCGTTCAATTCGGGCCACATAACTGGGGTTATAGCGGATTGATTCACCCACCGTGGCGAGCGAGAGACCTCGACGATCACGACAGGCACGCAGCTCAGAGCCCCACAGTTGTAATGGAGAACGATCAGGCGTTAGCTCTCTCCTCGGCTGCCCCATACCGCCTCCATGAGGTCAATGTGGTTATCCGCCTGGGCCACTCAGAAAGTATCGCCGAATTCGGATGGACACGCCAACCTCGAGACATGGGAGTTCGCACCGCAGGGGTGCGGCCCTCGATTGGAGATGAGCTCTATGAAGCTCTTCGTCGACGTCACCGGCAAGTCATTCATGGTGACGAAGGTCATCTGAAGTCGAAGGATTCGGTGCAGAAGATCGAAGTTCGTCCACAACGAGATCACCGATCAGTCCGGAGAGTTGCTGCCACGCTCTCCCGTTGATCATCCCACCTGTCGGGGCCGGCGCCCACGCATCATCCAGCCTGGTCCCGGCACCGGGGCCAGCAGTCGATCGGAGAGACTGCATGAACACCAACACCACGACTCGGTACATGTACATCCTGACCGTGGCCGATGAGTGCGTAGGTAAGGCCACCGCAACCGGCACTGTCGATGCAGGGCCAGGTGCCAGTCGCGCAGACATTTTCACGCACCTGATTAACAACAGCATCAAGGGCGAACTCTGCTACACCAACTTTGCCGTGCTGTATTTCAGTCTGGAACGCGACGCCCTTTAGGCGTCTGCTCTCTCACGAGCCACATCTTGACCTCGCTCACACGAACGGGACCGTATCGGCTGCCACGCGTCACGGTCCCGCCTTCAACCCCCGCCCTCGGCACGAGGAGGAGAGTCATGTCCAAGCGTACCTTCGGCACGCGCAACAACAAGCACGGCTTCGGCCATCGCGGTAGCTCCGTCACGGTGATCCAGAACAACGTGCAGTACAGCTACCTGCGCACCGCGAAGATCACCTTCTATGTCGTGCTGGCCGTTGTCGGCCTGTTCGCCGCAGTGATCTCCACCTACTACCTGCCGCCGCTCGCCGCGGTCCCGGTCGGCCTGGTGGCCGACACCCTCGTCGGTGGCCCGGTCGCCTGCGTCATCGCCGCCTGGCCCGTCCTACGCGCCATCTGGTGGTGGCTGCCGGAAATCACCCTCGTCCTGCTACTGCTTGGCGGCTGGGTGTACCTGCAAGACCGGACCGACCCGATTATCACGGGTGTGGCCTACGGGAGCGTCATCGCCGCTGTTGGGCTCTCCCCCGTGCTCCGCCGCCTGGCGGTGGCCCTGATCTGGTGCCTGATCGTCCGGCACCGCCTGCGTACCTGCTTCAACTCGTTCCTGCCCACCGACCGACACGGCCACTTGCCGTTCATCGGGTGGGCCAAGCCCATCCCGGTCGGCGAACGCGTGTGGGTCTGGCTCCGTCCCGGCCGGTCCCTGGAGCAGATCGAAATCCAGCTCGGCAGAATCGCCGTTGCCTGCCGGGCCGCCTCGGTCACAGTGACCAAGGCCCGCACATCCAACTCCGCCGCCATCTACCTGGACATCAAACGCCGTGATGTCCTCGGCGGCCTGGTCGGCTCGCCCCTCACCGACGACCTGCCGACCGACGTCCCGGCACTACCTCGGCCGGTCAGCGCTGTCCCGGCTCAACTTGATCTGGCTGACGTGCCGGAAACCGACGACACCGAACCCACCGAGCGTCCGGCCAAGAACAACGGCCGACCCCCGGCCGTCAACGGCCCCTTCGCCAAGACGGCTACCGCCAACCCTGACCTCGACCGGATCTGACGCGTCGTCAGCTACCGGGAGGACATCTGACTCTGGTCCTCCCGGCGGCACCTCTCACTTCGTCCTGAACACGTAAGAGGTGACGCTGCCATGCATGCGGCTCTTCCCGCTCTCCCGTACACGATCCCGGTGGCGCCGTCGATGTCCATGTTCGACCCGGTGTTCATCGGGATCAACGAATTCGGCAACCCGGTCTATCTCGACCTGGTGTATCACAACCTGCTCGACGCCGGTGAGCCCGGCGGCGGCAAGTCCGTCCTGATCCAAAACCTCGTCGGACACGCCTTCCTGTGCCACGACTTCACCCCGGTCCTCCTGGACCCCAAGTGGGTCGAACTGGGGATGTGGATGGAAGCCGCCGAAGCCAAAAGCGGCGTCTTCATCGGCCCTGACATCGACAAGGGCCTACGTGTCCTGCGACGCCTGCAGAAGGTGATGGACCGGCGCTACGCCTGGCTGGTGGCACATGGCCGCCGCAAGTTTCTGCCGAGCGACCTGATCAAAGTCATCGGCATCTTCATCGACGAACTCGCCTACTACACCGCCACCACCGGCACCCCCGAACAGCAAAAGGAGTTCGTCGCCCTGGTCCGCGACCTGGTCGCGCGCGGCCGTGCCTGCGCCATGCCAGTCATCGCCGCCACACAACGCCCCAGCGTGGACATCATCCCCACGTCATTGCGCGACCTGTTCGGCTACCGGGCAGCCTTCCGCTGCACCACCCCGAACAGCTCGGACATCATCCTGGGCCACGGCTGGGCCTCCGCCGGATTCAACGCCCAAACCATCAGCCCCCAAGCCCCCGGCGTCTTCTACCTCATCGCCGAAGGCGGCATCCCCCACTTGGTCAAAGCCGCCTACCTCACCGACGAGCAGATCCACCAGCTCGTCGACTACGTCACCTGGACTCACCGCAACGGCCAGCGGGACTCAGTCCCCCTCGCCGCCTGAACGGAGACCCACCATGACCCACGATCACCACGCGGTCCCGGCACTGGTCGACGTGCCGTGGCCCGACTTTCCCTCCGCCGACGTGCACGGCGAGGCCGTCGCCCTGTGTTGCCCCGACTGCGGCAACAACGAGCTCGTCGCCGTCTACATCCCTACCGACCAGGGATCGAAACGCGCCCTGGAATGCAGCAACTGCCGGGAGGTGTACCCCGATGTCCGCTGACCTCAACCCCGACGTTGCCTGGCTGGAAAGCCCGCACATCATCGAGCACACCCGCTGGTACGACGAACTCAGCCGCCCCTACACCTGGTCCCTGCCCATGTTCTGGCTCAAAGGCGACACCAGCGAGGCAATGGCGATGACCGTCCCGGCCTCCGCCTACGATGACCCCGAGTGGAGGCCCCTGTGATCCACAAGGCCTACCACCCCAACGGCAGCCCCGACCTCCGCAACTGGACGGTCCAATGCGACAACGGCTGCCCCAACACCATCCCCGTCCTCAACGCAACACCTTCCGGCTGGTTCATCGGCAGACGCGAAAACTCCCACTGCTACTGCCCCGCCTGCGCCGACATGCTCGCCATGTGCCTGATCTCCTGGGCGCTGGTCTGCCCGGTCTGCGGCTCTCCGCAGCTCACCCTCGGCACCGACATCTACGGCACCGTTGAGTTCGTCCTGTGCGACGGAGAGTGCCGTTCCACCTACTTGGCCGCCGACGGCTGGCTCTGCGCCTGCTGCGGCGACCCCATCGCCCTGCCCGACGGCACTGACTGAACACGCACGCGAGGGCCGGACCTCTCGCCAAAGATCTCCGGCCCCCGCCTCACCAAATTCCACTCCGCCTAGTGAAGAGGAGCAGAACCCACCATGCACACTAGCGGCACGTCGGCTACCCGGATACCGCAGCTCGACCAGCTCAACGCCCCCCCGGTACTCGTGTCGTCTTCTACGACCCCACCGGCAGTCAGTACGGACTGCCCACCTACCCCTGGAAGTGGGCCCCCAAGAACTTGAAGACCCGACGCCAGCTCGCCGCCCTCGGCCTGCGCCCCGGCGGCCAAGCCCCCGTCGCCCAGATCCTGTGGCGCAAAGGCGGCCGCGTCGCTTACCTCTACGACATCGCTCTCGCGCTGCCCAAGCGCAAGCCCACCGCCAAGCAGCTTGATGCCCTAGCCAAAGCCCTGCGCGCGCGTCGCACCAAGCGGAGCGCATCATGAGCCGCTCGATCGAAAACACCGACTACGGCGCTTTCCTCAAGCGGATCATCCGCGCTTACAGCAAGCGCATCGCCGATGGCGACATCGAAGCCCTCGCCGACCTGTCTGGCGTCGTTGCCGAACTCGACCATGCCATCGCTCAAGCCGTCACCAAGCTCCGTGCAGAGTACGGCTACTCCTGGGCCGACATCGCCCGCCCCCTCGGCATCACCCGCCAGGCCGCGCAACAGCGCTGGGGCGGTGACACCTGATGATCGGCCCCCGTATCCCCCAACTCGACCACGTCATCCGCACCAAGCGCGTCTACCTGGAGCACTACGACCCTGACGGTATCCGCCACGGAGGACTCCCCACCTACCCCTACCGGTGGGCTCCCCCAGGTCTGCTCACCGTACGGCAGCTGCGCGCCAAGCAGCTGCGCCCCGGCGGCCAGGACATCGCCGCACAGATCATCTGGCGGAAAGGCCGGCGCGTGGCCTACCTCTACCGCGAAGACCTCGCCAAGCCCAAGCGCACCGCCACCCCGGCACAGCTGGCCGCCATCGCCAAAGCCTTACGCGCCCGGCGCATCTGCTCCACCTGCCACACAGAAAAGCCCTACTACATCGCCCGCTCCCTGGGCGAATGCAACGACTGCGCCCGAAGGTGGGTCTACACATGCAGCTGAATCCGCCACGCCCATCGCGCAGTGAACAGACCGAGTCACGCGTCCAGCTCGTCATCCTGCTCCTGGTCGGCCTGATGGCCGGAGCCGCCTCCTTCACCCACGTTCATGACTGGACCATGGCCAACAGCCCGCAAGGAACCGGCGAATGGTTCGGCTGGGCCAACGCCGTCATCTCCGAACTCACTCCTACCGCCTCGGCCCTGGAGGTTCGACGCCGCAAGCGCACCGGCCAATCTACCGTCTACCCGATGCTCGTCCTGATCGCCTCCGCCGTTCCGTCCATCGCGGCACAGATTGCGGTCGCCAATCCCCACCCGACTGGCTGGCTGATCGCGGCCATCCCCGCACTGGCCTTCCTCGCCCTCACCAAGCTGGTGCTCTCACGTATCGCCACCACCGAACCGGCGACACCCCAAGAGGTCATCGCACCCGAACCTGACCCGGAAACCACGCCTCAACCTGCGGTAACGACCCCCGGTCACGAGGACCAGGAGCACACGCACACCGACCACCGCACCATCCAGGAGCGGCCCCCGGCCCTACCGGTCCTGCAGCTGCCCACTCTCGCCCTGGAAGGACACCACTAGCCCATGCCCACCCAGCTCGACATCACTTCGGCGCTGGCTCTCACCCCCGGGACTGCTTCTCCGGCCCCGGGCGTGGGGGCGAACACCGAAACCCACCTGTCCAGCCCGTTCGCGTACGAACCCCGCCAGCACATCCGCACCGCCATGGAACGCGCCGCACGCCCCCACTATGCCGCCTGGCTCCACCACGTCGAATCTGCCGCCGCCTGCACGAACCCGATCCGCCTGCACGGCAACCTCGCCACCGTCGACACCCGCACCGGCGAGATCCTCGCCAACCGGCACACCTCCGCCCTACCGGACGGCGTCATCTACAAAGCCTGCGGCAACCGCCGCCACACCGTCTGCCCCGCCTGCGCCACCACCTACCAACACGACGCCTACCACCTCGTGCGCGCCGGACTCGTCGGCGGCAAGACCATCCCCGACACTGTCCGTACCCACCCGGCCGTCTTCGCCACCCTCACCGCCCCCTCCTTCGGCCCCGTCCACTCCCGCGACGTGCGCCACTGCACCTGCCGCGACAAGGCCCGCTGCACCTGCCGCCCGGTCCCCTGCCACGCCCGCCGCGACGCCACCACCTGTCCGCACGGAACCCCGCTGGTCTGCTGGCAACGTCACACCGCCGGTGACGAGCAGCTCGGCCGGCCCCTGTGCGCCGACTGCTACGACCACGCCCACAACGTGGTCTGGAACCATCACGCCGGAGAGCTCTGGCGCCGCACCAAACAACACGCCGAACGCCACCTCAACCAGCTCGCTCGACACCGCGGCCTACCCAAAGTCCGCCTCTCTCACGGCAAGGCCGCCGAATACCAAGCACGCGGCGCCGTCCACTTCCACATCCTGCTCCGCCTCGACGGCATCGACCCTGACAACCCCGACGCCATCACCGCACCCCCCGACGGCATCACCGCCGACGACGTCATCGCCGCTGTCACCCTGGCTGCCACCGCCATCGCCTACACCACCGACCCCCACCCCGCTCACCTCGACGGCTGGACCATCGCCTGGGGCGAGCAACACGAGATCCGGCCCATCACCCTGTCGGCCTCCGGCGATGCCCTCGACGACCAGGCCGTCGCGGCCTACCTGGCCAAGTACTCCACCAAGGGCACCGAAGCCACCGGCCACACCTCCCGGCGGCTCACCCCCGACACCATTGACTTGTACGCCAACCATCAAGGCACCCACCCCGAACGCCTCATCGCCGCCGCCTGGACCCTTGGCCACGCACCCGGATGGACCGGTTTGCGCAGGTGGGCCCACATGCTCGGCTTTGGCGGACACTTCCTCACCAAAGCCCGCCGCTACTCGATCACGTTCGGCTCCATTCGCGAAGAACGAGCCGCCTACAAGCGCGCACGAGCCCTCAACGGCCACGATCCAATGGCAGAGGGACGCCCCGAAACAACGCCATTTCAGCGTCAATCAGACCTTGACACCAAAATCGAGGAAACCACCCTCGTCATCGGATTCCTCACCTACGCAGGTACCGGCTGGCACACCACCGGTGACCAGCTCCTCGCCAACACGGCAGCGGCCCAAGCCCGCGAACGCACCCGAGCAGGACGCGAAGAGCTCGCCCACCACGCCTGGGAACAGAGCTCGTCCACACCGCTCGCAGCCTGACCCATCCTCAGTACGCGAACGGAGTCCAAGCATGACAAGCCCCCGCACAATATCCAGCCAGCCAGCGGCCGTACCGCTGCTGTACAAACCCGAGGAGGCCGCAGTTCAGCTCCGGATCAGTCGCACCAAGGTGTATGCCTTGCTCCGCTCTGGACAGATCCGATCTGTGAAGATCGACGGGTCTCGCCGCATCCCGGTGGCCGCACTCGTCGAGTACATCGAGGGTCTTGAGAGGGCGGCGGCATGAGCGACTTCTCCGTCTACTTCGACGCGAGCAAGAACGCGTGGATCGCTGCGGTCTCGCTTGGTTTCGACGGCGCCGGCCGCCGCGTCCGCCGCAAGGTGTCGGTAGTGCTGCCCCGCAAGTGGCAGGATCGCCCGGTCGACGAACAGCGCCAGCAGGCGGCCAAACTGCTCGGTCCGAAGGTCAAAAGGCTCCGAGAGGAGGCCGACAAGGGCATCAAGACCCAGGCCAACTACCGTGTGAGTGACGCCGTCGAAGACTTCCTCATTCACGGTCTCAAAGGCCGCAGCATCGGCACCATCACCCACGCTCGATCGATGGCCGAGAACCAGATCAAACCGAAGATCGGCAACTATCGGCTCAAGGATCTCCGCGCCGAACACGTCGACCTCTGGCTTGACGAACTCGCCGAAAGTCTTGCCACCAAGACGATCGTCCAGATCCACGGACTGCTGACCCGCGCGATCCGCATGGCCGAGAAGCGTGAACTCGTCGGCCGCAACGTCTCGGCCCTGTGCGAGACCCCGTCAGGGCAAGAGGGACGGCCAAGCAGGTCCCTCACGCTGGACCAGGCCGTCGCGGTCCTCAGAGCTTGCGAGGGCGAGAAGTTCGGCGCGTACGTCATCACGTCGCTCCTGACCGGTATCCGGCCTGAGGAGGCCCGCAAGCTCCTCTGGAGCGCCGTCGACCTCAGTGGCCGGCCGAACGCAGACCCGGCAGTTCCACCGTCGGTCTCGGTCCTCCGCGCCGATCGCGTCGGCGGCGACACCAAGACCAAGAAGTCGCGACGAGCACTCGCCCTTCCCGCTCTCGTGGTCGACGAACTCAAACGACACCGGACGCGCCAGGGCGCGCAACGGCTGGCCGCCGGTGAGGCATGGCAGGACCAGGGTCTTGTCTTCACTCGCGACGACGGAACCCGGCTCAACCCCATGCGCGTGCTGCGCGGCCTACGAGTGATCACGAAGAAGGCGGGCATCGGGAACCGCTGGAAGGTGCGGGAGCTCCGGCACTCCTTCGTCTCGATCCTGAGCGACGGGGACGTGTCCGTGGAACGCATCGCCGATCTCGTCGGCCACTCGACGCCCACCACCACGCAAACCGTCTACCGGCACCAGATCAGACCGGTCATCGTCCACGGAGCCGAAACCATGGACGCAGTCTTCGGGACTGGCGAGTCAACCGGATAGTGGCTCCCCTACTGGCTCCCGGAACCACTCAGGCCCCCTAACCTGTCACCAGGTAGAGGGCCTGAATCGTATGTTCCTTGGCTGAGCCAAGCTCCCGCGATAGGACTCGAACCTATAACCTGCCGGTTAACAGCCGGCTGCTCTGCCGATTGAGCTACACGGGATCGGACTTTCGCGCTTCCCGGCCGGGGCTTGGGGCCCTTCCGTTCGGCGCAGGAATAGATTAGCGCACATCTGGAGTGCGTGTCGCATCGTGAGCGGGGTAGGCCCGGAGACAGCGGAGGTGGAAAATGCGATATCGGATGATGTTCGCTGTCGGATTGGCCGTTGGCTACGTGCTCGGCACCAGAGCGGGGCGGGAACGCTACGAGCAGATCAAGCGCGCGGCCCGGCGTGTCGCCGACAGTCCGAGGGTTCAGGAGGCGGCCGGGCTGATGGGGGCCCAGGTCTCCAAGGTGGCCGGCGTGGCGCGGGCGAAGGTCGGCGACAAGGTGCCGTTCCTGGGGAAGGGCCGCGAGGCCGACCATCTGGACACCGGGACGGGCTGGCCCGAGTCCGAGAAGCCGGAGTCCAAGACGCAGGCCGACGACAGCGGCGTGCCGTACTAGACGCACGAGGGGGCCCGGGGGGGACAGCCGGGCTCCCTTCAGACGCCCATGCTGCGCCTGATGCCCTCCAGCGCCTGCTCGGCGTGGGCACGCAGCCCGGGGTCGTCCGGGTCGAGACCCTCGTCGAAGTGCAGCTTCCAGGTGAAGTCGTTCGAGCCGGGCGCCCTGCGGGCCACCAGGCGCACCCCTCCCCTGCTGGGCAGCGGCACGTACTTGTTGACGACGATCGTGGAGTTGACCCGTTCGCGTACGGCCTCGGGCAGCCGGTTCGGTTCGGTGACGGGCGCCGACAGGCGGCGGCCGTCGGACGTGGTCAGGTTGAGCCCTTCGTCGTCCCATGCCGCCCGCTCGACCTGCTCCCACGGCACCCGTTCGCCGTCGGGCAGGAACAGCGCCAGGTCGGTGGCGACCACGTAGCCCTCGCCGGACCGGGCGAAGGTCAGCACGCGCTCCCCGCTCGTGGTGGCCAGGTTCTTGCGCACGTCGGACGGCAGGCGGCGGAAGATGCTCATGAGGCCAAGGTATCGGCGAGCAGATCCAGGGTGAGCGCCGCACTCCAGGAGAAGTCCCTGCACCCCCTGCCGCTGCCGTCGAAGGGGTCGAAGCACTCGCGGAAGCCCGCCTGCCGTACCAGCCGGAGGGTGCCGGTGGTGAGCAGTTGGGCCAGGTGGGGCAGGTCGTGGAGGATGGCGGCGCGGCGCAGCAACCAGTTGGTGTTGACCCAGGACGGGCCGCGCCAGTAGCGGGTCCGGTCGAACTGGTGCGCGCGGATCTCGCAGCTCGGCACGGGGTAGCCGGCGGCGCCCATGAAGCGGGCCGACTCCAGGATCTCGACCAGCGCGGTGACGGTGTCGCGGGGCAGTTCGGGGTCGAGGAGGGGGCCGAAGGCGCCGATGGTGGTGACCGGGATGAGGCGGTTCGCGCGCAGGTCACGGGCGTAGAAGCAGCCGTTCCAGAGGCGCTCGGCGAGGGCCGTCCTGATCCTGGCGGCCTGGTCGGCGTGGGGCGCGGGGTCGCGGCCCGCGACGGTGGCCAACTCGGCCAGGGCGTGGCAGGAGGCCAGCCAGACGCCGTTGAACATCGGGTCCTCGACGGCGAACGGGTGGTCGTCGCGCAGGTACTCGTGGCGGTAGCCCGCGTCGCGGTAGCGGAGGGCGAGCCAGACGTAGCGGTCGTGGTCGCTGTCGGGGTGGCGCTCGTCCAGGCTGGGGGTGCGGTAGCCGTACCTGATCTCGGGGAGGGCGGCCAGCGGCTCGTCCCAGGTGGGGCTGTCGTCCATGCCGGACTCCCACGGGTGGACGATCGCGGCCAGCCCGCCGCCGCCGAGGTCGCGGGCGGTGGCCAGGTAGGCGTGCTGGGCGGCGAGCGCGGGGAAGACGCGCCTGACGTAGGCCGTGTCGGCGGTGTGCCGCCACACCCACCAGACGGCCAGCGCGTGCAGCGGCGGGGTGGTCAGGCCCGAGGTGAGGATGCCGGAGGGGGCGTCGGGGTGCTCGGAGGAGCGCCAGACGGAAGGCCCGGGAAAGTACGCCTCGGGGGTGTGGAAGACGATGTGCGGGATCATTCCCGTCGCCCACTGGCCCTTCAGCAGGCCGTCCAGCTCGGCCGTCGCGCGCTCGGGCCGGTGCCTGGCCAGCCCGATCGCGACGAAGGCGGAGTCCCAGCTCCACTGGTGCGGGTAAAGGCCAGGGGCAGGCACGGTGGCCGACCCCATCCAGTTCGCCTCGAGCACGTGCAACGCCTCGCGCCCGAGCGCGGCGTCATCGACCGCCGGCCGCGCCTCCATCTGCCCACTATGCGCCGGTCTGTCCTAGCTGAACAGGGTCTCCCCCCAGAACCCGCCCGGCCGGACGCCCGGCGGGCACACCCACAGGCCCGAGCCGACGTGCTGGATGTACTCGTTGAGCTGGTCCGTCCTGGCCAGCGACCGCTGGATCGGGATGAACCCGCGCTCGGGGTCACGCTGGTAGGCGATGAAGAACAGGCCGGCGTCGAGGCGGCCGAGCCCGTCGCTGCCGTCGGTGAAGGAGTAGCCGCGGCGCAGGATCCTGACACCGCCGAGCGAGGCGGGGTTGGCCAGTCTCACGTGCGAGTCGGCGGGCAGCAGGGACAGGTCGACGGGGTCGTGCTCCCGGGTACGGCCGTAGGCGGCGCCCTCGCCCTTCGTGCGGCCGAAGATGTCCTCCTGCTCCTTGAGCGAGGTGCGGTCCCAGGTCTCGATGTGCATCCTGATCCGCCGCGCCACCAGGTAGGAGCCGCCCACCAGCGCCTGCGGCCCCTCCGAGCCGATCCAGACGTGCTGGTCGAGCAGCTTGGCGTCGGAGCCGGGGATGTTGTTGGTGCCGTCCTTGAAGCCCATCAGGTTGCGCGGGGTCTGCTCCTCGGGCGTGGTCGAGGAGGTCTTGCCGAAGCCGAGCTGCGACCAGCGCACGCCGGCCGTGCCGAACCCGAGCCGCACCAGGTTCCGTACGGCGTGCACCGCCACCTGCGGGTCGTCGGCGCACGCCTGGACGCACAGGTCGCCGTCGCTGCGGGCCGGGTCGAGCTTGTCGCCGGGGAAGCGCGGCAGCGGCTTCAGCGCGGCGGGCCGTTCCAGGCCGAGCTTGTCGAAGAACGACGCGCCGAAGCCGATGGTGAGCGTGAGCCTGGAGGCGGGCAGGCCGAGCGCCTCGCCGGTGTCGTCGGGCGGGGCGAGCGGCACGCCGAGCGCCCCCTTGCCGACCTCGCGCCCGGCCGTCATCTGCTCGGCCGCCGCGGTCCACTGCCTGAGCATGGCCACGACCTTGTCGCGTTCGGTGGTGGTGAGGTCGAACGCGGCGAAGTGCAGGCGGTCCTGGACAGGGGTGGCGATGCCCGCCTGGTGGGCGCCGTGGAAGGGGATGGGGGCGTGACCCGCGGCGGCGGCGGGGGCGGGCGTGGCCTGCTGGGCCAGGCCGTAGACGGCGCCTCCCGTCACGCCCGCGCCGGCCACGAGCCCGGCGCCGGTCAGCAGCCTGCGTCGCGTCACCATGGCTCAGCCCGCCACGGCGGCCGCGAGGCCGGACAGGGGCTCGGCGAGGGCGTTGACCGCGTCGGCCAGCTCCTTGACCTGCTCCTTCGACAGCTCGGTGTAGGAGACGAAGCCGTCGCCCTTCCGGTAGGCGGCCAGAAGCTTGTCGAGGTCGGCGAACCGGGTGTCGAGCGTGGTGACCAGGGCGGGGTTGCGTTCCATCAGGATGGGCGTGAGCAGCTCGTAGACCTTCTTGGCGCCGTCGACGTTGGCGTCGAAGTCCCACAGGTCGGTGTGGGAGAAGGCCTCCTCCTCGCCGGTGACCTTGCCGGTGGCGACCTCGTCGAGCAGTTCCTTGGCGCCGCTGGCCATGGAGGCGGGGGTGATCTCCGCCTCGGGCAGCCGCTTCTTGAGGTCGTCGAGGTCGGCCAGCAGCTGGTCGGCGTACTTCTTCTCCTTGTCGAGGCTGTCGGGCTGCTTCCACAGCGCCTTCTCCAGGCGGTGCCAGCCCGTCCACTTTTGACCCTGTTCGAGGTCGGCCTCGCGCAGGTCGACCTTGGGGTCGATGTCGCCGAACGCCTCGGCCACCGGCTCGATGCTCTCCCAGCCGACCCGGCTGGGCGCGTAGAGCGCCTTGGCCCGCTTGACGTCGCCCTTCCTGACCGCCGCGGCGAGCTCCTCGGTCTTGGCGATCGTGTCGTCGACCTGGGCGGTGATGTAGGCGCGGTAGTCGGTGACCGCCCTGGTCGCGCGCGGGTCGGCGGCGGCCTTCAGCTCGCCGGTGACGGTGAAGGGCGCCTTGATGCCGTCGCCCTTGTGGCCGGGCTTGCAGGCGAGCTCGTAGCTGCCGCCGCCGATCTCCACGACGAGGTCGGCGGTGGTGCCGGGCTGGATGTTGTTGCGCTCGCTCACCACGGTCCTGTCGGCGCGGTAGACGTAGACCGCGGTGAACTGGCCGCCGTCGTTCTTGATCGCGAACTTGACAACGCCGGCCTTGAGGACGGTCTTGCCGACGACGCAGGTGGTGTCGGTGGCGGTGACGGGCACGTTCTCCTGGACCGCCCCGGTCGGGGCGGGCCGCGGAGCCGAGGCGGCGCTGCCGCTGCCGCTGGCGCTGCCGCCGTCGGCGCCGTCGTCGGCGGCGGTGCCGCAGGCGGCGAGCGTGACGGCGAGTACTCCACACAGGGCTAGGGAACGCATGGTCGACTCCTTGAGCGCGTTAGGTCGTCCTAACTTAGCTTTCCCTAACCTAAACCGCCTACGTGGGGTCCGTCACCTACCGCGTCTTGGCCCAACGGGAGACGAACATCACGGCCACCGCGATGCCGCCGATGATCAGCGCCCACTTCAGGAGCGTGAGAGCGAAGCCCAGGATCGGGCCGACGAGCATGAGGCCGACGATGACCAGGGCGATGATGAGCAGGATGCGTGCCATGGGAGCAACGCTAGGCCGCCGGAGCCCGACATGGACCGGTTCGGCAGTCGAATCAGGGACAAGTCAGGGAGACCCCTCAGGGTCAGGAACCCCCCTGGACACGACCGTCGTTGACCCGGTAAATGGGTGCGGGGTCCTCACTTCGACGGGGGAACGTTGATGCAACCGACCGGGCCGCCGATGAGCCGGGAAGGCGCCGACCACGCGCTGCGACAGCGCGGCGAAGAACGTGACCGCATCTCGGGCGATCTGCTCGACCTGGAGTCCCACACCACCTTCCAGCTGCTCAAGAGCACCGCCTTACGCGGCCGGACGCTGACCGTGTGGACCGCGGCCCAGCAGGCCGTGACCACGCTCTGGGCGTTATATGACGCCTATCGCGGGGTGCTGCGGCAGGCCGAGGAGGTCAGGGCCCGCCGCGCCCGCCCCGGGCCCGCCGAACTGGAGGAGCTGACCGCCCTGCTCGCCGGTCCCTCCGTACGGCCGGCGCCGGAGAACCTGCCGGTCGAGCGGAGGTCGTTACGCCCTCCCCCGACCCAGGGCCTCACCCTCGACGAGACCGTCGCCCGGATGGACGAGGCGTTCCGCGCGACCGCCGACGCGCTGCGCGAGATCGACGCGGCGTGGACCGCGTTCCTGCCGCCGCTGGAGTCGGCGGCCACCCGCCTCGGCGAGATCACCCGCCTGACCGCCGAACTCGGCGAGCCGCCCCTCGCGCCAGGGCACGAAGAAGAACTCGCCCGCCTGCGCTCCACCGCCGCCGCCGACCCGCTCGGCCTCTCCCCCGCCGACCTCGACCGGCTCGGCGCCACGCTCGACTCCCGCCTCGCCGAACTCTCCCGCGCCGACGCCCTCCGGCAGTCGTACGGCCCGCGGCATGCCACCCTGATCCAGCTGGTCGAGCAGGTCAGGACCGCGGAGGCGGAGGCGCGCAGGACCCACGCCGCGGTGTCGGTCAAGATCCTCCTTCCTCCCTCGACCAGGCCCAGGACCGTCGCCGACCGCCTCGCCGCCGACGCCGCCGCCCTTCCCGGGGCGGACGCGCCCGCCGGCGGCTGGGTGGAGCGCGCCAGGCGCCTGTCCGGCGTGGAGCGCGCGGCCCGCGAGGCGCTGACACGGGCGCGGACGACCACGGCGGCGCTGCTGGGGCTGATGGCCCGCAGGGACGAGTTACGCGGGCGCCTGCTGGCCGTCCAGTCCAAGGCCGTCCGCGTCGGGCTGGCCGAGGACCCCGAGACCGCCCGCCGTTTCACGCGGGCCCGCGAGCTGCTGTGGACCGCCCCGTGCGATCTCAACCAGGCGGCGGAGGCCGTGGAGAACTACCAGGACGCGATCCAGGGAGGGCGCCGATGACCAGGTGCGGGCAGCCAGGCTGCACGGGCACGATCCAGGAGGGCTTCTGCGACGTGTGCGGGCATCCCGAGAGCCCGCCGGCGACCGTCTCGGGCGATGCCACCGCGCCGTCGGGCGGCGGGCCGTCGGGCAGCGTGCCGTCGATCAGCGGGCCCTCGGGCAGCAGGCCGTCGGGCAGCAGGTCGAGCTCTGCCAGGCGATCGGCGGGCGTGCTGGGTCACGGCCTGGTGGACGTGCCGCCAACGCCGTACCGGGATCCGGCCGAGGCCGTCATGGACAACCCCGAGGTGCCGGAGGACAAGCGGTACTGCTCGGCGTGCGGCAGGCCGGTGGGGCGCAGCCGCGAGGGAGTGGCGGGCCGTACCGAGGGGTTCTGCCCGCACGACGGCACGCCCTACAGCTTCACCCCCAAGCTGGCGCCGGGCGCGCTGGTGGCGGGCCAGTACCGCGTGCTGGGCTGCCTGGCGCACGGCGGGCTGGGCTGGATCTACCTGGCCGCCGACGAGAACCTCGACGGCCGGTGGGTGGTGCTGAAGGGCCTGCTGAACGCCGCCGACGCCGAGGCGCTCGCGGCGGCCGAGGCGGAGCGCAGGTTCCTGACGACGGTCGACCACCCCAACATCGTCAAGATCTTCAACTTCCAGCGGCACGAGGGCGCCGGCTACATCGTCATGGAGTACGTCGGCGGGCCCTCCCTGCAGGAACTGCTCAAGCAGCGGCTGCGCCAGGGCGAGGCGCTGCCGGCGCGCCAGACGATCCCCTACGCGCTGGAGATCCTCAGGGCCTTCGAGTACCTGCACGACAACGACCTCGTCTACTGCGACCTGAAACCCGCCAACGTCATCCAGGTGGGACAGCAGCTCAAGGTCATCGACCTGGGCGCCGTCCAGCGCGTCGGCGCGCGCACCGGCAGCTCGTACGTCACGGCCGGCTACCACGCCCCCGAGATCGCCACGTCCGGGCCGTCGATCACCGCCGACCTGTACACGGTGGCGCGCACGCTGGCCGTGCTGAGCCATCCCTTCAGCCCCGCGAAGGACAACGTGGAGGTGCCGCTGCCGGGGCTGGAGGCGTGGGGGAACGAGTCCTTCCACCGCTTCCTCGTCCGGGCGACCCACCCCGAACCCGGCCGGCGCTTCCCCGACGCCGCCGAGATGGCCGAGCAGCTCACCGGGGTGCTGAGAGAGATCCGGGCGGCGGAGGACGGCGTGCCGTACCCGAGCCAGTCGGCGGTCTTCGGGCCCGAGCGGGTCGCGGAGGGAGTGACAGGGGTCTTCGAGCCGCTGGATCCCAAGGCGGCGGTGGCGGCGCTGCCGGTGCCGCTGGCCGACCCCGCCGATCCGGCGGCGGGCCTGCTGCCGGGGCTGCTCGCGCGCGACCCGCGCGAGCTGCTCAGCCGGGTCTCGGCGCTGCCCGCCACCACCGAGACGCTGCTGACCAAGGCCAGAGTGGTGGCCGAGCACGATCTGTCCGACGACTTCCTCGACGAGGCGGCGCGGACCCTCGGCGACGACTGGCGGGTGACCTGGTACCAGGCGGTGCGCGCGCTCGCGTCGGGCAAGCCGGACCTCCAGCTGTTCGACCGCTGCTTCGGCCTGCTGCCCGGCGAGCCCGCCGTGAAGCTGGCCCTGGGGTTCGCGCACGAGCAGGCGGGCGACCACCGGGCCGCCGCCCGCTGGTACGGCACGGTGTGGCGCACCGACCGCGGCTACGTGAGCGCCGCCTTCGGCCTGGCCAGGGCCGAGCTCGCGGACGGGAACGGCAAGGCCGCCGCGGCGGCGCTCGACCAGGTGCCCGCCTCGTCGAGCCAGTACGTGGCCGCGCAGAGCGCGCTGGTCACGATCGCCGCCCGGCGCCCTGCCGCCCAGCTCGCCCCCGCCGAGCTGATCGCCGCCGGCGAGCGCCTCGACCGGCTCACCCAGCTGGAGGGGCGGCGCCGCGGCGAGCTGGCGGCCGAGCTGCTCGAGGCCGCGCTCACCTGGGTGACGGCCGCCGCCCCGCCGCCCTCCCACACCACCACGCTGCTCGGCGCGCCCCTCACCCAGAGCGGCGTGCGGCGCAGGCTGGAGGGCGTCTACCGGGAGCTGGCCAGAGCCGCCCCGACCAGGCGGGAACGGTACGAGCTGGTCGACCGTGCCAACGCGGTCCGTCCGAGGACCTGGCTGTGAGCTGCCCGGCGTGCGGCGCCCCCGTGCTCCCCGACCACGCCTTCTGCGAGCAGTGCGGCTCCCCGCTCGGCCCCGCCCCCTCCTGTACGGCATGCGGCGGCGAGATCGCCGACGGCTACTGCCTCCAGTGCGGCCTGCGCGCACCGGCCGCGACCGACCACGTCGAACTCGTCCTCGACTCGGGGGCGGCGGGCGCCAGCGACAAGGGTCTACGGCACAGCCGCAACCAGGACGCGATGGCGCTGGGCGAGGCCGAACGGCACGTCATCGCCGTGGTCTGCGACGGGGTGTCCCAGTCGCCGCGCCCCGAGACCGCCTCGACGCTGGCCGCGCAGACCGGGGTCGCCGTCCTGGCCGAGGAGCTCAAGGCGGGTTCGAGCCAGGAGGCGGCCACCAGGGCGGCGTGCGCGCGGGCCGCCCGCGCCGTCGCCGCGCTCGGCACCTCCGCCGACGACGCGCCCGCCTGCACCTACGTGTCGGCGGTGGCCGGCCCCGACCTGGTCACCGTCGGCTGGGTCGGCGACAGCCGCGCCTACTGGCTGCCGGACGAGGGCGCCGCCGTCCTGCTGACCGACGACGACGTCGCCTCGGCGGGCGTGCTGACGGCGTGGCTGGGCGCCGACGCCAGGAACGCCGGGTGCCGGGCGCTCGGCTTCGTGCCCGACTCCCCCGGCCTGCTCATGATGTGCACCGACGGGCTGTGGGGTTACCTCGACGATCCCGTCTCCTTCCGCGCCGCCGTACCGATCGACGGGGCGCGCGCGCTCGTGCACCACGCGCTGGCCTCGGGCGGGCGCGACAACGTCACCGTCGTTCTGATACCGGTCAGGAGAGCCTGTTGAGCGAGTTCACGCTGCACGTCGACCAGAACAAGTACCTGCCGATCGGCGGCAGGGAGGTGCACGCCGTCCTCACCGTGACGGGCGCGGCGGCGGCTCCCACGCCCGCCCAGGCCGCCGAGGTGATCATCATCGACACCTCGGGGTCGATGAGCGGCGGCAAGATCAGAGAGGCGCGGCAGGCGGCGAAGGCCGCCGTCGACACGCTGCGCGACGGGGTGGAGTTCGCGGTGATCGCGGGAGACACCTCGGCCCGCATGGTCTATCCCCGCGGCCGCAAGCTCGCCACGGCGAACTTCAGCACGCGGGGCAACGCCAAGAGCGCCATCGACGCCCTGGACGCCGACGGCGGCACCTCGATCGGGCAGTGGCTACGCCTGGCCGCCGACCTGCTGGAGAGCAGGCCCGGCGCGATCAGGCACGCGCTGCTGATGACCGACGGGCAGAACAACGAGGGCGACGCGGCGTTCGCCGGTGCGCTGAAGCACTGCGAGGGCAGGTTCGTCTGCGACAGCCTCGGCGTGGGCGCCGACTGGGTGCCCGCCGAGCTGCGCAAGGTCTCCGAGGCGCTGCTGGGCACCTTCGACTTCGTGCGCGATCAGCGCGACCTGGCGGCCTTCTTCACCAGGATCACCGAGGCGTCGATGGGCAAGACGGTCGCCGAGCTGGCGCTGCGCGTGTGGATCCCCAAGGACGCCACGCTGAAGTACGTCAAGCAGGTCTCGCCCTCGCTGCTCGACCTGACCGGGAAGGCGGCCGCGGTCAACCCGCTGACCGGCGACTACCCGACCGGCTCGTGGGGCGAGGACGAACGGGAGTACCACCTGTGCGTGGAGGTGCCGCCGTCCGCGCCGGGACAGGAGATCAGGGCGGCGTGGGTCAAGCTGGTCCGCCCCGACACCGGCGACGTGCTGGCCAGCGGCAACGTCCTGGCGCACTGGACGGACGACCTGGCCGCCTCGACCCGGATCAATCCGAAGGTGGCGCACTACACGGGCCAGGCGGAGCTGCACGAGCTGATCCAGGAGGGGCTGAGCGCCCGGGCGGCGGGCGACACGGCGACCGCGACGGCCCGGCTGGCGAAGGCGCGGCAGCTGGCCGGCTCCTCGGGGCGGGAGGACACCGCCAGGCTACTGGACAAGATGGTGGAGGTCGACCCCGGCACCGGGACGGCCCGGCTGCGCAGCCGGGTGGACAAGGCCGACGAGATCGAGCTCGACACGGGGTCGACGCGGACCAGCCAGCTTCGGCAGGAGGGCTGAGATGGCGCTGACGTGCCCTCAGGGGCACACGTCCCAGGACGCGGACTACTGCGACGTGTGCGGCGCGCGGATGGCCCCTGCCGACGCGGCGACTCCCGGCGCGACTCCCGGGGAGGCCGCTCCCGGCGCGGCGGGCGGGTCCGCTCCTTCGGGGGCCGCGGTCTTTCCCGGCGCCCCCGGAGCAGTCGATGCTCCGCGGGGCACGGGCGGGTCCGGCGACCCGGGGGGCTCCGGTGGTGCGGCGGGCGGGTCCGGGGCTCCGGCGGCGTCCGGCGGCACCGAGCCGGGTCCGGGCGACGGCGGGTTCGGCGGGCAGGAGTGCCCGATCTGCCGGACGCCGCGGACCGGGCGGTTCTGCGAGGTGGACGGGCACGACTTCGAGTCGCCGCTGCCCGACCCCGTCGCCCCCGCGCTGTGGCAGGTCGTGGTCGGCGCCGACCACGCCTACTTCGACGAGGTCATCGCCCTGAACGGGCCCGACGCCGGCGCCATGGTCTTCCCTCCCTACCGCCCCGAACGCGTCTACCCGCTGACCGGCACTCAGGTCCGCATCGGCCGCCGCAGTGTCACCCGCGGCACCAGGCCCGAGATCGACCTGGGCGAGCCGCCCGCCGACCCGGGGATCTCGCACCTGCACGCCGTTCTCATGGCCCAGCCGGGCGGCACGTGGGCGCTGGTGGACCCGGGGTCGGCCAACGGCACCCGCGTCAACGGCAAACCGCTCCAGGTCAACGTGGCGGTGCCGGTCGCCGAGGGCGACCGGATCCACCTCGGCGCGTGGACGGTCATCACGCTGCGCGGAGGCACGCCGTGATGTTCCTGGCGCGCCGTACCGTCCCCGGGCGCATCAAGGTGATCTCCGCGGTCACCGTCGCCGCCCTCGCGCTGCTGTTCGCCACCCTCGCGTACGGCACCGCCGCCGCCCGCGAGGGGCTGCAGGTGATCGGGAACGACGCGGGGCCGCAGGTGGTGGCGACGGCGGGGCTCTACATGGGCCTGAGCGACATGGACGCCCAGGTGGCCGACGCCCTGCTGCTCGGCGACCGGCGCGAGGACGCGCTGGCGCGCTACGACCGGCGCAGGACCGAGGTCGGGGACGCGCTCCTCCAGGCGCACCGCCTGGCCGGCGCCGACCCGGCCGAACGGCGCACGATCGCCGCGGTGCTCGACGGTCTCGGCCGCTACGAACGCCTGGCCGCCGAGGCCCTGCTCCTGAGCTCCCTGCCCGCGACCGGCGACACAGCCCGGTCCGGCGGCACCGCGCAGGCAGACGGCACAACGCATGCAGACGACACAGCGCAGACCGGCGGCGCAGCCCAGTCCAGCGGCACGGCGCAGACCGGTGGCACAGCGCAGACCGGTGGCACAGCCCAGTCCGGCGGCACCGCGCGGGCAGGTGACCGGGCGTTGGAGATCTACCGGCGGGCGACCGACCTCATGACGCGCGAGCTGCTCCCCCAGGCCTACAACCTCACCCTGGAGAGCGGCACGATCGTGCGGCACGCCTACGAGGACGGCCGCGCCACGGTGGTCACCGTCCGGGTGATCGCCCTGCTCAGCGGGGCGCTCGCGCTGGGCTGCCTGGTCTGGTTGCAGGTCTATCTGGCCCGCAGGTTCCGCCGGGTGCTCGGTCCGGCGCTGCTGGCCGCCACCCTGGCCACGGCGGCCTGCGCCATCGCGGGCGCGGTGGTGCTGGAGCAGGAGGCCGCCGCGCTGACCGCGGCCAAGCGCGACGGCTTCGATTCGGTATTGACCCTGGCCAGGGCCCGCGCGATCAGCAACAGCCTGCACGCCGACCAGAGCCGCTACCTGCTCGACGGCGTGCGCGCCGACACCTACCAGCACACCTTCTTCGACAAGTCGCAGTCGCTGGTCTACGTCGCCGCCGCCAACCTGCCCGCCTACCAGGGCGCGCTCGGCTCCCTCCACGACGGCCGCTTCCTCGGCATGTTGCGCGGCCACGACGTCACCGCCGCCTGGCAGCGCTTCCAGCAGGCGGACAGGGACCTGCGCGCCCGGTCCGGCGCGGCGGCGACGGCCGAGCTGACCGGACCCGTGCGCGCCGCCTTCGACGCCTACGACGCCACGCTGGTACGGCTGGCCGACCGACACAAGACCATCTTCGCCGAGGCGGTCGCGGACGGCGGGAACGGGGTGCGTGGACTCCAGGCGCTCGTACCAGCCGGGATCCTGGTCATCGCGGCGGGCGTGTTCGCAGGGGTGCGGCCGAGGCTGAAGGAGTACCGGTGAAGAAGGTGCGCATGCTGACCACCCGGATGCGAGCCGCCCGGATGCGGGCCACCCGGATGCTGACCACCCGGATGCGGGCCACCCGGATGCTGACCACCCGGATGCGGGCCAGGCGGATGCTGGCCGTTCTGGCGGGGGTCGCGGTGCTGGGCGCGGCGGGCGGGTGCGGCGCGGGCGCCGCGTCGTCCGTCGTCGGGAAGGAGCGCCTGGTCATCGGCGTCCGGCCCGACCTGCCGGCGATCGGATTCAGGAAGGGGGACGGCCGGTTCGAGGGGTTCGACGTCGACGTGGCGGCCTACGTGGCGCGCAAGCTCGGCGCCACCCCCACGTTCGTGCCCGCGCTGGCCGCCGACAGGGAGCGACTGCTGCTCGAGGGGAAGGCCGACCTGGTGGTCGCCACCTTCTCCATCACCCAGGAGCGGAAGACGAGGGTGTCCTTCGCCGGCCCCTACCACCTCTCGTTCCAGGACATCCTGGTACGCGACGGGACCACGGGCATCGCGAACGTACGTGACCTGGCCGGGCGGAAGATCTGCGAGGTGCAGGGGTCGAACGCGGCCCAGCGGGTGATCGACGAGCGGCAGATCCCGGCCTCGGTGGTGCCCGCGTCGACCTACGACCAGTGCATGGCCATGCTGAAGTCCGGCCGGATCGACGCGATCACCACCAACGACGTGATCCTGGCAGGGCTGGCCGGACGTGAGGGCCGCGGCGTCCGGCTGGTGAACACGCAGTTCAACGAGCAGCGCACCGGCGTGGGCCTGCGCAAGGGCGACGTGGACGGCTGCGAGGCGGTCAACCGCGCGATCACCGACATGTACCAGGACGGCACGGCCGGGATGCTGCTGCGCAAGTGGTTCGGGACCTCGGGGCTGACGATCGGCACGGTGTCGGTGCCGCAGTTCGAGGGCTGTTCCTGACCGCCTGCCGTACCGGACGGGCGCGCGGCGGAGCCCCGGGAGACGGCTCCCGGGGCTCGGCGACCAGGTGATTGCTAGTCGAGGTAGTCGCGCAGCATCTGGGCGCGGGTGGGGTGGCGCAGCTTGGCGAGCGTCTTGGACTCGATCTGGCGGATGCGCTCCCGCGTGACGCCGAACTCCCTGCCGACCTCCTCCAGCGTGCGCGGGTGCCCGTCGGCCAGCCCGAAGCGCAGCTGGATGATGCGCTGCTCCCGCTCGGACAGCGTGGCGAGGATGTCGTCGAGCTGGTCCTGCAGCATGATGAACGCGGCCGCCTCCATGGGCACCACCGCGTCGGCGTCCTCGATGAAGTCACCGAGGTCGGAGTCCTCCTCGCCGATCGGCGACTGCAGCGACACCGGCTCCTGCGCGATCCGCTGGATCTCCACCACTCGGTCGACCGGCAGGTCCATCTCCAGCGCGATCTCCTCGGGCGCGGGCTCCCGCCCCAGGTCCTGGTGGAGCTGGCGCTGCACCCTGACCAGTTTGTTGATCGTTTCCACCATGTGCACGGGAATTCGAATCGTGCGCGCCTGATCGGCAATGGCTCGGGTGATCGCCTGGCGAATCCACCACGTGGCATAGGTGGAGAACTTGTAGCCCTTGGTGTAGTCGAATTTCTCGACCGCGCGGATGAGTCCGAGATTGCCCTCCTGGATCAGGTCGAGGAAGAGCATGCCGCGCCCGACATACCGTTTCGCTATGGAGACCACCAACCTGAGGTTGGCCTCGATCAGCCGCTGCTTGGCCCGCGTGCCCTGCCAGACCAGCTCCCTGAACTCGGGGTGGGCCAGGCGGGCGAGCCCGCTGGCGAGCTTGTCCTCGGCGAACAGCCCTGCCTCGATGGATTTGGCGAGTTCGACCTCCTCTTCGGCGGTGAGCAGCGGGACCCGGCCGATCTCGCGCAGGTAGATGCGGACCAGATCACTGGTCGGCGCCCGCTTGCCTACGTCTTCCTCATCAGGACGGACGGTCTCCTCGTCGCCCTGCGGCTCGAGGACCTCCACCCCGTTCTCCGCGAGCATCCGCACGACGCGTTCCAGCGCGTCGGACGGCAGCTCGGAGCGGTCGAGCGCGGCGGCTACGTCATCGACGGTAACGCTTCCGCGCTCTCTTCCTTTCGCGACGAGGTCCGCCACCTGGTCTACCGATGGCGGCCCACTTGGCAGCACCGATGCACCCACGGGACACAGTCTGCAGTATTGCTTCCATAAAATGGCAGACCCATTTTTGTCACTCGAGGTAAGATCTGCATCATTACCAAATCGAGATCTTATTAATGTTTGGCCTGAGTTTGATCAGGAAAGAAAAGCCAATTACGCGATCAGGTTCGCAATGGAGGCGGCCGGCCGCGTCTGAATGCTGCCTCCTGCCCGCGTCGCGCCCCTGAGGGGCGACGCGGCCTCCCCGGCTTCTCCGCGAGACGGTGCGGCGTCCACGGCTCCACCGCGAGGCGGTCACCCGAGAAGCCGCCTCTCCCTCACCCGAGGACGGTCACCCGAGAAGCCGCCTCTCCCTCACCCGAGGACGGTCACCCGAGAAGCCGCCTCTCCCTCACCCGAGGACGGTCACCCGACGAGCCGCCTCTCCCTCACCCGAGGATCCGGTCGAGGACGGCACCGCGCAGGCCGGCTCAGAACGGCGTTGAGTTCGCCGTCGCGCGTGTCTTCGTGCGATCACACCGTCGGCGGCGCCATCTTCATCTCCACGGACGAAGCACGCCCGGGCCACCTGATGGAGGGTGGCGGAACCATTGGCCGAGTGCCCGGGAGGTTCGCACATGGGACTCTCCGAAATCACCCCCCAGCTTGTCGTGCCCGCACCGGTCCGAAGGACCGCGATCGTCACCGTCGGCCTGCTCATGGGCGTCTGGGTGATCGACTACGTCGACCGGGTGATGATGGCCGTCGCGTTGCCGTTCATCGGTGAGGAGTTCGCGCTCACCAGGACCGAGCAGGGCTGGCTGATCACCGTCTTCTCTCTGGTGTACCTGTTGTGCCAGCTGCCGGGCGGCATCCTGGCCGACCGGTTCGGCGCCCGCCGCCAGCTCATGGTGGCCCTGCTGCTCTGGTCGGTCTTCACCGCCCTCACCGGCGTCGCCTGGGGCCTGGCGTCGCTCCTGGTGATCCGCGCCCTCTTCGGCGTCAGCCAGGGGCTGTTCCCCAGCGCCTCCTTCAAGGCCGTCGCGGAACGCACCACGCCCGCCGTACGCGCCACGGCCGCCGGGGCCATGCTGGCCGCCAACCCGCTCGGCGCCGGCATCGCCCCGCTCATCGTCGCGCCGCTCATCCTCGTCATGGGCTGGCGGCACACCTTCTGGGTCACGGCCGCCGCTGGCGTCGTCATCGGGATGCTGCTCTGGACGCTGCTGCCCAAGCCGCTGCCCGCCCACCTCAACGGCTCCGACGCCGTCCAGGACAGGGGGCTCGGCCTCGGCGCCGTCGTCCGGTCGGCCTCCGTCTGGAAGTTCGCCGCCCTCTTCTGCGCCACCAACATGCTGGGCTACGGCATGATCACCTGGGTGCCCAGCTACCTGCTGGAGGAACGCGGCATCTCCCTCGTCAGCACCGGCGTCATGGCGGCCATCCCCGCCCTGGTCTCGTGCGCGACCACCTTCCTCGGCGGCTGGCTGTTCGACCGCTTCTTCCACGACCGGGCCAGGCTCTACGTCATCCCCCTGCTGCTGGTCACCGCCGTCCTCCTGGTGCTCATGCTGATGGCCGACTCCGCCGTCGGGTTCACCGTCTACCAGGCCCTCGCCATGGGTGTGGCGGGCCTTTCCTCGATGGGCATCCTCGGCATGCCCGTCCGGGTCCTGCCGCCCGCCGTCATCGGATCCGGCCTGGCCGTCGTCAACGTCGGCGGCCAGATCGCCGGCGTCATCGCCCCGGTCCTCATGGGCTTCCTGGCCGACGCGTTCTCCTACACCGCGGCGTTCGGCCTGCTCATCGCCACCACCGTGCTCGGCGCGCTGATCGCCTTCATCGTGCCCCAGCGCCCCGAGCAGTTCACCCTCGGCACGAAGGAGCCCGCATGACGACATACGATCTGGTCCTCGCCCGCGGCCGGGTCATCGACCCCGAGAGCGGCCTGGACGCCGTACGCGACGTCGGCGTCACCGGCGGCGTCATCAGGGCGGTCTCCGGGGAGCCGCTCCACGGCGCCACCGTCGTCGACGCGACCGGCCTGGTGGTCAGCCCTGGCTTCATCGACCTGCACAGCCACAGCACCGACATCGCCGGCCACCGCCTGCAGGCCCTCGACGGCGTCACCACCGTCCTGGAACTCGAAGCCGGCGCCTACCCCGTGGCCGCCGCCTACCGCAGGGCCGAGGCCGAGGGCAGGCCGCTCAACTACGGCTTCGCCACCTCCTGGGCCGTGGCCCGCATGGCCGTCCTGCTCGACCTGGAAACCGGCGGCGACCTGGACGACTTCGTCGCCAACATCGGCCGGGAGGAATGGCAGCGGGCCGCGCCGCGGCAGGCCGTCGACCGCGTCATCGGCATGCTGGAGCGCGACCTCGGCGACGGAGCGCTCGGCATCGGCATCCTCGTCGGCTACGCGCCCCGCGTCGACCCCGCCGAATACCTCGCCGTGGCCGCGCTCGCCGCCCGCGCCGGGCTGCCCACCTACACCCACGCCCGCGAGCTGGTCGAGATGGACCCCACCACCCCCGTCGACGGGGCCGAGGAGGTCGTCCGCGCCGCCGCCACGACCGGCGCGCACATGCACTACTGCCACGTCAACAGCACCTCCATCCGCCACGTCGACCGCGTGCTGGGCCTGGTGGAGAAGGTCCGCGCCGAAGGCTCGCGCGTCACCACCGAGGCCTACCCGTACGGCGCGGGCATGACCGGCATCGGGGCGGCCTTCCTCGCCCCCGAACTCCTCCACCGGCGCGGCCTCACACCGCACTCGATCGGCCTGCTCGGCGCCGAGGGCCGCATCCCCGACGCCGACACCCTGCGCCGGATCCGCGAGAGCCGGCCCGGCTCGGCCGCCTTCGTCCACCTGCTCGACGAGGACGACCCCGCCCAGTTCGACTACATCCAGCGCGCCCTCACCTTCACCGACGCCGCCGTCGCCACCGACGCCGTCCCCCTGCTGTGGCGCTCGGGCGTGCCCGACCCCCTGTCCTGGCCGCTGGCGCGCGATGCCGTCACCCACCCGCGCACGGCCGGCACCTACGGCAGGACGCTGCGCAGACTCGTCCGGGAGAGCGGCGTCCTGTCGCTGCCCGAGGCCGTGCGCAGGTGCACCCTCGTCCCCGCCGACGTCGTCGGCTCGGGCGTGCCCGCCATGCGGCGCAAGGGCCGCGTCCAGGTGGGTTGCGACGCCGACCTGACGGTCTTCGACCCTGCCGCCGTAACCGACCACGCCACCTACACCGCCACGACCGCGACCTCGACCGGGTTCGCCCATGTCATCGTGGGCGGAAGGTTCGTGGTCCTGGACGGCCACCTGCTGCCGACCGCCCTGCCCGGACGCCCGGTCAGAGCCTGACACCCGCTCAGCCGGACCCGGTCGCGGCGCCCGCCCCAGCCGGGCGCGTTCAGCCGGGCCGGTCGCCGGACCCCGGTCAGCCGGACGCTGCCGCGTCGCCATGGGGGCGAACAGGTTCGGCGGCCGGTCTAGCCGCCTACCGGGTTCTCCCTGAGGGCCTTGCGCTGCCGTTCGAGCCCCAGCAGCTCGCCGAACAGCCGCCGGTGCTCCTCGGGCTCCTCGACCGGGTTGAGCCGCTGCAGGCGCGACTTCACCTGGGCGATGGCCCGGTCGACCGCGATGCCCTCGACGGCGGCCAGCAGCTCGGTGCCGTAGCGCTGCTCGACCTCGGCGTCGGCCCTGATGGCCTCGACGGCGAACCTGGTGATCAGCCCGCGCACCGCCTCGTCCGGCGCGTGCTCCAGCAGCCGGTCAACCCATTCCCTGCCGCCGGCGCCTCCGGCCGCCGCGCCACCGGCCGCCGCGACGACGGCGTGGAGCGCGACGTGGTCGGGCGTGGTGAACGCCTCGGCGCCGAGCGCGTCGAAGCGCGGCCCGACCAGGGCGGGCCGCTGCACGGCCAGCTTGAGCAGCTCGCCCTCGACCCGCACGTGCGGCTCGACGACGGCGATCTTGGGGGCGCGCTGCTGTCTGGCCACCTGCGCCCCGCCGACCTCGGCGATGCGCTCGATGACGAAGCGCTCGTCCATGAAGCCGAGCCACCTGTCGAGGTCGATGGCGTAGCGCTTGCGCAGCCCTGTGTCCTTGATGCCCGCCACGATCGGCGCGGCCGCGTCGAGCGCGGCGATCTTGCCCTCGTTGGTGCGCAGGTCGTAGCGGGAGATCGTGCTGCGGATCGCGAACTGGAACAGCGGCTCCCTGCTGGCCACCAGGTCGCGCACGGCCGCGTCGCCCTGCTTGACCCGCAGGTCGCACGGGTCGAGCCCGTCGGCCTGCACGGCGACGTAGGTCTGGGTGACGAACTTCTGCTCGTCGGCGAAGGCCCGCAGCGCCGCCTTCTGGCCCGCCGCGTCGCCGTCGAAGGTGAAGATCACCTCACCGGTGGCCGAGGACTGGTCGAGCAGGAACCGGCGCAGGATCTTGATGTGCTCCTCGCCGAAGGAGGTGCCGCAGGTCGCCACCGCGGTCGGCACCCCGGCCAGGTGGCAGGCCATCACGTCGGTGTAGCCCTCGACGATCACCGCCTGGGAGCGCTTGGAGATCTCCCGCTTGGCCAGGTCGATGCCGTAGAGGACCTGCGACTTCTTGTAGAGGGGCGACTCGGGGGTGTTGAGGTACTTGGGGCCGTCGTCGCTGTCGAGGAGCTTGCGCGCGCCGAACCCGATGACGTCGCCCGTGGCCTCGCGGATGGGCCAGATGAGCCGCCCGCGGAAGCGGTCCATCGGACCGCGCCTGCCCTCCTTGGCCAGGCCGCCCTTGACGATCTCCGCCGCGGTGAACCCCCTGCCGAGCAGGTGACGGGTCAGCGCCTCCCACTCGTTGGGCGCGTAGCCGACGCCGAACAGCTCGGCGTCGGCCCGCTCGAAGCCCCGCTCGGACAGGAACCGGCGCCCGGGCGCCGCCTCCGGCGAGAAGAGCCGCTCGACGTAGAACTCGGCGGCGGCCTTGTGCGCCTCGATCAGCCGGGCCCGCTCCCCCTGGTCGCGCTTGGGGACGTAGCCGCCCTGCTCGTACTGCAGCTGCACGCCGGCCCGCTGCGCCAGCCGCTCGACCGCCTCGTGGAAGGACAGGTGCTCGATCTTCTCGACGAACGTGATGACGTCGCCGCCCTCGCCGCAGCCGAAGCAGAAGTACATCCCCCGCTCGGGGGTGACGTTGAAGGACGGGCTCTTCTCGTCGTGGAAGGGGCACAGGCCCTTGAGATTGCCGCCGCCCGCGTTGCGGAGCTGGATGTGCTCCCCGATCACGTCGGCGATCGGGGAACGCTCGCGCACCAGCGCGATGTCGACGTCACGGATCCGGCCTGCCACGCGGCGAGTCTAATGGCGCGCTCCGACACTTTCGGCCCCGGCGCGGATGCTCGTCCCGTCCGGCACGGGAGCCCGTGGCGGAGATCCTGCGCGGCGTTGCCTGCCGTACGGGGCCGCTGGACGGATAACGGCAAACCGGTCGTGGTCACGGGCCGGGTCCGTTACAAAGGTAAAGGTTGTCGTTCGATACTGTGACACAGGTGGAGATCATGCGTTCGGGGCCTCTCAGTGCGGTGGTGGTCGGCGTCCTGCTGACCGGAGGATGCGCGCACGCCACCGGCGTCGCGGGCGTCAGCATGAAGGCCCCCGCCGAGGCCGTGGCGGCGACGCCGGTCCCCTCGGCCGGCCCCGGCACCGACGAGCAGGCCGGCGTCCAGCGGCCCGCGGCCGAGGCTCCGGTGCAGGTGCCGCCGCCGCAGGTGTCGAAGTACACCTACGCCTTCCCGGTCAAGGGCTGCAAGACCAGCTACCAGCGCAAGCTGCTCATCCTGCCCAAGACGACGATCTGGGCGGCCAAGGGCTGCGCGTTCGTCGCGCCCGTCGACGGCGTGGTCGACGAGATCAACACCGGCAACCGCTGGTCGCCCTCCACCGACCGCGGCCCCGACCGCGAGGGCAGGTTCGTCTCGATCATCGGCGAGGACGGCGTCCGCTACCTCGGCGGCCACCTCGACGCCGTCGTCCCGGACCTCAAGCCGGGCTCGAAGGTGAAGGCCGGGCAGAAGGTCGGCACGATCGGCAACTCGGGCAACGCCCGCGACACCGCCCCCAACCTCTACTTCGCGATCTCGTGGAAGGCCGGCCCGGCCTACTGGTGGGTGCGCCGCGGCATGGTCGAGCCGTGGGACTACCTGGACGCCTGGGACAAGGGCAACCGCACGCTCTCCCCGAAGGAGGAGACCTTCAGGCTGCGCGGCGAGGTCGGCGAGACGCCCGCCTGCACGACGCTGTGCGCCGGCAGGTCGACGCCCCAGCAGGAGCCGGAGAAGGAGGAGCAGAAGCGGCCGCGCAAGAAGAAGCCGGCCACGCCGACGCCCACTCCGACGCCGTCGCTCAACGACACCTCGACGCTCTGACGGTTCCCCCTGCCTGGCGGGCGTCAGGGCGTCGGCCCGCGCTCCGGCAGCGGGCCGCCGGAGCGGATGAGGTTCTGGATGTCGCCGACGACGTCCCAGATGTTGACGTTCATCCCCGCGATGACCGTGCCCTGGCGCAGCCAGTAGGCGATGAACTCCAGGTCCTTGCCCTTGATGAACACCTCGTCGTAGCCCCGGGTGTCGCCGGAGAACTCCATGCCGATCTCGAACTGGTCGGTGTAGAAGTACGGCACGCGGTCGTAGACGACGTCCTGGCCGAGCATCGACCTGGCCGCGGCGGGCCCGCCGTTGAGCGCGTTGGCCCAGTGCTCCACCCGGATCCACCTGTCGTAGAGCGGGTTGTAGGACTCGGCGACGTCCCCCGCCGCGTGGACGTCGGGGTGCGAGGTCCGCAGGGCGGCATCGGTGACGATGCCCTCGCGCACCTCGAGCCCCGCCCGGCGGGCCAGCTCGACGTCGGGCGCGGCGCCGATGCCGGCGAGCACCAGGTCGGCGGTCAGCACCTCGCCCGTGCCGAGCCGTACACCGTCGTCGGTCACCTCCTCGGCGGCGACGCCGAGGCGCAGGTCGACGCCGTGGCGGCGATGGACGTCGGCGAAGACCTTGCCGACCTCGGGCCCCACCACCCTGAACAGCGGGGTGGGTTCCGGCTCGACGACGGTGACCTCGCAGCCCGCCGCGCGGGCCGCCGCCGCGGTCTCCAGCCCGATCCAGCCGGCGCCGATGATCAGGACCTTGCCGGCGCGGGCGAAACGCTCCTTGAGCGCCTCGCTGTCGCCGACGGTCCGCAGGTAGCGCACGGGTCCCGCGCCCGGCAGGCGGCGCGGGCGGGCGCCGGTGGCGATGAGCAGCTTGTCGTACGGCCGGCGGGCGCCGTCGGCGAGCGTGACCTGGTGGCCGTCGAGGTCGATCTCCGTGACGGCGGTGCCCAGCAGCAGGTCGACCGCGTTGTCGGCGTACCACTCCGGCGGGTGGACGAAGATCTTCTCTCGCTCGCTCTTGTCTTGGAGGTAGCTCTTGGACAGCGGCGGCCGCTCGTAGGGTCGCTCGTTCTCGGCTCCGATGAGCACGACCTCGCCGTCGAAGCCCTCTTCCCGCAGCGTCTGCGCCGCCTTGGCCCCTGCGAGCCCGGCGCCGACGATCACAAAGGTTGCCATGTTCTGGAGTATCGTCCTTCGGCGCCGTCATCGCAGGTCCGACGCTCGCACCCGGCCCCGGCGAATCGCGCGGGGCGGGTCAGCCGGACAGGCGGCGGTGCCAGGCGACGGCGGAGGTGTCGGTGAGGGAGGCGATCTGGTCGATCACCACGCGCACCCGTGCCGCGTCGTCCTTCGCCTCGACGAACGCGGGCCGGAACGCCGGTTCGAGCGTGTGCGGCGCGCCCAGCGTGATCAGGGAGGCCAGCTCGGAGATCAGCTCCCGCTGCCGCGCCTGGTTGGCGTGGTGGTCCTCCGTCGTCATCACGTAGTGCGCGGTCACTCCCTTGAGCAGCGCGCACTCCAGCCGCGTGGCCCGCGGCACCACCAGGTCGGCGCGGTGGCGGTAGCCGAAGGCCTCCTTGGTCGCCGCCTGCGCCGACCGGCAGAACCGTCCGATCAGGCCGCTGGTCAGCGCCTTGAGCCCGGCCAGGTCGGCCAGTGTGCCCGCGAAGCGGCGCGGCCACAGCGGGGCGGCCAGCAGCCGGTCGAAGGCCGCCTCCAGCTCGGCGCCGGTGGCGTCGGGGACGTACCAGAGGCGGGTCAGCTCGCAGACGGCCTCGCGCTCGGCCCGTGACCCGAGCGCCTCGGGGGTGGCGTGGCCCGAGTGGAGGGCGTCCTCCAGGTCGTGCACCGAGTAGGCGACGTCGTCGGCCCAATCCATGATCTGCGCCTCGAAGCTCACCCTCCGGGCGGGCGCGCCGTCCCTGATCCACTCGAAGACCGGCAGGTCGTCGTCGTAGACGCCGAACTTGCCGCCGCGGCCGCGCGGCCACGGGTACTTGACCGCGGCGTCCAGGGAGGCGCGGGTCAGGTTGAGCCCGGCGCTGCGGCCGTCCTCCGTCAGCACCTTGGGCTCGAGCCTGGTCAGCAGGCGCAGGCTCTGCGCGTTGCCCTCGAAGCCGCCGCAGGTGGCGGCCAGTTCGTCGAGCGCGGCCTCGCCGTTGTGGCCGAAGGGCGGATGACCGAGGTCGTGGGCCAGGCAGGCCGTCTCCACCAGGTCGGGGTCGACGCCGAGCGCGGCGCCCATCTCCCTGCCGACCTGGGCGCATTCGAGCGAGTGGGTGAGCCTGGTGCGCGGGATGTGCTGGCCGACGCCGAGCGTCTCACCGGGCCCCACCACCTGTGTCTTGGCCGCGAGCCTGCGCAGGGCCGAGCTGTGCAGGACCCTGGCCCGGTCGCGCGCGAACGCGCCCCGATCGGGGTCGCCGGGCGGCTCCGGTACCCATCGCTCCTGGTCGTGGTCGGTGTATTGGCCCATAAGTGCTGTGAGTTTACCCATCAGGGCCGGGTGGAGCCGTGGTGGACCGGGTCCGGCCTCGCCTCGTGGCGAGTCAGTTTTTCGGTAAGGTCCCGTCAGAATCCGGTTTATGGCCCTATAAGGTCATCCGCGTGACCACCGCGTTCCGTGCCGTGCTGGCCTTCACCCTGCTGGCCGGCTTCTACGTGCTCGTCGGCCTCGTCCTGGCCGCTGCCGTCTTCTTCGACGTCTACCTCTTCCTCGACTTCCACGCCGCCGGACTGAAGATCGCGATCGTGCTGACCCTGGCGGCGGGGGCGCTGGTGCGGGCGCTGTGGATGGTCAGCCGCAGGAAGCAGGGCGAGCAGCCGGGGGTGGCCGTCACCCGCGAGCAGGAGCCGGAGCTGTGGCGGACGGTCGAGGAGCTCGCGCAGCGGGTCAAGACGGCGCCGCCGGACGAGATCAGGCTGGTCGGCGAGGTCAACGCCGCCGTCGCCGAGGACACCCGGCTGCTCGGCCTGGTGGCCACCAGGCGGCGCATGTACATCGGGCTGCCGCTGCTGCAGTCCCTCACGGTCGACGAGACGCGGGCCGTGCTCGGGCACGAGCTCGGCCACTACAGCGGCGCGCACACCCGCCTCGGCGCGCCCGTCTACCGGGGCAGGGTCGCGCTGGTCGCCACCGTGCAGGGACTCGGCAACCACCCCTTCGTGCAGCGGCTCTTCGCCTACTACGCCAAGCTCTACCTGCGCGTCTCCCAGGCGGTCTCGCGGCGCCAGGAGCTCGAGGCCGACTCGTTCGCCGTGGCGATCGCGGGCAGGGCGGCCATGGCGGGCGCGCTGCGGAAGATCCACACCGCGGCGCAGGCGTGGGAGCTGTTCATGGAGCGCTACATGGGGATGGCCGGCCTGGCGGGCAACCGGCCCTCGTCGGTGTTCGGCGGCTTCCGCGCCCTCATGGGCGATCCGGTACGGCAGGCGGAGCTGGCCAGGCTCGCCGAGGAGCCGGAGAAGATCTCCCCCTACGACTCGCACCCAAGTCTCGCCGAGCGGCTGGCCGCGATCGAGCGGCTGCCCGAGCCCGCGCACGTCCCCGACCCGCGCCCGGCCACCACGCTGCTGCGGGACGCGACGGTGGCGGCCCAGGCGGTCGAGCAGTCGTTCTGGACCCAGGAGGCGCTGACCACCCTGCGCCCGGTCTCGTGGGAGGACCTGGTCGCCTCCGGCATGTACGCGGCGCGCAACGAGGAGGCACTGCGCGACCTGGCCGTGGCCGGGCAGCGGGTCATGGGGGCGGGCGTGCCGTACCTCGACGCGGCCTTCGAGGCGGTGGCGCGCGGGCAGCACGCGGCGCTGGAGGCCGAGCTGCGGCAGCTCGGCTGGAACGACTCCGGCTCGCTGCTCGCGGGTGTCCTCGGGCAGGCGCTGGAGGCGACGCTCATCCAGCACGGGCAGGCCCGCTGGACGCTGTCGTGGTCGGGCCCGGCCAGGCTGCTGTTCGAGGACGGCGAGGAGGTCCTGGTGGCGGAGTACGCCGCCCAGGTGGTCGCCGACCCTTCGGGTGTGCCCGGCATGCGGTCGTGGCTGGCGGGGCTGGGCGTGAAGCCCGACTTCGTCCCCGCCTGAGAAGGCGGCCGCCGGACCCTCGCGGTCCGGTCCCCGCGTGAAAGGGCGGGCCGCCGGACCCTCGCGGTCCGGCGGCCCGGTGACTCAGCGGGTGTCGGAGGTGTCGACCGTCAGGGCGGCGCGGCCCGCCTCCAGGCGCGCCACGGGGATGCGGAACGGCGAGCAGGACACGTAGTCGAGCCCTACCTCGTGGCAGAAGTGGACGGAGTCGGGGTCGCCGCCGTGCTCGCCGCAGATGCCGAGCTTGAGATCGGCCCTGGTCCTCCTGCCCTCCTCCGCCGCGATCCTGACGAGGCGGCCGACGCCGTCCCTGTCGAGGGTCTCGAACGGCGAGACGCCGAAGATGCCCATCTCCAGGTAGCGGGAGAAGAACGCGGCCTCGACGTCGTCGCGGGAGAAGCCCCACGTCATCTGGGTCAGGTCGTTGGTGCCGAAGGAGAAGAACTGCGCGGCCTCGGCGACCTGGCCCGCGGTGAGCGCGGCCCGCGGCGTCTCGATCATGGTGCCGATGAGCGCGTCGACGCCCGTCTCCCTCAGGATGGCGAGGGCCTCCTCGCGCACGGCCTCCAGCTCCTGCACCGCCGCCACCAGCGGAATCATGATCTCCGGCTTGGCGCCCGGCACCGCGCGAGCCGCCTCGGCGATCGCCCTGACCTGCATGGCGAACAGGCCGGGGATGACCAGGCCGAGCCGTACGCCGCGCAGGCCGAGCATCGGGTTCTGCTCGTGCAGGCGCTTCACCGCGGCCAGCAGCGTGCGCTCCTTGTCGCCGGCGTCGCCGGTGGCCACCTTGACCGACAGCTCCACGAGGTCGGGCAGGAACTCGTGCAGCGGCGGGTCGATGAGGCGGATGGTGACCGGCCGGCCGTCCATGGCCTCGAAGATGCCGGTGAAGTCGGCCCGCTGGAGCGGCTCGAGGGCGTCCAGCGCGGCCTGGCGCTCCTCGTCGGAGGTGGCCAGGACCAGGTCCTCGACCAGCTGCCTGCGGTCGCCGAGGAACATGTGCTCGGTACGGCACAGCCCGATCCCCTCGGCCCCGAACCGCACGGCCCGGGCGGAGTCCTCGGGGGTGTCGGCGTTGGCCCGCACGCCCAGCCGCCGTACCGAGTCGGCGTGCCGCATGATCCGGTCGACCGCGCGGACCAGCTCGTCGTCCGGCCGGCTGCCCTCGAAGTACTCCACCACGGCCGAGTCGACCACCGGCACCTCGCCGAGGAAGACCTCGCCCGTGCTGCCGTCGATGGAGATGACGTCGCCCTCGTCGACCGTGATGCCGCCGGGGGCGGTGAAGCGGCGCTCGCTCGTGGCGACCTCCAGCTCCTCGGCGCCGCACACGCAGGTCTTGCCCATGCCGCGGGCGACCACGGCGGCGTGCGAGGTCTTGCCGCCGCGCGAGGTGAGCACGCCCTGGGCGGCGATCATGCCGGCCAGGTCGTCGGGGTTGGTCTCGCGACGGACCAGGATCACCTGCTCGCCGGCGGCGGCCAGCTCGACGGCCCGCTCGGAGGAGAAGACGGCCTTGCCGACGGCCGCGCCGGGCGAGGCGTTCATGCCCTTGGTGATGAGCGCGCGCTCGCCGTCGGCGGCGAACCTGGGGAACATCAGCTGGGCGAGCTGGTCGCCGCTGACCCTGGTGACGGCCTCGTCGAGGGTGATGAGCCCCTGGTCGACGAGCTGCGTCGCGATGCGGAAGGCCGCGGCGGCGGTCCGCTTGCCCACGCGGGTCTGCAGCATCCAGAGCTTGCCGCGCTCGATGGTGAACTCGATGTCGCACAGGTCGCGGTAGTGGTTCTCGAGCTTCTCCATGATCTGCAGCAGCTCGTCGTAGGAGTGCTTGTCGATGCGCTCGAGCTCCTGCAGCGGGATGGTGTTGCGGATGCCGGCGACGACGTCCTCGCCCTGGGCGTTCTGCAGGTAGTCGCCGTAGATGCCCTGGTGTCCCGAGCCGGGGTCGCGGGTGAAGGCCACACCGGTGCCGGAGTCCTCGCCGAGGTTGCCGAAGACCATGGCCACGATGTTGACCGCGGTGCCGAGGTCGGCGGGGATGCGTTCCTGGCGGCGGTAGAGGATGGCGCGGGGAGCGTTCCACGAGTCGAAGACGGCCATGACGGCCAGCCGCATCTGCTCGCGCGGGTCGGCGGGGAAGTCCCTGTCCGTCTGCTCGCGCACGATGCCCTTGTACGTCTCGACCAGGCCCTGCAGCTCCTCGGCGGACAGGTCGGTGTCCTGGCGGGCGCCCTTGAGCGACTCCAGGGCGTGCTCGAACAGCTCACCGTCGATGCCCAGCACGGTCTTGCCGAACATCTGGATGAGCCTGCGGTAGGAGTCCCAGGCGAAGCGGTCGTTGCCGCCCGCCTGCTTGGCCAGGCCGTGGACGGATTCGTCGTTGAGCCCGATGTTGAGGACCGTCTCCATCATGCCCGGCATCGAGAACTTGGCCCCCGACCGCACGCTGATGAGCAGCGGGTCGTCGGCCTGCCCGAGCTTCTTGCTCATGGCCGACTCCAGCGCCTTCAGATGCTCGGCGACCTCAGCCTCGAGGCCGTCGGGTACCGCGCCCTCCGCCAGGTAGTGGCGGCACGCCTCAGAGGTGATCGTGAATCCGGGGGGAACGGGCAGCCCGAGATTCGTCATCTCGGCCAGATTGGCGCCCTTTCCGCCGAGAAGATCCTTGAGATCCTTGTTGCCCTCGGTGAAGTCGTAAACGTACTTGGCCACCACAACTCCTTTGCGAACGCCTCCGTTCCGGACTCTACCGATAAAGAACAGCACGAAACTGCACTCAACGGTTAAATCCCCGTTTCTCCAGCTCAGAAGGTATACACCGGTCTAATCCACTGGAAATTTATTGGTTTATACCAATTGGTGTAAACCAATTCTTTGAACGCACTTGGCAGACATGGCAACGGCGCCGGAGGGAACCTCCGGCGCCGTTCGTCCCTGCTAGCGGAGCCCGGCTTTCGCGATGTACTGCGTCAGCGGGCCGTCCTCCAGCTTGCCCTTGCGCTGGGCCTTGAACACGTCCTTGACCAGGTGGAAGACCTCCTCCCTCGCCTCGGCCTCCGCACCGCGCATCGCCGCCCTGGCGGCCTCCCGGACTCTCTCGTGAGCCTTGTCCGCGAGGCCCTGCTCGATCCCGCCCCCGGCCTGCTGCTTGTAGACCGCCTTGTCGAGGCCTTCGAGCCACCTGTTCCAGCCGCCCGGAGGGATGTACTCGGAGGCCTCGCTGGCGTAGGGCTCGTCGTCCTCGTCGTCGGAGTCCGTGTCGTCCGCACCGGGCGTCTCCGCCTCGACCAGGGACGACGGCTCCGGGCTCGCGGTGGCGACGGCGGACGGCGGCGCCGGGTCCGGATCCGCCGTCACCACGGCCGCGGGGGTGGGCGTGGGGCGGGGCTCCTCGCCTCCGCTGTTGAACATCGTCACCGCGAGCGCCCCCACCGCGATCAGCACCACCCCGGCCAGCGCCTGCAGCGCCAGCTTCTTGCCCTCCGAGGCGGGCCGGGCTTCCGTGCCGGTGCCGGCGAGCATCGTGCCCGTCACGGGGACCGCGGGGCCGCCGCGCAGATCCGTCGTCACGGCCGGGTCATGGGGCGGCAGGACGGCCGGGTCGTGGGCGGGCAGCACGGCCGTCGGGTTCGGCACGGCCCGCGGGGCGGGATTCGGTGCCGTCTGGGCCGCCTGGGGGAAGGCGAAGGCGGCGAAGGCCTGCCGTACCTGCTCGGCGGAGGCCGGCCGGTCGGCGGGGTTCTTGGCCAGCATGGACATCACCAGCCGGTCGAGGGGGGCGGGCACGTCGGGACGCACCTGGCCGGGCGGCACGGGCGCCTCGAAGACGTGCTTGCGCATGAGGTCGGCCGCGCCGCCGGAGAACGGCGGCTGGCCGCAGAGCAGCTCGTAGGCGACGCAACCGAGGGCGTACAGGTCGGAGGCGGCGGTACCGGCCTCGCCGTTGATCTGCTCGGGCGCGAGGTAGGCGGCCGTGCCGACCACGGTGCCCACCGTCGTCAGCCTGGAGGCCTCGCTGGCCACCTGCGCGATGCCGAAGTCAACGATCTTGAGGGTGCCGTCCGCCGTGCGGTGCAGGTTCGCCGGCTTGACGTCGCGGTGGACCACCCCCGCCTGGTGCGCCGCGTCCAGACCGGCGGCCGCCTGGCTCATCAGCCTGCACACCTCGGGGATGGTGTACCGGTGACCGTCCTCAAGCTCCTCTGCCAGGCTGCGGCCCGTCAGCAGCTCCATCACGAGGTAGGGGCGCCCGTCCTGCTCACCGGTGTCGAACACGGTGACCACGTTGGTGTGCACGATCTGGGCGGCGGCGCGAGCCTCGCGAGCGAACCGCTCGCGGGCCGCGGGCTGCGTCACCTGCGGCGCGAGGATCTTGACCGCGACGCCCCTGCCGGTCCGCGGGTCGAGTCCCCGCCAGACCTCGCCCATACCGCCGCGCCCGATCTGCTCGTCCAGCTGGTAGCGCCCGTCCAGCATTTCCGGCATATTTCCCGCCAATGGCTCAGATGTCTCGTATTCCGAGCCAACCTATATGGTGACGACCCCGGCGAGTGGGTTGATCGTCGGCGCCCGATTCCGCAGCCCACCCACCTGCGCGAGCTTTACCAGGTCTTTCGGTCGCGCGGCCTACGATCCCGGCATGATGTCACCCTTCAAGCGCTACCTCGCGGAAGAGATCGCACTCGATCACGCCGAAGGGCTCATCCCTCGCCGGGAGGCCCTGCGGCGGCTCGGCCTCCTCGGGATCGGCCTGCCGGCGGCCACCGCGCTGCTGGCCGCGTGCGGCGCGGGCGACCAGGTGGCCGCGACCGCCACGCCCGCGCCGAGCCCGCCCGCCGGCGCGTCCCCCTCCCCCGCCGGGCCTTCACCGCTGCCGGTGGAGGCCGTCACCTTCCCGGGACCCGAGGGCGTGACCCTGCAGGGCGCCTGGGCGCAGGCCCGGCAGCCCAAGGGCGCGGTGCTGGTCATCCACGAGAACCGCGGGCTCACCGACCACATCCGCTCGGTCGCGGGACGGCTGGCGGCCAGCGGCTACTCCGCGCTCGCGCTCGACCTGCTGTCGCGCGAAGGCGGCACGGCGTCGTTCAGCGACACCGCGCAGGTCACGGCCAAGCTGGGCGAGATCCCGCCCGAGCGGTTCGTCGCCGACATGAAGGCGGCGCTGACGGAGCTGTCCAAGCGGGAGGAGGCCGCCAAGCTCGGCATGGTGGGCTTCTGCTTCGGCGGCGGCATGACCTGGCTGCTGCTGGCCGGCAAGGAGCCGCGGCTGTCGGCGGCCGTGCCGTTCTACGGCCCGCTTCCCGAGGGCGCCGACTTCACCGGCGACCGGGCGGCCGTCCTCGCGATCTACGCCGAGCAGGACGCCCGGGTGAACGCCACCCGTGACGCCGCGCGGGCCGCGCTGGAGAAGGCGGGCCTCGAGTACGAGATCGTCACCTGCCCCGGCGTCGACCACGCCTTCTTCAACGACACAGGCCCGCGATACGACGCGCAGGCCGCGAACCAGGCCTACCAGCGGATGATCGGCTGGTTCGGCACCCACCTGGCCTGAGCTCAGCCGTTGTCGATCTTGACGGTTTCGCCACTCGGCCCATGCCCACGGCGCCCGATAGCCGCCCGTGGAGCAGGTCGTGGCGGATCCGGATCTGCTCGTCGCGGATCTCGAAGCGGCACGTCGTCGCGGAGGCGGGAGGGGCCGGAAGGGTCAGCACGGCGGCGGCCAGCAGGAGGGCGGCGGGGGCGGCAGGCGGATGGCGTCTCATGGCCCGAAAACCAGATCAGCGCCGCGGGGCCCTCATGAGTACAGGGGTACTCAGAGCCGGCGCCGCTCATGGACCTGGGTGCACACGTTCGGCGACGCGCGCTTCCGCGCGGTCGAACTGACGCCGACACGCGTCGCGCGCCGTGGTGACGACCACGGCGCGCGGCGAAAGCCCGAGCCGACCGCGCCCGGGGTCGGGCGCGGTCGGCACTGGGCGGCTCAGTCGTTGAGGTGCTGGCGCAGGTAGGACTCGACCTGGTCGAGCGCGATGCGCTGCTGCCCCATCGAGTCGCGCTCGCGGATGGTCACGGCCTGGTCCTCGAGGGTGTCGAAGTCGACCGTGATGCAGAACGGCGTGCCGATCTCGTCCTGGCGACGGTAGCGGCGGCCGATCGCGCCCGCGTCGTCGAACTCGACGTTCCAGCGCTTGCGCAGCTGGGCGGCCAGGTCCTTGGCCTTGGGCGACAGGTCGGCGTTGCGCGACAGCGGCAGCACCGCGACCTTGACGGGCGCCAGCCGGTGGTCGAGGCGCAGCACCGTGCGCTTCTCCAGCACGCCCTTGGCGTTGGGCGCCTCGTCCTCGGTGTAGGCGTCGAGCAGGAACGTCAGCGTGGCCCGGTCGACACCGGCGGCCGGCTCGATGACGTAGGGCACGTAGCGCTCGCCCGTGTCCTGCTCGAAGAACGACAGGTCGACGCCGGAGGCCTTGGAGTGGGCGTTGAGGTCGAAGTCGGTGCGGTTGGCGATGCCCTCGAGCTCACCCCACTCGGAGCCGGCGAAGTTGAAGCGGTACTCCACGTCGACGGTGCGCTTGGAGTAGTGCGACAGCTTCTCCCGCGGGTGCTCGTAGAGCCGCAGGTTGTCCTTGTTGATACCGAGGTCGGAGTACCAGCGGTAGCGCTCGTCGATCCAGTACTGGTGCCACTCCTCGTCGGTGCCCGGCTTGACGAAGAACTCCATCTCCATCTGCTCGAACTCGCGGGTGCGGAAGATGAAGTTGCCCGGCGTGATCTCGTTGCGGAACGACTTGCCGATCTGGCCGATGCCGAAGGGGATCTTCTTGCGCGCCGACTGCTGGACGTTGGCGTAGTTGATGAAGATGCCCTGGGCGGTCTCGGGGCGCAGGTAGGCCAGGCCCGACTCGTCCTCGACCGGGCCGAGGTAGGTCTTCAGCAGGCCGCTGAACTGGCGCGGCTCGGTGAAGGCGCCCTTGTTGCCGCAGTTGGGGCAGGTGATGTCGGCCAGGCCGTGCTCCGGCGACCTGCCGTGCTTGTCCTCGTAGGACTCGACGAGGTGGTCGGCGCGGAAGCGCTTGTGGCAGGACTGGCACTCCGTCAGCGGGTCGGTGAAGGTCTCGACGTGGCCGCTGGCCTGCCACACCTCGGGGGCCAGGATGACGCAGGAGTCGAGGCCGACCACGTCTTCGCGGGCCTGAACCATCGACAGCCACCACTGCCGCTTGACGTTGTTCTTCAGCTCCACGCCCAGCGGACCGTAGTCCCACGACGCGCGCAGGCCTCCGTAGATCTCGCTCGACGGGTAGACGAGCCCCCGTCGCTTGGCGAGGCTGACGATCGTATCCATGACGTCGGTCCGGCGTGCCATTGGCTGAATCTCTTTCCGGCTGGAGGTCGGCGAGTAGGAATGATGAGATCCCAGCTTAGGGGACATCCGGTCGCCTACGCGCGCGACTAATCGTCGCGGCCGGAAAGGTAGACGTCCTCGAAGGCGCTGGGCTCGTTGACCATGAGGATCATCAGGGGGTACATCGCCATTCTGGCCGCCGAGAGCGCGCGGCGGTAGAAGCCCGCGCCCTCCCACTCGCTGACCAGCGCCCACAGGTTGGGCTCGTCGACCGAACGGCACAGGCGGCCGCGCAGGTAGCCCGGCTGCTCGGCGAGCACGTCGATGATCTCCTGGCCTTGCTTGAGGAACTCTTGGGAGCGCGCCTCGGGGACGGAGTAGCGAATCAGAGCGAGCACGCGTTCCAGGATGTCAGACAAGAGGGGTGTCCCGATGTGCGCTCTTCAGGATCCGCCGTTCCGCTCGCGCCCGGCGGGGCGGACAGCAGGCGGTCAAGGGCCGGTACCGGAGAGGGGTCCTGTGGCGATCCTTCAGGCACGGGCGGGTCGCGCGCTAGGCTCGGGAGGTGGCCAGTCGAAAGCCTCTCCCGCCCGGCGAGCAGTTCTTCACGCCCGGCGCCACGGGCCTGCGCAAGGCGGTCGAGCAGCGCAGCGCCGTCCCCATCACCTTCCTGTTCACGCAGGTACCGCGGTGGGTGGCACCGGCCGTCCTGGTGATCCTGCTGCTGGCCGGCTTCGCGCTCGACAGCTGGCTCGGCGGGCTCGCGGTGCTGCCCGTGGTCGCCTTCGTCGGATGGCTGGCCTACCTGTCGTGGCCCTCGCTCGGCACCGGCGGCAAGCTGCTGCGCGTGACGATGCTGACCTTCCTCGTCCTGGTGGCGGCCGACAGGTTCGGTGCCTTCTAGTTCTTCCGGACGATCATCCGGATCCGCCTCTGGCGTGACGTGAGCTGTGGCCGGGGTGACATACGGTCCGGAGTCATGCGTCGTTTCCTGGTCGGTGCCGTGCTCGTCCTGTGCGCCACGGGCGCCGGGTGCCTGTCCGGCACCAGCGCGCTGGAGCTGCCCGCGCTGACCGCGGGCGCGCTGGCCGAGCGCTACACCGCCAACAGCGCGGTCGCCGGTCCGGGACGGCAGCTCATGGCTTACGACAAGGTGGGCGACGGGCGGGTGATCGAGGTGGTCGGGGATCTGGCCAAGGCCCGCACGGTGATCGTCTACGTGCCCGGCACCGGGTTCGGCCTGCGCGACTTCGACGGCTCCTCGGTCTCACCCGGCGGCGCGGCCAAGGCGCTGCACGCCAGGGCCGCCCAGCTGCGGCCGGGCCACGAGGTGGCCGTCATCGGCTGGCTCGGCTACGACGCGCCCGAGATGACCGACTGGGACGTGATCACCACGCTGCCGGCCGCCAAGGGCGCCAAGGCGCTGCGCGAGCTGGTCACCGCCCTGGAAGGCAAGGACCGGGTGAGCCTGGTCTGCCACAGCTACGGCACGGTCGTGTGCGGGCAGGCGGCGCCTGGGCTGCCGGTCGCCGACATCGTGGCGCTGGGCAGCCCGGGCATGGGCGTGTCGACCAGCGCCGAACTCCGCACGCCCGCCCGGGTGTGGGCGACCCTGTCCAGGAAGGACGACGTGTTCAGGGCAGGAGTACGGCTCGGCCCGGTCGGCTTCGGCGCCGACCCCGTCACCGGCGGCTTCGGCGCCCGGGTCTTCGACGGGGGCGACGGCGGCCACAACGACTACCTGCGTCCCGGCAGCGCCACCCTCGACACGGTCACCTCCATCGCCCTCACCGGGGCCCCTGGGTGATCAAGCGGGCAGGTCGAGCAGTTCGACCGGCTCGCCGTCCCATCCCGGCGGGATGACGGCCAGGGCGTCGGCGAGCGCGGCGCCCCAGAGCGAGCCGGGCCGGTCGTGCCCCACGGGCCTGGCACCCGCGCCGGACCTGCGCACCGGCACCAGCCGCGTGTCGCGGTGATGGGCCAGGCCGCGCGGGCCGCTTCGGCGATCCTTCACCGACGTCTCCGCCAGCGTCACGCGCTCGCCCGGCTCGTAGCTCTCGCCGCGGAGCAGGGGGACCAGCAACGTCAACGCCGCCGCCAGGGCCGCGAACGGGTTGCCCGGCAGGCCGACGACCAGCCGTCCGCCGGGCAGGCGCGCCAGGAGCTGCGGATGGCCCGGCCGTACGGCGACCCCGTCGACTGGCACCTCGGCGCCCAGCTCGGCCAGCACGCCGCGCAGGTGGTCGGCGGGCCCCTTCGAGGAGGCCCCGCACACCACGACCACCTCGGCCGACCGCACCCCTTCCTCCCCCGCCGAACGCGCATCTCCCTCCCCTGGAGGACACGCATCCCCCGCACCGGCCGACGGCACGTCCCCCTCACCCGGCAGGCGGGCACCCTCCACTCCGGCCGACGGCACGTCGTCCTCCCCCGGCCGACACGCGCCCCCCACACCGGCCGACGGCACGTCCCCCTCACCCGGCAGGCGGGCACCCTCCACTCCGGCCGATGACACGTCGTCCTCCCCCGGCCGACACGCGCCCCCCACACCGGCCGATGACACGTCTTCCTTCCCCGGCGGGCGGGCATCTCCGGCCTCACCTGGGCGTGTGCCTTCCGGCGTTCGGGCGCGGAGGGCGGCGTGGAGGGGGGCGGCGCCGTCCGGCAGCCTGAGGGTGGGCCCCGGCGTGCCGCCCGCCCACGCGACCAGCCCGGGCAGGAACGGCCCGATGGCGTCACGCACCCGCCCCGGCCCGGGCAGTCCCGCCTCGACCACCTCGTCCCCCGTCACCAGCACCGCCACCTGGGGCCGGCGGTGAACGGCGAGCACGTCGTGGCCGAGCGCGGCGGCCAGCCCGAGCACGGCGGGAGTCACCGTGGTTCCCGCGGCCAGCACGACCTCGCCCAGCCCGACGTCCTCCCCACGCCTGCGGATGTGCCGCCCTTCCTCGACGACCCCGCGGACCAGCCGCTCCCCACCCGGCAGCGCCCCGGCCGGCGGCCTCCCTTCCCGGTGCGCGTTGTCTCCGGACACCCCGCCGACACACACCTCCTCGGAGGCACCGCCGTCGGCCACCCCATCGGCCCGGCGGTCTCCGGGTATGTGGTCGCCGACCGTCGCGGCCTCGTACGGCAGGACCGCCGTCGCCCCCTCCGGCACCGGAGCGCCCGTGGCGATCTCCACCGCGTACCCCGGCTTCAGCACCTCGCCGTGCGCGTGCCCGCCGGCCAGCACCCGGCCGACGACCCGCCAGGGCCCTTCGCCCGCGACCGCGTAGCCGTCCATGGCCGACACGTCGGTCCCGGGCACCGCGACGAGCGCCCGCAGCGGACGGGCGAGCCGGCAGCCGTGCGCCGCGGACAGCGGCACCTCCGCCTCCGGCCAGGGTGGCGCGGCGCGCAGCGCAACGGCGCGGGCCTGCGACCAGTTCACGCTTCCACTGTGCCTATCGCGACCGGCCGGGTGGAGAGGTACGTACGTACTCACGAGACGAACCTTGCCATGGACCCGGGCCGGTCCCGCCCGCCGGGGAGTCCGGCCGCCTGGAAGAAGAAGCGACGCTCGCGGGTTTCCGCAGAGGCGCCCCGATGAACGTCCGCGCCACAGGGCCTGCGCCCTGGCCCGGCTCCGAGCCCGGCTCCGGCTCCGAGCCCGGCTCCGGCTCCGGCTCCGGCTCCGGCTCCATGGTCCAGGCCCGAGTCCAGACCCAGGCCCAGATCCAGGCGCGGGTCCAGGTCCGGGTCCAGGTCCAGGAGTGGGTTCAGGTCCAGGTCCAGGAGTAGGTCCGGGTCCGGGGGCCAGGGGTGGGAGGGAATGCCGGCCGGGGCGCACGGCCTCCTGCCGACGGCCGGCACCCTGAAGAGATTTTGACAACCATTTTCATTCTGGTTCATACTGGGTGGTGTGATGCCCCTTAAGACCCGTTTCCTCACCTTGATCTCCGGCGGGATGCTGCTGGCCGCCACCGCCGCCTGCGGAGCGGGCGCCGCCGAGCCCGAGCCCGTGGCCGCCGTCGAGGCCGGCGACAAGGCGAAGGTCGTGGCCAGCTTCTACCCCCTGCAGTGGCTGACCGAGCAGGTCGCCGGTCCGGACGCGACCGTCGCGACGCTGACCGCGCCCGGGGTCGAGCCGCACGACCTGGAGCTGACGCCGCAGCAGGTCGCCGAGATCGGCGGGGCCACGCTCACCGCCTACGTCAAGGGGCTGCAGCCCGCGGTGGACGAGGCGGTCGAGCAGAACGGGGCCGGCAAGGAGTTCGACGCGGCCGCCGCCGTACGGACCCTGCCGGCGAAGGAGGAGGCGGCCGAGGGCGCCGAGGGGCACGACCACGAGCACGAGATCTCCTACGACCCGCACCTGTGGCTCGACCCCAGCACGTTCGCGGGCGTGGCGACCAAGCTCGGCGAGCGGCTGGCCGCCGCCGACCCCGCGCACGCGCAGGCCTTCAAGGACCGCGCGGCCAAGACGGCCGCCGCCCTCACCGCGCTCGACCAGGAGTTCGCCAAGGGCCTGTCGACCTGCTCGGCCAGGTCGATCGTGACCGCGCACGAGGCCTTCGGCTACCTGGCCGACCGCTACCAGCTCAAGCAGGTCGGCCTGACCCTCGACCCCGAGTCCGAGCCGTCCCCCGCCCGCATCGCGGAGGTGGCCAAGGTGGCCAAGGCCGAGAAGGTCACTACCATCTTCACCGAGGCCCTCGTCAGCCCCAAGGTCGCCGAGGTCCTCGCTCATGAGGTGGGGGCGAAGACCGCGGTGCTCGACCCCCTGGAGAGCGCGCCGTCCAGCGGCGACTACCTGACGGCCATGCGCCAGAACCTCTCGACCCTGCGAACCGCACTGGGATGCACAGCGTGACAGCAGTCTTCGACATGACCGGCGGCCAGGTGACCCTGGACCGCCGGTCCGTGCTTCGCGGCGTCGATCTGACCATCGGCTCCGGCGAGGTCGTCGCCATCATGGGAGCCAACGGATCGGGCAAGTCCACCCTGGTCAAGGCCCTGCTCGGGCTCATCCCCCTGTCCGGGGGCCAGACCCTCCTGTACGGCAGGCCGCCCGCGCGCTTCCGCGAGTGGTGGCGCGTCGGCTACGTCCCGCAGCGGCTGCAGGTGGGCGGCGGCGTGCCGGCGACGGTCCGCGAGGTCGTCGCCTCGGGCAGGATCGCCCGCCAGCGTCGCCTGCGCCCCACCGACGCGTCCGACAGGCTCGCCGTCGAGCGGGCGCTGGAGTCGGTGTCGCTGGCCGACCGGGCGGGCGACTCGGTCCAGCAGCTGTCCGGCGGCCAGCAGCAGCGGGTGCTCATCGCCCGCGCCCTGGCCGGCGAGCCCGACCTGTACGTCATGGACGAGCCCAACGCCGGCGTCGACGCCGAGAGCCAGCGGCTGCTCGCCGGCACCCTCACCACGCTGGTGGCCCGCGGCAAGACGATCGTGCTGGTCATGCACGAGCTCGGCCCGCTCGAGCCGCTCATCACCCGCGGCGTGGTGGTCCGCGACGGCGTGATCGCCCACGACGGCGTGCCGCCGCGGCCGGAGGGCGACTGCGCCAAGCCGGGGCACGAGCACGTCCACCCGCACGCCGAGGAGCCCGTCACCGGGCCGCTGGCGGGATGGCGGGCAGAGGCATGATCGAGCTGCTCCAGCTTCCCTTCATGCAGCGGGCGGTGGCCGCCGCGCTGCTGGTCGGGCTCTGCGCGCCGCTGGTCGGCACCTTCATCGTGCAGCGCCGCCTGGCCCTGCTCGGCGACGGCATCGGCCACGTGGCGCTCACCGGCGTCGCGCTCGGCTTCCTCACCGGCACCGCGCCCGTGCTGACCGCCGTCGCGGTGTCGGTCGTCGGCGCGGTGGCCATCGAGCTGGTGCGGGCGCGCGGCCGTACCAGCGGTGACGTGGCGCTGGCGCTGCTGTTCTACGGCGGCATCGCGGGCGGGGTGATGCTGATCTCCATCGCGCCCGGCGGCAGCAACGCCAAGCTGACCTCGTACCTGTTCGGCGCCATCGCCAGCGTGACCGCCCAGGACCTGTGGGTGATCGGCGCGCTGGCCGTCGCCGTGATCGCGGTGGTGGCCGTCTTCGGCAGGGAGCTGTTCGTGCTCTGCCAGGACGAGGAGGTGGCCAAGGCCAGCGGGCTGCCGGTGCGGTTCCTGAGCCTGCTCATCGCCGTCACCGCCGCGCTCACCGTCGTGATCGCCATGCGCGTCGTGGGGCTGCTGCTGGTCAGCGCGCTCATGGTGATCCCCGTGGCCACGAGCCAGCAGTTCACCAGGGGCTTCCGGGCCACCATGCTGCTGTCGATGGCCTTCGGCGTCCTCGCGGCCGTCGGCGGGCTGCTGGGTTCCACCTTCTCCGCCAAGGTGCCGCCGGGCGCCGCCATCGTTCTTCTCGCTCTCGCCGGCTTCGTGCTGGCCCTGGTGGTCGGTAGATTCGTACGGCGAGGCCGAACCCAGGAGAGCAATCCATGACCACTCGTCGCGATGCCGTTCATGACACCCTTCGCAGGAGCGAAGGTTTCCGCAGCGCGCAGGACGTCTACGCCGAGATGCGCTCCGACGGCGCCAAGATCGGCCTGACCACGGTCTACCGGGCGCTCCAGGCCCTGGCCGACGGCGGCAAGGTCGACGTGCTGCGCACCGACGACGGTGAGTCGGTCTACCGCGCCTGCGCCAGCGGCGACCACCACCACCATCTGGTCTGCCGCCGCTGTGGCCGCACGGTCGAGGTGGCCGGGCCCGACGTCGAGCGCTGGGCCGAGTCCGTCGGCGCCGAACACGGGTTCACCGAGGTCACCCACACCGTCGAGGTCTTCGGCACCTGCGCCGCCTGCTCGGCCGCCGCGCGCGCCTCCTGACATCCGGACGTGCCAGAGGGCACGAAACGGGTATGTGCACCGCAGGAAGGCCCCCGGCACTCCGCGTGGGAGATACGCTGTGCCCCCACGCTGGAGTAGGCCACGACAGGAGCTGACATGCCGTTTGGCCATGACATGGTGTATTCGCTCGCCACGGCCGTCGACCTGGTGAACACCTCACCGTCGACGGGTGGCGACGAACGGCTCGGCGATCTCGACGACCTGGCCGAGTTCGTCAGGGTGCGCCAGGTCAGCGGCATCCAGACCCTCACCCCACGCGACCTGGGGCAGGTCAGGATGCTGCGCGAGGATCTTCACCGCGTCTTCACCGCACCCGATCAGGCCACCGCGCTGCGGCTGCTCAACACGCTGCTGACGGACACGCGCATCACCCCGAGGCTGACCGAGCACGACGGTCACCCGGTCCACATGCACTACTTCGCGCCCGACGCCTCGCTGGCCGAGCACCTGGCGGCCGACTGCGGGATCGCGCTCGCGCACCTGCTGGTCGAGGGCGAGTGGGAGCGGCTGCGCACCTGCTCGGCGCCCGACTGCGACCACGTCTTCGTGGACGAGTCGCGCAACAGGTCACGCGTCTACTGCGACAGCCGCACCTGTGGCAACCGCATGCATGTCGCCGCATACCGGGCGCGGCGGCGGGCATGATGATCCGGTGACCACCGACGAGGTCAGAGACCAGGTCCCGCTGACCAATCTCGACCAGCCGCTGTTCGACGACGCGGGCGTGACCAAGCGCGACCTGGTCGACTACCTCGACACGATGCGTGACCGCATCCTGCCGGCGCTGCGCGCGCGGCCCCTGTCGGTGGTGCGGGTACGCCAGGGCCAGGCGCCCTTCATGCAGAAGAACGTGCCGTCCTACGCGCCCTCCTGGATCCGTACGGTCACCCTGTGGGCCGAGACGTCCCGCAGGGAGGTCTCCTACGCCCTGTGCGACGACCGCAGGACCCTGCTGTGGTTCGCCAACCAGCGCGCGGTGGAGTACCACCCGACGCTGGTGACCGCCGCCGCCTGGGAGCATCCCACCCACCTGGTCCTCGACCTCGACCCGCCCGCCGGCGACGACTTCCCGATGGTGGTGCGCGCCGCCGGGCTGATCCGCCAGGCGCTGGCCGACGCGGGCCTGGCGGGCGCCGTCAAGACCAGCGGCGCGAAGGGGCTGCACGTCTTCGTCCCGCTGCGGGAGGGCCTGGCGATGGCCGACGTCGCCGCCGCCACCAGGGCCCTGGCCGCGCGGGCCGAGCGGATCGACCCCGGCCTCGCCACCACGGCCTTCATCAGGGAGGACCGGGAGGGCAAGGTGTTCCTCGACTCGACCAGGGCGGGCGGGGCGACGGTGGTGGCCGCCTACAGCCCGCGCGTGCGGCCCGGCGCGCCCGTGTCGTTCCCCGTGGCGTGGGACGACCTCGACCGGGTCGCACCCGCCGACTTCACCGTCCGCACCGCCGCCGGGCTGGTGGGCACCGGCGACCCCTGGGCCGAGCTCATGCCGCTGCCGCAGGACCTGCCCGCCGACCTCGTCGAGGAGGGGCACACCATCCCCGTCGCCAGGGTGCAGGCCATGCACGAGGGCAAGCGCAGGGCCCGCGCCCGCCGGGGCTGACGGGCACCGCCTCAGCCCGCCACGGTGTGCACGGGCGTGTCGATCGGGTCGTGCTCGGGCACCTCGACGACGCCGCGGAGCAGGCGCAGGTGCTCGACCCTAGCGCCTCGGCGGATCCACCTGGTTGGGGACGGCTCCGCCGTACCGCCGGTCGCGCTTGGCGTAGATCTCGCACGCCTCCCACAGGTCACGGCGATCGAAGTCGGGCCAGAGCCGGTTAAGGAAGACCATCTCGGCGTAGGCCGACTGCCACAGCAGGAAGTTGGAGAAGCGCTGCTCGCCCGAGGAGCGGACGAACAGGTCGACCTCGGGGATGTCCGGCTCGTCGAGGTAGCGGGCGAACACCTTCTCGCTCACCCGGCCCGGCTTGACCCGGCCCGCCGCGATGTCCTGGGCCAGCTTGACCGCGGCGTCGACGATCTCGGCCTGCCCGCCGTAGTTGACGCAGAACTGCAGCGTGAGCGTGCGGTTGTTCCTGGTCATCTCCTCGGCGTCCTGCAGTTCGGCGATGACGCTCTTCCACAGCCGGCCCGGCCGGCCGGCCCAGCGCACCCGCACGCCCATCGCGTGGAGCTCGTCGCGGCGGCGGCGGATCACGTCGCGGTTGAAGCCCATGAGGAAGCGGACCTCGTCGGGCGAGCGCTTCCAGTTCTCCGTGGAGAAGGCGTAGGCGCTGAGGTACGGGATGCCCAGCTCGAGCGCGCCCTCGATGACGTCGAACAGCGAGGCCTCGCCGGCCTTGTGCCCTTCCGTCCGCGGCAGGCCGCGCTGCTTGGCCCACCGGCCGTTGCCGTCCATGACGATGGCGACGTGCTTCGGCACCAGGTCCCGCGGGATCGGCGGGGGCACCGCACCCGACGGGTGCGGGGCAGGGGGACGGACGTTCACCGGGCTGGCTCCCTTTCTACGTGGCGGAGAGAACGAATGCCGTGTTCGAGATGCCACTGCAGGTAGGCGGCCACCAGCCCGCTGCACTCGGAGCGGTGGCGCGCCTCGGAGGCGTCGGCCGTGTCCCAGTCGCCGCGCAGCAGCGCCGTCATCAGGGTGAGGGTCTCTCCCGCGGGTACGGCGGCGCCGGCGGGACGGCACGACCCGCACACCGCGCCGCCGGCCACGATGGCGAACGCGCGCACCGACTCGCCGCCGCACCTGGCGCACTCCCGCAGCGCGGGCGCGTAACCGGCGACCGCGAGCGAGCGCAGGAAGTAGGCGTCGAGCACCAGCCTGGGCTCGTGGCTGCCGTCGGCCAGCGTGCGCAGCCCGCCGACCAGCAGCAGGAACTGCCTGAGCGCGGGCTCCTTCTCGCCCTGGGTGAGCCGGTCGGCCGTCTCCAGCATGGCGCTGCCGGCCGTGTAGCGGGGGTAGTCGTGGGCCAGCGCCTCGCCGTACGGATGGATGGTCTCCGCCTGCGTGATCACGTCGAGCGTGCGACCCACGTGCAGTTGGAGATCGACATGTGTGAAAGGCTCGAGGCGCGCGCCGAACCTGGAGGTGGTGCGGCGCACGCCCTTGGCGACGCCGCGCACCTTGCCCGTGCGCTTGGTGAGGAGGGTGACGATCCTGTCGGCTTCGCCCAGCTTCTGGGTCCGCAGGACGACGCCCTCGTCTCGGTAGAGACTCACTGGTCCAGTCTAGGGTGACCTTGGGGTGGACCGGCTTTACCCGAGTCTCACTAGACTTTGACACCTGCCCCTGTTTTACCTGTTGTTCTACCCCCCGCAACTGCCTCGAAAGGGTGACATGACCCGCGTGGTCCTGCTGGGCTCTTCGCCCGGCCCCGACACCGCTCCGACCGGCCTGAGGCTGGCCGCCCTCCCCGGCTCGCCCACCGTAGGCGAGCGACTGCGCGCCCAGGCGCTCTCGCTCGACCCGCAGCCGCTTCTCGTCCAGCGCGCCGATCTCGCCACCGCCCTGCGCGCCATCGCCCAGATCGCCGAGTCGGCCGAGGAGAACCTCCTCCTCCTGCCCGAGAACTCGGTCATCCACGACGAGCTGATCTACCAGATCACCAAGGCCAAGCGCGGCGCCATCACGCTCGTGGCCAAGGAGCCGCGCGCGGAGGACGAGAACGGCGAGCGGATCGCCTACGACGTGCCCATCGAGGAGGCGGCGCCCGAGATCGGCGGCAACAGCCTCGAAGGGCTCATGGTCCGCACCCGCGTGGGCAAGTCGCGCGTCATCTCGGTCGGCACCGCCCACCACGCCGTCACCCGGCCCAACGCGATCCTGCTCGGCCCGCTCCACCTCACCACGCGCAACCTGCCCGTGCTCGCCGAGGCCTGCCGCGAGCTGGCCGACCTGGCCCACCTGTTCGGCCCCGAGGACGACCTGGCCCAGCTGATCATCTTCGGCCTGGTCCGCAAGGGCGTCTCCGTCGGCATCCGTGGCCGCCGCGACCTGTTCTTCCGCCGCATCACCACCCAGGCCGAGGCCAACGAGGCCGCCACCGAGATGTCCGGCATGGACGAGGACCGTGCCAGGCTCAACAACGCGGTCAAGGGCGCCGACGGCTTCTTCACCACCTACTTCGTCAGCACCTACTCCCGCTTCATCGCCCGCTGGGCGGCGCGGCGCGGGCTGACGCCCAACCAGGTCACGCTGATCTCCATCTTCCTCGGCGTGGCCGCCGCTCTCTGCTTCGCCACCGGCCAGCGGCTCGGCATGGTCGCCGGCGGCGTGCTGATCTACTTCGCGTTCGTCTTCGACTGCGTCGACGGCCAGGTCGCCCGCTACGCCCGCAAGTTCGGCGTGCTCGGCGCCTGGCTCGACGCGACGTTCGACAGGTTCAAGGAGTACGTCGTCTTCGCCGGCCTGGCCGTCGGCTACGTCGTCGCCGGGCACGGCGACGACATCTGGATCCTGGCGCTGGCCGCGATCTCCCTGCAGTCGGTCAAGCACCTGCTCGACTTCTCCTTCGGCGCGGCCAACCGGCGCAAGGCGCCGTCCCCGCTGCCCACCACCCCGATGACCGCGCCCGACGACCGCGACCTGCGCAAGGCGCTGGAGCGGCGCAAGGTCGAGCGCAGCACCGGCATCCGCGGCGTGCTCAAGATGTGGACCAAGGCGGGCAAGTTCCGCTTCGTCTACTGGGCGCGCAAGATGGTCGTGTTCCCCATCGGCGAGCGGTTCGCGGCCATCGCGATCACCGCCGCCCTCTTCGACGCCCGGGTCACCTTCATCACCCTGCTGATCTGGGGAAGCGTCGCCTCCGTCTACACCGTCACTGGACGCGTCATGAGGTCTCTCGCATGATCACGCAGCCGCAGACCACCGCCACCTCCGCTCCCGACCCCGACGAGGAACGGCGCCGCATCCAGACCGCCAGGCTCCTGGCCTACCGCGATGACGGTCCGCTGGTCCACGCCCTCGCCTCGCGCCTGGGCAAGGGCCTGCCCCCGGTCCCCACGCTGCTGGTCGCGCTCCTGGCGACGATCGGCCTGGCCGTCGCGGGCCTGTCGCCGCTCGTCTCCGTCGCCGTCATGATCGTGCTCGTGCTGCCCACGGGGGCGCGCGACCACCTCGGCCGCCTCGACTGGCTCGTGCCGCCGCTGCTGCGCGGCACCGAGTTCCTCGTCGTCATCCTGGTCGGCCTGGCCTACGACGCGCCCAAGTGGCTGCTGTTCGTGCTGCTGTACGTGGTCGGCTACCACACCTACGACACCGTCTACCGCACCAGGCAGAGCATCTGGCCGCCCACGTGGGTCTTCATGGCCGGTCTCGGCTGGGAGGTCCGCCTGCTGATCATCGCGGTGGGCGCGGCTCTGGGCGTGCTGACCCCGGTGCTGTACGTGCTGACGGCCTACCTGTTCGTGCTGTTCGCGGTGGAGAGCGTGACGAGCTGGGTACGGCTCGACAAGGCCTCGGCGCAGGCCAGCGCCGACGCCGAGCAGGACCTGGAGGCCTCGCCCGAAGAGGTGCTGGAGCAGGCCACCGGCGAGGCCGAGAAGGCCTGACACCGGGGCTCCGGAGAGAGTCCCTGTCAGGTTTCCCAGTCCGGGGCCGTGTGAATGAACCGCGGCCCCGGCTGCGTGTACGGGGGTCCAGATCTCCTCGGCGAAGAGCGCTCTCCGAGAGCTAGCCCGCCCACCGACAGGGTGTCAATACGTGGTTGACAGCGCTGGAATACCATGGTCACATCAAGGCCAGAGAGCGCTCTCTCGTCCGTTGCCCCCTGCTCGCACGGAGAACCGCCATGCCCTCCACGTTCCTCACCCGCCTGGCCGCGACGGTGGCCGGGATCCTGGCGGCGGGCGCCCTCGTGGCCGCCGTGCCGCCGACCCCCACCGGCTGGAGCCTGGTGTGGGCCGACGACTTCGACGGCCCCGCCGGGTCCCCGCCGTCCTCCGGCAACTGGATCATCGACACCGGGCACTCCTACCCCGGCGGCCCCGCCAACTGGGGCACCGGGGAGATCCAGAACTACACCGCCGATCCGGCGAACGTCCGCCTCGACGGCGCGGGCAACCTGCGCATCACCCCGATCGGCAGCGGGCAGAACTGGACCTCGGCCCGCGTCGAGACCCGCCGCGCCGACTTCAAGCCCGCCGCCGGCCGCATCCTGCGGATCGAGGGCCGGATCCAGATGCCCGACGTCACGGGCGACGCCGCGCTCGGCTACTGGCCCGCCTTCTGGGCGCTCGGCTCGCCGTACCGGGGGAACTACTGGAACTGGCCGGGCATCGGCGAGTTCGACATCATGGAGAACGTCAACGGGATCAACGCGGTCTGGGGCGTGCTGCACTGCGGCGTCAGCCCGGGCGGGCCCTGCAACGAGACCTCCGGGCTCGGCGCCAGCCGGGCGTGTCCCGGCTCCACCTGCCAGTCGGCCTTCCACACCTACCGCTTCGAGTGGGACCGCAGCGTCTCCCCCAACCAGCTGCGCTGGTACGTCGACGGCCAGCGGTTCCACAGCGTCAGCCAGGCCCAGTTCGACGCGGGCACCTGGAACGCCATGACCGGCCACGCCGGCTACTTCCTCCTGCTGAACGTGGCCATGGGCGGCGCCTTCCCGAACGCGCTGGCCGGGCCGACGCCCACCGCGGCGACCGTGTCGGGCCGGCCGATGGTCGTCGACTACGTGGCCGTCTGGCAGAGCGGCGGCGGCACCCAGCCCACCGACCCGCCCACCGAGCCGCCGGGCGGGGTCGACGCCCGCTCCACCATCCAGGCCGAGCGCTTCCAGGCCCAGTCGGGCACCATCGTCGAGGCGACCACCGACACGGGCGGCGGCCAGAACGTCGGCGCGATCGCCAACGGCGACTGGCTCCGCTTCGACGGCGTGAACTTCGGCAGCACGCCCGCCCGGCAGTTCGTCGCGCGCGTCGCCTCAGGCGCGGCGGGCGGGGTGAGCGGTCTGGTCCAGGTACGGCTCGGCAGCCCCACCGCGGCCCCCATCGGCGACTTCGCGATCGCGAGCACCGGCGGCTGGCAGAGCTGGCGCACCGTTCCCGCCAACATCGCGCCGACCACCGGCACGCACACGGTCTACCTGACCTTCGCCAGCGGCCAGCCGGCCGACTTCGTCAACGTCAACTGGTTCACGTTCGCCACCTAGCGTCGCGGCGCCGCGCCGTCGTAGGCCACGGCGGGGGCGATGCGCGTGACCTCTCCTCGCTCGGCGGGCTGGTCCTTGAAGCGCATCAGGTCTCCAACGCGGTCCGCGTGGTTTCGACGCTGAACGCTGATCTCGCGCCCGTCCCGGAGACGCGGGCGTGCCCTGCCTGCGCCGAGCCGCTGGCTGTACAGGACAGGCTGTATACAGGGGGACGTGGAACTGGATCGGTTGGATCGGGACATCATCGGGGCGCTGGTCGACGATGCCCGAGCGACATATGCACAAATCGGACAGCGCATCGGTCTGTCGGCGTCGGCGGTGAAGCGCAGGGTGGACCGCCTGCGCGACGCGGGCGCGATCACCGGGTTCAGCGCCCGCATCGCCCCGCAGGCGCTCGGCTGGACCACCGAGGCCTACGTGGAGCTGTTCTGCCAGGGCAAGACCTCCCCCGCCGCGATCGGCCTGGCGATCGCCCGCCATCCCGAGGTGGTCTCGGCCTGCACGATCACCGGCGAGGCCGACGCGCTGCTGCACATCAGGGCCACTGACGTGCGGCACGTGGAGCGGGTGATCGAGCGGATCGCGGCCGAGCCGTTCGTCGTGCGGACCAAGAGCTCGATCGTGCTGTCGCGGCTGGTGGACGAGGCGCAACGGATCGGCGCCGGAATGCCACAAGACGCAACAGACCCGCCCCAACGCGCAATATCGGGCGCTTGGCCTGCGTAAACACTGTTCCTAGGCTGCTGCCGTCCCCCTCGACGAGTTGGAGCCGCAGCATGCCCAAGCACTTCCTGATGTGCCGACCTGACTTCTTCGCGGTGGAGTACGCGATCAATCCGTGGATGGATCCGGACGCGGGTGCCGACCGCGCCGTCGCCATCAGGCAATGGGAGGGGTTGAAGGCGGCCTACGAGGAGCTCGGTCACCAGGTCAGCCTGATCGACCCGATCGACGGCCTGCCCGACATGGTGTTCGCCGCCAACGGCGCGCTCGTGGCGGGCGGCAGGGTCTACGGTGCCCGCTTCGCCTTCCCGGAGCGGGCCGCCGAGGGCCCGGCCTACCTGAGCTGGTTCGCCGAGCGTGGCTACCCGACGTACGAGCCTGCCCACGTGAACGAGGGCGAGGGCGACTTCCTCGCCATGGACGAGGTGATCCTGGCGGGCACCGGCTTCCGCACCTCGCGCGAGGCGCACAGCGAGGCGCAGGAGTTCCTGGGCCGCCCCGTCGTCTCGCTCCAGCTGGTCGACCCGCGCTTCTACCACCTCGACACCGCGCTGTTCCCGCTGCACGGGCGGAATATCGCCTACTACCCCGGAGCGTTCTCCGAGGGGAGCCGGCGCGTCCTGCGGCGGATGTTCCCGGACGCGGTGATCGCGGGTGCCGACGACGCCGAGGTGCTCGGTCTCAACGCCGTCAGCGACGGCACGAACGTCGTGATCAACGTGGAGGCGCACGACCTCCAGCTGGACCTCAAGCGGCGTGGATACGAGGTGATCCCCGTCGACCTCAGCGAGCTGCGCAAGGCGGGCGGCGGTCCCAAGTGCTGCACACTGGAAATCAGGGGGGAGAACTGACAATGACCACCAGTGCGGAACACATCGAGGTAAGCGAGCGCCGCAGCGCGCACAACTACCACCCGCTGCCCGTCGTGATCCACGAGGCGCACGGCGCCTGGGTGACCGACGTCGAAGGCAAGCGATACCTGGACTTCCTGTCCGGCTATTCGAGCCTCAACTTCGGCCACGGCAACCCGAAGATCATCGAGGCGGCGCAGGAGCAGCTCAGGAACCTCACCCTGACCAGCAGGGCGTTCTACCACGACCAGTTCGCCACGTTCTGCGCCGGGCTCGGCGACCTGACCGGCAAGGACATGGTCCTGCCGATGAACACCGGCGCCGAGGCCGTCGAGACCGCGATCAAGGTGGCCCGCAAGTGGGGCTACAAGGTCAAGGGGGTGGCGCGGGACCAGGCCAACATCATCGTGATGGAGGACAACTTCCACGGCCGCACCACCACGATCGTCAGCTTCTCCACCGACGACGACGCACACGCGGACTTCGGCCCGTACACCCCCGGCTTCAAGATCGTGAAGTACGGCTCGGCCGAGGCGATCCGCGAGGCGATCGACGCCCACACGGTGGCGGTGCTGGTCGAGCCGATCCAGGGCGAGGCGGGCGTGCTCGTGCCGCCGGACGGCTACCTGACCCAGGTGCGCGAGCTGTGCACGGAGCACAACATCCTGATGATCGCCGACGAGATCCAGTCGGGTCTCGGCCGGACGGGCACGACCTTCGCCTGTGACCACGAGGGCGTCGTGCCCGACATCTACGTGCTCGGCAAGGCCCTCGGCGGCGGCGTGGTCCCCGTCTCGGCCATCGCGGCCGACGAGAACGTGCTCGGGGTCATCCAGCCCGGGCAGCACGGCTCCACGTTCGGCGGGAACCCGCTGGCCTGCGCGGTCGCCAACGCGGTGATCGAGCTGCTCAACACCGGCGAGTTCCAGGCCAGGGCGGCCAGGCTGGGCGAGATCCTGCACGGTCGCCTGCGCGAGCTGATCGGCAACGGCGTGGTGACCGTGCGCGGGCGCGGGCTGTGGGCGGGCGTCGACATCGACCCCTCGCTCGCCACGGGCCGCGCGGTGTCCAAGGCGCTGCTGGAGCGCGGCATCCTGGCCAAGGACACCCACGGCTCCACGATCAGGCTCGCCCCGCCGATCGTGATCTCCGAGGAGGACCTGCACCACGCCGTCGACCAGCTGGCCGACGCGATCGCCGCGCTCAGGTAGCCACCCCCGGTACGGCTCGCGCCCCGCGCGGCGCGAGCCGTACCGACGGTGGTCAGCGGTCGGCGCTCGGCATCATCGTCACGGTCACGGTCGGGACGGGTGCCTGCGGCGCCGACTCGGCGGGCACGTCCTGCGGCCTGGGCGGCGCGCCACTGTCCTGGGCCGCGGAGGGCGCGTCCCGATCCGGTACGGGCGTCACGGTCACCGTCGGCTCACCGGGCGCGGGCGCCGTCGACTCGGCGGACCCGGGCAGTGTCGGCTCGGCGGAGACGGGCGCCGTCGGCTCGGCCGAGAATCGCGGGTCGGCCTTCGTCGTCGGCCGGCCCACGTCCTCGCAGCTGCTGTCGTGCGCGGCGGAGGCGCTCTCCGCCGGGAGCGCGTCGACGACGGAGACACTGGTCTGCGCGGTCAGCGCGAGCACCGAGCCGACCGGCGCCCCCGCGCTCTTCGCGTCCACGACCGTCCCGCGCTCCCCCATGAACATGAAGGTCGTGGGGTCGAAGACGAGCTGTTCGAGCATGCCGCCCTGCGCCTTGCTGCCGAGCGCGGTGCCCTTGCGGCCCGCGCCGTCCTCCACTCCCTCGGCGACCTCCACCCCGGGCAGCGCCTTGGCGGCGTTGAACAGCGCCTCGCGTTGTGGCCGTGGCAGATACGTCTCCCTGATCAGGTCGCCCACCACGCCGAAGGCGTTGTTGTTGGTCACCTTGCCGCGCTTCTCCAGGTAGGCGCGCATGCCGTCCGCGTCGGCCGGGAGCGTGGCGAGATAGGCGTGGTCGGAGCGGGCCTCGCCCATCCTGTCGGGGCAGTTGGCCAGCCGCATCCACTCCTTGCCCTGCCGCTTGCCGGCCTCCTCCGGCATCGGCCAGCCGGGGAACTGCTTGGGCTCCAGCCCTTCGATGGACAGCAGGCCGTCGGCGCTGGCGTCCGCCGAGCGCCACAGCCGGCGCTTGGTCCGGTAGAGGTAGCGGGTCTCCTGCTCGCCCATGGACATGGCGGTGTACATCGTCTCCGACTCCACCAGCACGAACTGTCCCGGCTTGGGCGCCGGCTCGTCGCTCACCCCCGCCAGGACCGGCGCCGCGGGACGGGCCACCGTGCCGTCCCGTCCGGTGGCGGACAGCGTGAACGCCACGCCGCCGACCAGCGCCACGGTCAGGCCGAAGGCCCCCGCCGCCTGCCAGCCGATGCGGGGCAACCGGAAGCGGTGCCGCGCCGTGGTCTCCTGCACCAGGCGGCGGCGGGCGGTCTCCCGCGCCTCCGAGGGGTACGGTGGGACGGCCGGCCGTCCCTCGGCGAAGATCCTGATCTCATCGTCCATGCTCGGGCTCCTCCTTGAAGGGATCGATGCCGCCAAGGGCCCTGCGCACCTTCGTCCTGAGCCGGTGCAGGCGTGAGCGGACGGTGCCGACGGGGATGTCGAGTGCGAGCGCCACATCCTCGTAGGTCAGATCCGCCCACGCCACCAGCAGCAGCAGGTCCCGTTCGGCCGCCGACAGGCGCGTGAGCGCCTTGGCGAGCCTGGGTTGAAGCTGCTCCGCGGTGACCCGGTCGGCGCTGCGCTCGTCGAAGGATCCCGGCCGGTCGGGCGAGAGGCGCGCCATGGCCTGCGTACGGCGGCGCTCGGCCCTGCGGTGCTGCGCCACGACCTTGGTCGCGATGCCGTACAGCCATGGCCTGGCGTCGGAACGCGAGCGGTCGTAGCGCGCCCTGCCGCGGAAGGCGGCCAGGAACACCTCGCCCACGGCGTCCTCGGCCAGTTCGGGGCCGAGCCGCCGCGCGGCGTACCTGAAGATCTCATCGGCGTGCCGGTCGAACAGCGTGGCGAACACCTCCGGTTCGCTCACCGACTGCCCGACCAACGTCGCGTCGTCCAACGCCTGCGCCATCACCACGGAGGGATTCCTTTCTGCGGTCACCCTGTACTTGGCCGCAGCCGGGAGTCCGGTTCCCCCTACTTTGCGAGCCTCCATGCCAGCAGCCCCTCGGGCGCCTCGTCGGGCACGAAGCCCGCCTCGGTCAGCTCGGCGCGCAGGGTGGCGGCGGAGGGCCGGTAGGTGACGCTCTCGACGACGTCCTCGCTGATGACGGCGTCCCCGTGGACGATCCGGTAGGTGAAGCTCGCCTCGATCTTCTCGCCCTCGACGGCGTGCGTCCGCCCCCAGATCTCGTAGGTGTGCCTGCCCACCGGGTAGGCGGCCATCCGGGAGGGCTCGCCGGGCACCGGCATGGGCCGCTCGGCGAAGTTGAAGACCAGCCGGCCGCCGGGCACCAGCCGGCGGGCGAGGGTCTCCCACAGCTTCGGCCGGTCGTCGATCGCGTAGAGCACGGCGATCATCACGACCATGTCCACCGGCTCGTCGAGGTCGACGTCCAGCGCGCCGTACGGCAGGACGGTCACCCTCTCCAGCAGGCCGGGACGGGCCGCGAGCCTGGACAGCAGCACCGACCGCATGCCGAGAGAGGGCTCCAGGGCGAAGATCTCGCCGTCGGTGGCGTCGGCGATGACCTCGGTGATGAGGCCGGTGCCCGCGCCGATCTCCAGCACCGACCCGCGCACCAGCGGGGGAAGCTTCTCCCTCACCTCAGGCACGTGCCCGTCCTCGTGCCACAAGTCATAGAAGGGGACAGCCGGGGCGTACTGGTCAAAGGTCATGGACTGTTTCTAGCGGCTGCAGCGACTCGCCGTACCAGACAACGGTGATCCGCTCGCCGAACTCCAGCGCCGCCAGCGCGTTCTGGAACACCGGCCCCTTGGTCACCCGCCAGCGGAACGGCGGGCGCGGAAGGCGGGCGAGCGAGGCGAGCAGGCCGCCGATCAGCGTGGCGACGCCGAACTGGGTGAAGATGTTGGCCAGGCGCAGCGCCTTGCTCAGCGGGTTGCGGATGGGCGAGCAGACGATCTGGTAGATCGGCCCGGGCGCCTGCGCCAGGTACGAGTAGTGCACGTCGCCCGACAGGATCAGCACCGGCTCGCCGAGCTTGACCAGCAGCCGCGCGAGGTCGTCGAAGGAGCGGCGGAAGGCGGCCCAGTGCTCCAGGTCGAAGGTCTGCCGGAACCACTCCGACAGCCGCGCGACGGTCTTGCCCCACTTGCCGTCGCACAGCGCCTCGTTCCAGTTCTGGACGTAGTGGACGCCCTCGGGCAGCAGGAACGGGATCGACGAGCCGATGATCAGCCGTCCTCGCGTGCGCGCGATCTGGTCCCGCAGCCATTCCCACTCGCCGGGGTCGAGCATCCGCCGGTCGCCGGGCGTCAGCTGGCGCGCGCACCTGGTGTCGACCACGATCAGCCGGGAGTGTCCGAGGTCGCGGGCGTAGCTCCACCTGTTGCTGCTCGGTTCGGCGTCGGCCTTGGCGGCGAAGTCGTCGAGCACGGCGGCGCCCTCGCCCCGCTTCAGCGCGGCCAGCACCGGGTCGCCCGCGCGCTCGTCCGGCGACATGTTGCCCAGGTGCTGGTAGATCCAGTAGGCGCCGAGCCCGGCGACCACGCGCCGGTGCCACCAGGGGGTGTGCGCCATCGCGGCGCGCCAGTCCTGGGAGGTGTTCCAGTCGTCGCGCAGGTCGTGGTCGTCGAAGATCATGGCGGTGGGCACCGTCGACAGCAGCCACCGGATGTCGGGGTCGTCGGTCCACGCCTGGCGGTAGAGCGCGGCGTACTCCTCGAAGTCGGCGATCTCCTGGGCCGGCTCCTCGCCGGGACTCCTGCGCGAGGCGATGAGCTCCAGCACGGCCGGTGCGGGCTTGTCGGCGTAGACCTGGTCGCCGATCATCAACAGCAGCTCGGGCAGCGGCCTGTCGCTGCGCGCGTAGGCGCGCAGCACGTCCACGCCGTGGGTGGCGGTGTGCGCCGCGTCGTGCGGCACACTGGTACGGCAGGAGCCGAACATCACCCGCGAGGGCCCTTCGGGCGGCATGAGTTCGATCCGGCTGGGCCGGTCGATCGGCCACACCTGCTCGCCGTTCACCTCGACGGTGTACTCGCCCTGGAAGCCCTCCAGGTCGACGATCGCGTAGTGGTGGCCGTGGACGGTGAAGGTGGGGGTGTCCCACCGCCCGCACACCGTGACCACGCCGGGCTGGTCGGTCTCCACCCAGATGGCGGCGTGCGTGGAGTCGACGTAGCGGAGCATCGGACCGACGAGCAGATCAGCCATTCGTCCCCTCGATGTGACGTTTCGGCGCGGTTCTCGCCTCAAGACTGCCAGAGTGGCATGTTCCCCTCGCGTCGATCTCCAGCTTGGATCTTCAGTATGGGGATCAGCCACGGGTTACGCTGATCATCACAGAACCGCCCATGGGTAAAGCAATGGCGCTTTTCCCGCTTGGGCGTACATAACAGGAGGAATCCTTCCCATGACCGTCATGGTGCCGTCAAGGACGCCGGCCCTGATCACACCCGGGCGACAAGCCCTCGACTCCGCTCTCCACCAGCTCGACCAGGCGGCCGAGCACCTCGGCCTCGACCAGGGCCTGCGCACGATGCTCGCCACGCCGCGCCGCTCGCTGACCGTCTCCGTCCCGGTCCGCCGCGAGGACGGCACGATGGACGTCGTGCAGGGCTTCCGCGTCCAGCACAACGTCTCGCGCGGCCCCGCCAAGGGCGGCATCCGCTTCCACCCGGCCACCGACATCCACGAGGTCACCGCGCTGGCCATGTGGATGACCTGGAAGTGCGCGCTGGTGGGCATCCCGTACGGCGGCGCCAAGGGCGGCGTGTGCGTGGACCCGACCGCGCTCACCACCAGGGAGCTCGAGCGGCTGACCCGCCGCTACGTCAACGAGATCCTCCCGCTCATCGGCCCCGAGAAGGACATCCCCGCCCCGGACGTCGGCACCGACGAGCAGACCATGGCCTGGATCATGGACACCTACAGCGTCAACGCCGGGTACTCGGTGCCGGGCGTCGTCACGGGCAAGCCGATGACGCTGGGCGGGTCGCTCGGCCGTGCCGGGGCCACCTCCAGGGGCGTGCAGATCGCGACGCTGTCCGCGCTGGGCCGCTCCCCCGAAGGGGTGAGCGTCGCCGTGCAGGGCTTCGGCAAGGTGGGCGCGCTGGCCGCGCAGTACCTGTCCGACGCGGGCGCCAAGGTGGTCGCGGTCTCCGACGTCACCGGGGCGGTCCACAACGCCGCCGGGCTCGACATCGCCGGCCTGCGCGCATGGGTGGCCGAGTCCGGCGGCGTCGCCGGCTACCGGCACGCCGACGCGATGGACCACGCCGCGCTGCTGGAGTTGGACGTGGACGTCCTGGTTCCCGCCGCGCTGGAGGGCGCGATCACCGCCGAGAACGCGCCGCGGGTCAAGGCCCGGCTCATCGTCGAGGGCGCCAACGGCCCGACCACGCCCGAGGCGGACGAGATCCTGGCGGCGCAGGGCACCACGATCGTCCCCGACATCCTGGCCAACGCCGGCGGCGTGATCGTGTCGTACCTGGAGTGGGTGCAGAACATGCAGGCCTACTCGTGGAGCGCCGACGACGTCGAGATCAGGCTCCGCGACCTCATGGAAGGCGCCTTCGGCGAGGTCAGGTCGGTGGCGGAGGCGCGCGGGATCACCCTGCGCCAGGCGGCCCACGTGATCGGCGTGGGCAGGGTCGCCGAGGCCCACCAGATGCGCGGTCTCTACCCCTGACGCGTGTCCGGGCGGCGCGGGTGAAGATCCGCGCCGCCCGGGTCCTTAGGATGCGCGCTATGACATATCCAGACCCGATCTACTTCGACGACAAGGGCGAGAACAGCGCCGTCCACCGTCCCGCCGGATCCGCGCCCGACCTGGTCTACCCGACCGGCAACACCGTCGACTACCTGGCCACCGGTGCCTCCACCGGCGGCCTGTTCGGCCTCTACCGCTGGAACATGGGGCCCACGCCGAGCGGCCCCGGACCGCACTTCCACAAGACGATCACCGAGTCCTTCTTCGTCCTCGAAGGCACGATCAGCATCTACAACGGTGACCGCTGGCTCGAGACGAAGCCGGGCGACTGGGTCCACGTGCCCGCGGGCGGCGTGCACGGCTTCCGCAACGAGTCGGGCGAGCCCGCCTCCATGCTGCTGCACTTCTCGCCCGGCGCGCCTCGCGAAGGCTACTTCGAGGGCCTGCTCGACGTCGCCACCATGAGCGACGAGGAGAAGGCCGAGTTCTACCTCCGCCACGACAACTACTGGCTCTGAGCGGTTCAGGCTTACGCGTAGGGGGCGGTGATGACCTCCATGCGGTGGCCGTCGGGGTCGTCGAAGTAGACGCCGCGGCCGCCGTACAGGTGGTTGATCATCCCCGCCTTCGCGTGCCCTGGATCGGCCCAGAAGTCCAGGCCGCGCGCCTGGATGCGCCCGAAGATCTCGTCGAACTCGGCCTCGCTGACGATGAAGCAGTAGTGGTTCGGCCGGACGTCGGCCGAGTCCATGTAGTCGAGGGTGACGCCGTTGGCGGTCTCGACGGGCACGAACGGGCCCCACTGCGGGCCCGCCTTCAGTCCCAGGATCTCCGCGATGAAGGCGGCGGAGGCGTGCTTGTCCCTGCTCGGCACGATGGTGTGGTTCAGGTCGACAGCCATGACACCACCGCACCATCGTTCACCGCCCCTGGCAATTCCGGCACGCGCCGACACGTACACAGTCGCCAAGCCGGCCCACGACCCCGGCCCGCGACATGGCCCGCGACCGGGCCCATGACCTGGCAGAACGCCACCCTGCCCGATAGAGTGCGCAAGATCAAAACTTGGGGGGACGGGTGCTCAGGCTCGTGGTGGCGGCGGGGTTGCTCCTGCCGGTGGGCGCAGGTCCCACCGTGGACGCGCGCGACTCTGCCGGCGGGAGCGGCGCGGCGGTTCCCGCGATGTCAGCGCTGTCGGTGCCGGACCGGCGGGTTCTCACGCCGGGAGGCGACCGGCTCGGGCACGCGCCCGTGGCGCGACCGTACACGGGCAGGTACCGGCTGGCGGGGCTGCTGGTGAGCCACGACCCCGTCAGCCGCAGGGAGCTGACCTGCGGCGCGGTCGTGCTCCGGTCGCACAGCCGCAGCCTGGTGCTGACCGCGGCCCACTGCCTGTACGGCGACGGCCACCGCTTCGACCGGATCGTCTTCATGCCCGCCTACAACCGCGACGGCTCGGGCCGTCCGGCGCTCGGCGTCTGGCCCGCCGTGCGCTTCTGGGTGCCCAAGCGATGGCGGGCCAGGCCGTACTCCACCGCCCAGCTGCCCTACGACGTCGGCGTGGTGGGCGTCGCCGCCGGGAACCGGCAACTGGAGGAGATCACCGGGCCGGGGCTGCGGCCGCGCCTCACCCGCAGGGGCGACTCGCTGTCGCACCTCGAACTGCTCGGCTACCCGATCGGCGGCTCCTACCCCGGCAGCGACCTCCACCGTTGCGTCGGCGACGCCGTCGAGGGCGGCGCGGCCGGGCCCGGGGTGCTCGTCACGCGCAACTGCCACGCCGCGCCCGGCGACAGCGGAGGGCCCGCCGTGCTCGGCCGTGCGGTGGCCGGCGTGGTCTCCTCCTCCAGCCCGTTGCGGGACGCCGCCGGGTTCACGGTGATGACGCGGCTGACCCCGAGACCGTTCGGCAGGCTCCTCGCCGCCGCCGACCGCGCCATGGCCCCCCGGACGTTCACCCGCTGAGAAGACCCGCTCCCCACGGACCATCCCTCGGCCGCCCCGAACCATCCATCGGCCCCGCCGGCCTTCGCCCGCCGAGGTGCCCCGCTCCCCGCGGATCGTCCGCAGGTCCTCAGGCGACGAGGGCCGCCTCGCGGTCGCAGGCGGCGACGATCTCCTCGCAGACCTCGTGCGTGACCAGCGCGTCCTGCGCGCTCAGCACCTCGCCCGCCCGCACCGCGGCGAGGAAGGCCATGCCGGCCTGCTCGACCCCGCGCTGCCGCGACACCGGCACCCAGTCGGGCCGCCGCACCAGCGTCTCCCCCGCGGGGCCGTGGTCGACGACGTCGCCCAGGTTCACCACGCGGCGCTTCACGCCCTCGCCCAGCACCTCCAGGCTCTCCTCCGAGGCCGCGCCGACCCTGTTCATGACGCCGTGCGCCATGAAGCCCTCGCCCGCCAGCTCCAGCACCAGGTGCTCGACCAGCCCGTCACGCATCCTGGTACGGATGCGTGTCTCCGTCACGGGCCCGGGAGCGAGGAAGCGGAGCGTGTCGACCACGTGGATGAAGTCGTCGAACACCGCCCTTCTCGGCGTGTCCGGCAGGGCGGGACGGTTCTTCTGCATGAGGACCAGATGGCGCGACAGGTCGAGCATGCCCGCGTAGCCGGGGGCGTAGCGGCGGTTGAAGCCCACCATGAGGGAGACGCGCCGGTCGGCGGCCAGCCGTACCAGGTGGCGGGTCTCGTCGAGGGTGTAGGCGACGGGCTTGTCCACGTAGACGTGCACCCCCGCCCTCAGCAGCGGCTCCACGATCGCCGGGTGGGCCTCGGTGGCCGCGTGCACGAACGCGGCGTCGACACCCGCCTCGACCACCTCCTCGACCGAGGTGGACCGCTCGGCCACGCGGTGCGCGGCGCCGAGCCGGCGCAGGGTCCGCTCGTTGCGGGTGCACAGGTGCAGGTCGAGGTCGGGCTGGGCGGCCAGCACGGGGAGGTAGGCCTTCTCCGCGATGTCGCCCAGGCCGATCATGGCAATCCTCATGCACCGAGCGTAGTGCGCCCGCTTCGCGCCCGCCCGCTGCCCTCTCACACGCCCAGCGTCGCGCGGAGGGCGTCGTCGATCGGGGTGGGCTTGATCCCGAAGGTGTCGGTGAAGGCCGACGAGTCGATCTCGAACGGCGCCACGAACTGGTAGCGGGTGTGCCGCAGCTCGCCGATCAGCGGGTTGACCAGCCCGATCGCCCGCACCAGCGGCCACGGCAGCCGGCTCATCCGCGGCGCGGGCAGTCCCAGGACGGTCGCCATCCGGTCGCCGATCTCCCTGAACGTCAGCGGCTCGCTCGTCGGCACGTGCCAGGCCCTGCCCCAGGCCCGTTCGTCCGCGGCCGCGACGACGAGCGCCTCGGCCACGTCCGGCAGGTACGTCCAGCTGTGCGGAACGTCGGCCGGCCACACGAGCGGGATCGTCCTGCCCGCCCTGAGCGGCTTGATGAAGCGGTCACCCAGGAAGGACTGGTCCGTCGCCCCGGGTCCGAAGTAGTCGGACCCGCGCACCTCGGCCACCCTGACCCTGCCCGCCTCGTGCGCGGCCAGCATGTCGGCCCACATCGCGGCCCGCACCTGGGCCTTCGGGCTGTCGGAGGCCGGCGGCAGGTCCTCGGTCATCGGCCCCTGAACCGGGCCGTAGCTGTAGAGGTTGCCCAGCGCCACCAGCACCGCGCCGCTCTGCTCGGCCGCCGCCAGGAAGGACGCGGCCATCGGCGGCCAGTCGGTGAGCCAGCGGTGGTACGGCGGGTTGACGCAGTTGTAGACGGCGTCGGCACCCCTGGCGATCTCGATCAGCGCGGCGCTGTCGGCCACGTCGGCGGCCACCTTCCTGACTCCTTCGGGACCGCTGCCCGAGCGGGTGACGACCACGACCTCGTGACCCTGCGCGATCAGCTTGCGAGCCACGTGCCGGCCGACCTGACCCGCGCCCACGACGACATGCTTACCCATGATCAACCTACCTTCAGAAGAGACGCGTACGAGTGTGGCCTGATCTCACTACTGGTGCCACAGCAGGCGAAGGACCCCGTTGACGACGAAGGCGGCACCCAGGACGGCCGCCGGGGTGAGCGCCCCGGCAGCGTAGAGCGCGAGCGCCCCGCCGCCGAACCAGGCGACCTCGAACAGCCCGCGCGCGATCCCCGTGAGGGGGTAGGTGGCGTTGGCGCCACCGCCCGCCGCGAACAGGCCCCACAGCACGCCGAACAGGACAGGCGCGCCGAGGCCCAGCAGCAACCGCAGGGCCCAGGAGGATCCGGCGGTGAAGCCCCAGTAGCCGACCGCGCCGATGACGCCGAGCTCCAGGAAGAACATCAGAGCCAGGTTGGCTCCCTTGGCGATGGCGAGCATGCGAACCTCTTCGTGAGCGCCGTTCATTGACGAGAGCAATGCTCTCCCAAGAGAGCGGAAGAGTCAAGAGCAGTGCTCTCGTTTTTTGGCGGCGCTCTGGTAGCGTGCTCCGCATGACGACCGCAAGCCGTACCGCCAGAGAACGCGTCCGCGCGGAGCTGATCAGGGAGATCACCGACATCGCCCGCCGGCACCTGTCCACCGACGGCGCCGCGGGCCTGTCGTTGCGGGCCGTGGCGCGGGAGATGGGGATGGTCTCCTCGGCCATCTACCGCTATTTCCCGACGAAGGACGATCTGCTGACGGCGCTGATCATCGACGCCTACAACGCGGTCGGCGCGGCCGTCGAGCAGGCCGACGCCGGGTGCGCCCGGGACGACTTCCTCGGGCGCTGGCTGGCGATGTGCCGGGCGATCAGGGCGTGGGCGCTGGCGCACCCCCACGAGTACGCGCTGATCCACGGCACGCCGGTGCCCGGCTACCAGGCCCCGGCCGACACCGTCGATCCCGCGGCGCGTGACGGGATCATGTTCGCGAAAGTGCTGTCGGACGCCCACGCGGCGGGGGCGATCCAGGTGCCCGCCGACACGCCGGCCCCGGAGGAGTTCGCCGGCGACGCCGCCGCGCTCCGGGAGGCGATCTTCGTGGGGCTCCCGGACGAGGTGATCCTGCGCGGCATCCACGCCTGGACGTGGGTCTATGGGGCGGTCAGCTTCGAGCTGTTCGGCATGTACAACAGCGTCGTGACCGCGCCGGCGGCCACGTTCGAGCACGGCGCCCGCTCGATCGCGCACTACCTGGGCCTTCGCTGAAACGCGAGGCCCGGCCGGCCATGACGCCGACCGGGGGTACGGCGAGGCGTGCCGTACCCCCGGGGTGAGTCACGTCAGCGGGAGGCCCGGTTCACCGCCGAGATGATCGCCTTGAGCGAGGCCGTCGTGGTGTTGCCGTCGATGCCGGCTCCCCACAGCACCTGGCCGTTGACGTCGCACTCCAGGTACGAGGCGGCCTTGGCGTCGCTGCCGGCGCTCATCGCGTGCTCCACGTAGTCGAGCACGCGCACCTCGAACCCGAGCGCCGAGATCGCGTCGATGAACGCCGAGATGGGCCCGTTGCCGGTGCCCTCGACCTCACGGATCTCCCCGTCGATGCGCACGTCGGCGCTGATGCGGTCCTTCTCGTCGACGGTGGACTCGTGGCGGTGCGCCATCAGGCTGAGACGGCCCCAGCGGTTGGCCGGGTTCGGCAGGTACTCGTCGGTGAAGATGTCGAACATCTGGGCCGGCGAGATCTCGCCGCCCTCCTCGTCGGTGCGGGCCTGCACGACCTTGGAGAACTCGATCTGCAGCCGGCGCGGCAGGTCGAGCTGGTGGTCGGCCTTCATGATGTAGGCGACCCCGCCCTTGCCGGACTGGCTGTTGACCCTGATGACCGCCTCGTAGCTGCGGCCGATGTCCTTGGGGTCGATCGGCAGGTACGGCACCGCCCACCGGAAGGAGTCGACCGGCACCCCTGCGGCGGCCGCGTCGGCGGCCAGGTGCTCGAAGCCCTTCTTGATGGCGTCCTGGTGGGAGCCGGAGAAGGCGGTGTAGACCAGCTCGCCGCCCCACGGGTGGCGCGGGTGCACGGGCAGCTGGTTGCAGTACTCGGTGACCCGGCGGATCTCGTCGATGTCACTGAAGTCGATCTCGGGGTCGACGCCCTGCGAGAACAGGTTCATGCCCAGGGTGACCAGGCAGACGTTGCCGGTGCGCTCGCCGTTGCCGAACAGGCAGCCCTCGATGCGGTCGGCTCCGGCCATGTAGCCCAGCTCGGCGGCGGCCACGGCGGTGCCGCGGTCGTTGTGCGGGTGCAGCGACAGGATGACGGAGTCGCGGTAGGCCAGGTTGCGGTGCATCCACTCGATCTGGTCGGCGTAGACGTTCGGGGTCGCCATCTCGACCGTCGCCGGCAGGTTGATGATCACCTTGCGGTCGGGGGTGGGCTGCCACACGTCGTTGACCGCGTTGCACACCTCGACCGCGTACTCCAGCTCGGTGCCGGTGAACGACTCCGGGGAGTACTGGTAGTGGACGTCCACGTCGGAGGCCTCGGCCAGCTTGCGCACCAGCTTGGCGCCCTCGACGGCGATCGCGGTGATGCCCTCCCTGTCCATGCCGAACACCACCCGCCGCTGCAGCGTGGAGGTGGAGTTGTACAGGTGGACGATGGCCTGCTTGGCGCCCCTGATGGCCTCGAAGGTCCGCTCGATCAGCTCCGGCCTGGCCTGCGTCAGCACCTGGATCACCACGTCGTCGGGGACGCGGCCCTCGTCGATGATCTGCCGGACGAAGTCGAAGTCGGTCTGCGAGGCGGACGGGAAGCCTACCTCGATCTCCTTGTAGCCCATCCGCACCAGCAGCTCGAACATCTTGAGCTTGCGGTGGGAGTCCATCGGGTCGATCAGCGCCTGGTTGCCGTCGCGCAGGTCGACGGCGCACCAGCGGGGCGCCTTGGTGATGACCCGGTCGGGCCAGGTGCGGTCGGGCAGCCGGATGGGCTCGAACGGCTGGTATCGCTGGAAGGGCATGGAACTGGGCTGCTGAGCGGTCATGTCATGATCCTCGTCGGTCGGAAGGAAACGGCCGACGCGCATGACTCGCTCCGCGACGAGGGAGCCGGCCTTCTAGAGGCCCCCGCCGCGGCGGCTAAGAAGCAGTCCACGCAACACGTCAAGCACGCTACCAGACGCTCAGGAACGCTTGTGTCAAGGTCTCGCATCGCGAGACACGAGCACGGACAGACAGGTCACGCAGCCTTCGAGCTTCTCGAACTCGGAGATGTCCACCTGGACCACCTCGAGCCCGCGCTTCTCGAGCGACGCGGCGGTGGCGGGCGCGGAGGCGGCCATCAGCACGCGGTCGCCGCCCAGCAGGACCAGGTGGGATCCGGCCTCCTCCTCGGGCACGAGCAGGCCGGGCAGGTCGACGTGCCCGGGAACGCCGATGAGGGTCCCGTCGGGCAGCGCGGTGACGGCCGACTTCAGATGCAGCACGCCGCGCATCTCGACGGGCACGACCTCCCGCTCGGGCAGGTGCGCGGCGAGCTGGGCGATGCCCTCGTCGTTGGTCCTGGCCGACCTGCCGACGTAGATCCGCGAGCCGACCTGCAGGACGTCGCCGCCGTCCAGGGTGCCGGGCCCCTCGATGCGCCTGATCTCCAGATCCAGCGCCTGGACGGCCGCCGCCACCGTCTCCACCTCCGGCCGCCGCTCGGGCGCTCCGGGCCTGGTGAGCACGGCGGTGCCGGCGCTGACCACGACCGCGTCCTCGACGAAGACCCCGTCGGGAAGGTCGTCGGCCCGCTCGACGTGGCGGATCTCCCAGCCGTTCGCGCTGAGAGCCTCGACGTAACGCTCGTGCTGGCGCGCCGCGAGGTCGGCGTCGACCGGCTCGCGCTCGATGTTGGTGACGATGCCCTCGGCCAGATGGGGGCCAGGCGTTCTGACCAGCGCAATACCCGACATGGGATGATTTCTACCACGCGATGGTTAGAGTCTGATCCATGCAGGACAACGAGATTCTCAGCAGGATCAACGCCCTCGTGACCGAGGAGCACGAGCTGCGCGGCCGGCTCGCCTCCGGCGAGGTCACCACCGACGAGGAGAACGCCCGCGTCAAGGAACTGGAGGCGGCGCTCGACCAGTGCTGGGATCTGCTGCGCCAGCGCAGGGCCCGCCGCGGCGTGGGCGATGACCCCGACTACGCCGCCCCCCGCCCGGCCGACGAGGTGGAGAACTACCAGCAGTGACCTGCGCCGCGCCCGGCCGGTAATTCGCTGGCGGTCCGCCGCGCTGGTGGGGTTGCCTGGCCTCATGGACATCCAGCGCATCGACCTCGACCCGCCCGGCGACCTGCTGACCGGGCTGCACGCGGCGTTCCTCGCCGCCGACGCCGACCATCCGGGACCGGGCATGTCGCTGCCCGGCTACACCGCCATGGTGTCACGCGGCTTCCCCGGCGACGTGATGGAGGCGTGGGCGGTGGTCGAGGACGGCAGGGTCGTGGCCGGCTACGGCCTGGGCCTGCCGATGACCGACAACACCCACCTGGGCGTGGTGCGCAGCCTCGTGGTGGTCCCCGAGCGCCGTCGCCGCGGCCTCGGCACCGCCCTGGTCGCCCACGCCGCCGACCGGGCCCGTACGGCGGGCCGCCGCATGCTGCTGACCGAGGCCCCGGCGGAGGGCCCGGCCGACGGCTTCGCCCGCGCGACCGGCTTCACCCCGTCACTCGGGGAGGCGCGCAGGGCGCTCGACCTGCGCGCGGCCGACTGGGCCCGCGTCGAACGCATGCTGGCCGACGCCGAGCCGTACGCCGCCGGCTACCGTCTCGAGCGCTGGGCGGGCACGGCCGCGCCCGAGCTGCACGCGGACCTGGCGTTGCTGATGGAGGGCATGAACGACGCTCCCCACGGCGACGACGTCGAGGGCATGCGGTGGGACGCCGGGCGCATCGAGGCGATCGAGGCGACGAACGCCGAGTTCATGCAGCAGACCTACTCCATGATCGCCAGAAGGGCCGCCGACGGGGCCGTGGCCGGCTACACCCGCATCTACGTCGACCGCGCCGAGCCGGACGGCTGGGGCCGCCAGGCCGACACCGTGGTGCTGGGCGAGCACCGGGGGCACCGCCTCGGGCTGGTGCTGAAACTGGCCAACCTGCTGTGGTTCCGCGAGATGGAGCCGGACGTCGACCGCATCATCACGTGGAACGCCACCTCCAACGCGCACATGCTCGCGATCAACGAGGCGATGGGATTCGAGCTGGTCGACGAGTGGACCGAGTGGCAGCGGGAGGTCTGACGGCGCCAGGCCGAATAATTCATCCTACCTTCGGGTGATTTCCGTTGTGTTAAGCGGAGGTTAGATAAACCGTCATCCCCCTGGACGGAACAACCCTCTGTGGAGAGCCTACGACCTGCAACGACTCTCGCAGGAGGTCCCCCTTGACGACACACGCAGCCGCGCGCACCCCATGGAAGGCGGTGCTCGGCGGATCGGTTGGAAACCTGGTCGAGTGGTACGACTGGTTCGTCTACAGCAGTTTCGCCGTCTACTTCGCGAGCTCGTTCTTCCCGAAGGGCGACGCCACCGCCCAGCTGCTCAACACCGCCGGCATCTTCGCCGTCGGCTTCTTCATGCGGCCGATCGGCGGATGGCTGCTCGGCCGCTACGCCGACAGAAAGGGCCGCAAGGCAGCCCTCACCCTGACCGTCACGCTGATGTCGGCCAGCGCCCTGCTGATCGCCATCGCACCCACCTACGCCGCGGCCGGGTACTTCGGCGCGGCCGTCCTGCTGGTGGCTCGCCTCCTGCAGGGCATCTCGGTCGGCGGTGAGTACGCCGCCAGCGCCACCTACCTCACCGAGGCCACGCCGCCCGGCAAGCGCGGCTTCGCCTCGAGCTTCCAGTACGTCTCGATGACCGCGGGCCAGATCGTGGGCCTCGGCCTGCAGATCATCCTGCAGAACACGATGACCGAGGAGGCGCTGAAGTCGTGGGGCTGGCGCATCCCGTTCATCATCGGCGCGCTGGCCGCCGCCGTGGTGTTCTACCTGCGCCGCAACCTCATGGAGACCGAGGTCTACGACGAGCAGGAGAAGGGGGTCGAGCGCGAGCGCGGCACGCTGCGTCAGCTCTTCGCCCACAAGCGCGAGTTCCTGCTGGTCATCGCCCTCACCATGGGCGGCACGGTCGCGTACTACACCTACACGACCTACCTGACCAAGTACCTGTCCAACACCGCGGGCCTGGAGAAGACGACGGCGACGCTGGTCAGCTTCTGCGCGCTGTTCATCTTCATGTGCCTGCAGCCGCTGGCCGGCGCGCTGTCGGACCGGATCGGCCGCCGCCCGCTGCTGATCACCTTCGGTTTCGGCTCGATGCTGGGCACCGTCCCGCTCATGACCGCCCTGTCGGGTGTCAGCGGCTTCGGGGGCGCGCTGGTCCTCTCGCTGACCGGTCTGATCATCATCACCGGCTACACCTCGATCAACGCGGTGGTGAAGGCGGAACTGTTCCCGACGAACGTGCGGGCGCTCGGCGTGGCGCTGCCGTACGCGATCGCCAACGCGCTGTTCGGCGGCACGGCCGAGTACGTGGCGCTGTGGTTCAAGGACTCGGGCATCGAGTCCGGCTTCTACTGGTACGTCTCGGCCTGCGCCGCCGTCTCGCTGATCGTCTACTTCACGATGCGCGAGACCCGCGACGCGGCCCTGTCCTCCAGCGAGAAGGCCGAGCCGCAGCTGGCTCGCGTGTAGGACGCGCGGACGCGTGCGGCAGGCCGCCGCGAACCCGTGGTCCCCATCACGCGTTTGTTGTCACTACGCTCCTCACATGCGAGTTCTCCTGGTCGAAGACGACGACCGGCTCGCGGCCGCCCTGACCACGGCCCTGTCGCGACACGGTCACCAGATCGTGCGCGCGGGGCTGGCGGTCGACGCCCTCCGCCTGGCGGGGGGCGTCGACTTCGTCCTGCTCGACCTCGGCCTGCCCGACATGGACGGGCTGGAGGCGCTGCGCCGCGTCCGCCGGGTGTCCGCGGTGCCCGTCATCGTGGTCACTGCCCGCACCGAGGAGCGTGAGATCCTGCGCGGTCTGCGCTCCGGTGCCGACGACTACCTGGTCAAGCCGTTCCGTACGGCCGAGCTCATGGCCCGCATGGAAGCCGTCGTACGCCGCGGCACCCGCCCCATGCCGGCCAGGGACCACGTGGTCATGGCCGGCGACGTGCGGATCGACCTGGAGACCCGCCAGGTGAGCGTCGCCGGCGAGCCGGTCACGCTGACCAGGCGGGAGTTCGACGTCCTCGCGCTGCTGGCCAGGGAGCCCGGCGTGGTGCGCAGCCGCGAGGAGATCCTCGACGAGGTGTGGGGCGACCCGCTCCTGTCGGCCTCCCGCTCGCTCGACGTCCACGTCGCGGGCCTGCGGTCGAAGACCGGCCGTCCCGGCCTGGTCGAGACGCTGCGCGGCACGGGCTACCGGCTGGGAGGGCAGTGAGACACCGGCTGGTCGTCACCTTCACCACGCTCATCGTGCTGATGATCGCGGCGCTGGCCGTACCCCTGGGGATGGCCTACGCCTCGCACCGCACCAACCGGCTGCTGCTCGACCGCCGCGCCGACGCCACCCGCTTCGCCGAGCTGGCCGACCAGGCCGCGCGCGAGAACGACAGGACGGCGCTGACGGCCGAGGTCATCCGCTACGCCGACCTGTACGGCGCCGCCGTCGTGGTCAAGGGCCGGGACGGCACGACCCTCGTCCAGGCCGGCGACATGCGCGCCGACACGGGCGCCGCGATCCGCCTGGCGCTGTCCGGGCAGACGACCGAGGACCTGCCGACGATCAGTCCGTTCGGGCCGGGCCACGTGCTCATCGCCGAACCCGCCGGCCGCGACGCGCAGCTGTCGGGCGTGGTGCTGCTGCAGGCGCCCACGACACAGGCGCGGGCGGACGTCTCCCTGGTGTGGGCGGGCCTCGCGCTGGGGGCGCTGGTGGCGCTCGGCTACTCGGTGCTGGCCGCCAGAGGGCTGGCCAGGTGGATCCTGCGGCCGGTCACCGAGCTCGACCGCACCACGCAGGCGATCGCCGAGGGCCACCTCGACGCGCGCGCCCATCCGGGTGTGGGGCCGACCGAGCTGCGGCGGCTGGAGGAACGGTTCAACGCGATGGCCGACGCGGTCTCCACGACGCTCGACCGGCAGCGGGCGTTCGTGGCCGACGCCTCCCACGAGCTGCGCACCCCGCTCACCGTGCTGTCGCTGCGCCTGGAGAACCTGGAGCCGCACCTGAAGTCCGAGGGCACGTCGGAGTTCGAGGAGGCGCTGGCCGAGGTCGACCGGCTGGCGGGCCTGGTGGAGGACCTGCTGGCGCTGGCCAGGGTCGAAGCGGGCGCGGTGGCCCAGCAGCTCGACTCGCTCACCCCGCTCGCCCCCCGGCTGGCGGGCTGGCGCGAGGTCTACACCGCGAAGGACCTCACCCTCGAGGTCGACCTCGAGCCTGACGCGACGGTGCCCGAGGCGGCCGCGCGGGTGGCCGACATCGCGCTGGACAACGCCCAGAAGTTCGTCCCGCCCGGCGGCACCGTCACCGTCACCCTGGCCGGCGGCGTGCTGCGGATCGCCGACGACGGCCCCGGCCTTCCTGAGGAGGAACGGGTGCAGGCCCTCGGCAGGTTCTGGCGGGCGGGCACGCACGCCAACGTGCCCGGCAGCGGGCTGGGGCTGGCCATCGCGGCCGAGCTGGCGAGGGCCTGCGGGGCGACGCTGGCGCTGGAGGCCAACCGGCCGCGGGGGCTGGTGGTGGAGCTGCGGCCGGCTCAGCCGTACACGGACCTGTAGTAGCGGGCCGCGCCCTCGTGCAGCGGCACGGCGCCGGTGCCGATCGCGTAGCGCCTGTCGAGCCGCCCGCCGGGCGCGTCGGGGGCTTCGAGCCGGTCGCGGCTGGCGAAGAGGGTCTCGGTGACGGCGAAGGCGACGTCGGCGCCGAGCCCGGCCCTGCACACCAGGTAGCTGGGGGTGCCGATGGTGGGCACCGGGGCCGGCTGGCCGTACTCGCCCGCCGGGACGATCGCGCTCTCGTAGAGCGGGCCGTACTGCCTGCGCAGCGGCCCGACCAGCCAGTCGAGGGGCAGCAGCCGGACCGGGAGGTCGCCGGCGGCCAGGGCCGGGGTGGGCACGCCGCCCGACCAGAAGAAGGCGTCGACGGCGCCGACGGCCAGCGCTCTGAGCGACTCGTCCAGGCCGAGCCTGGAGGTGCGGGCGCGTTCCTTGAGCGCGGCCTTCGCCAGCACGCGCTCGGCGGTGAACGCGGTGCCCGAGCCCTCCGCGCCGGTCGAGACCGCGCGGCCCGCCAGGTCCTGGATCCTGGTGACGGGCGAGTCCTCGCGGACCACCAGATGGACGTAGTTCATGTACATCCTGGCCAGCGCGAAGACGGGAGCGTGGCGCACCCGCACCGCCTCGTCGGCGCTGTCGGCCAGCGACAGGCCGAGGTCGGCCCTGCCGTCGGCGAGCATGGTGAGATTCTCGATGCTGGCGGCCGTCTTCAGCACGGTGACGTCGAAGCCGCGCCGCCCCAGCTCGGCGGCGAACCTGTCCCCCAGCGCCTCGTACGGTCCCCCGGCGGGGCCGGTGGCGAAGCGCAGGCCGGCCACCTCGTCGCGGTCCGCCGAACAGCCCGCCTGCCAGCCGACCGCCAGTCCCGCCGCGACGGCGAGGAAGGCACGGCGGGTGACGGACATGCCCCCCAAGGTATCCGGTCATGAGGCCGGCGGGCTCAGGACGCCCTTTGCGTTCCCATGGCACAGGGAGATCCCCTTAGGGCGGCTTGTTCAGACAAGCTGTGCGCACTTGTCCAGCTAGCAGAAAAGACGACTGGTCAATCTGTGTACATCTGGGCTTTACTCGCGTCATGGATGCTTCCTCCATGCGCAGGACTCTCTCCATCGCGGCCGCCCTCCTCGCCGCCGCCACCCTCACCGCCGCCGCCCCCGACGGCACGCTCACCCCCATCTCCGCCTCGGTGAAGGCCGGCGACCCCGTCCAGCTCCGCTACTCCACCCCCGCACCCGACCCCAAGAACTGGATCGGCCTCTACAGCGACCCCGGCAACGGCCCCGTCGACCAGAAGTACGTCGGCGCCTCGCTGAAGTGGGTCTACATCCCGCAGGGCAGCGGCACCGCCAGCCTCGACACCGACGGCCTCGAACCCGGCAACTACGTCGCCTACGCGCTGGCCAAGGACGGCTACCAGTGGCTGGCCGCCCCCGCCAAACTGAAGATCGTGAGCAACGAGGCTCTGCGCTTCGTCACCGGGACGATCCCGCTGCGCAACGCCCGCGCCAAGAGCCCCTACACCGCGACCGTGCGCGGCCTGGTCAGGGGCCAGGTCACCGGCTTCCGCAAGGTCAGCGGGCCCGAGTGGCTCGACGTCGCCCAGGACGGCACCATCACCGGCACCCCGCCCGCCGCCGCCTCGGCCAAGACCGTCACCGCCACCGTCGAGGCCGTCAACGACGGAGGCGAGAGCGCCACCGCCCAGGTCAGCGTGGACGTCAGGCCGCCCGGCGCGCCTCTCGTGCCCGAGCTGAAGGCGCTCAGCTGGAACCTCTGGCACGGCGGCAGCCAGGTGCGCGGCGGCCGGGAGAAGCAGCTGAAGTTCCTGCTCGACCACGACATCGACGTGGTGGGCGTGCAGGAGAGCTCGGGCACCTCCGCCAAGGACCTGGGCGAGGCGCTCGGCTGGGACCACTACCAGGCCGGTCCCGACGTCGGCTTCGTCAGCCGCTACCCGATCACCTCGCGCGGGCCGCTGCCCCAGCAGTCAGGGCTGCCCGCCGCCAATGTGAAGATCAAGGTCGACGACCGGCGCGGCACCGAGATGGCGCTGTGGAACGTCCACCTCGGCTACACCCCCTACGGGCCCTACGACGCCTGCTTCGGCAAGTACCCGGTCGAGCGGCTGATGGCCAGGGAGGCGGAGTCCGGCCGTACCAGGCAGATCGAGGGCGTCATCAAGGCGATGGAGGGCGACCTGGCCGCCTCGGAGCGCACCCCCGTGCTGCTCATGGGCGACTTCAACGCCCCCTCCCACCTCGACTGGACGCCCGAGGCGAACAAGTGCGGCTACGACGCGGTGGCGTGGCCCACCTCCGTCGTTCCCGAGCGGGCCGGGCTGAAGGACTCCTTCCGCGTCGCCAACCCCGACCCCGTCGCCGAGCCGGGCATCACCTGGTCGCCGATCTACACCACCTTCACCGGCGGCTACGGGCACGACTCCCACAAGGGCGAGCCGGAGCCGAAGGACCGCATCGACTTCATCCACTACAAGGGCGACCTGCGGGTCCAGAGCTCGGCCGCGGTCGTCGAGGGCGACCCGGCGCCGATTCCCGGTCACCGCGACAACCTCTGGACCTCTGACCACGCGGCGGTGCTGACGGTGTTCGGGGTCGAGTAGCCCGAACCGGGTCCGGCACGGTCGCGCGACGATCGGGAGCCCGCGCCTCTACGGCCCGACCCCGCGGCTTACCCCACACGAGCAGGAACGCCTGCTCATCCATGCCGCCGGGTCGCGCGCGGCAGGCGGGCCGGCAGGTGCCGGCCCGCCACGACGTCATGGACGGCACGCCGGGACAGCACGGCCGCCCCGACGGCGGGTGAGGTTGAACCCCGGCGGGGAGGGGCGCCCCGCCATCCCGTGTCGCGTCAGGCCCCCGGGCGCGCCTCGGCGGGCGCGGGAACCTGGGGCCGGGTGGAGTCGAGCGCGCGCAACGCCGCCACCAGGGGAGCCAGCTCCGGTTGCCGGTCGGCCTCGGCCAGCGCCTCGGCCAGCGCCGCGTCGTTGGTCGGCTGCGCCTTGGCCAGCAGGTCCAGCCCTGCGGGGGTGACGTCGGTGTAGATGCCCCGCCGGTCGGTCGCGCACAGGTAGCGCGACAGCAGCCCGCGGTCCTCGAGCCTGGTGACGAGTCTCGTCGTGGCGCTCTGGCTGAGCCCGATCGCGTCGGCGAGCTGGTTCATCATCAGGTGCCCACCCTCGCCCGGGTGCTGCGCGCTGAGCAGCACCAGCGCGGAGTACTCCCGCACGCTGAGGTCGTGCGCGGTCTGCAGAGCGCGCTCGATGTGCGCGTCGATCCTGTTGTGCAGCGCGGACAGCGTGCACCAACTGTGTGCCCGAAGGTTCGGCATGACTTCAGGTTACCTCCTCGTGCAATAGTCGGCGCTTGCATATATCCCGCGCATGCAATTATTGTGGACGCGTTCCATTCTTCTAGTCGAGGGATCTGTCATGCCCATCGCACTCCTGGCCCTGGCCATCGGCGCCTTCGGGATCGGGACGACCGAGTTCGTCATCATGGGGTTGCTGCCCCAGGTCGCCGCGGAGTACGGCGTCTCCATCCCCACGGCCGGATACCTGGCTTCGGGATACGCCATGGGAGTCCTCATCGGCGCGCCGATCATGACGATCCTGGGCACCCGCGTCCCCCGGAAGACCATGCTCACCGCCCTCATGGTCATCTTCGTGGTGGGCAACCTGCTCTCGGCGGTCGCGCCCGCCTTCGGCCTCATGCTCGCCGGCCGGATCGTCACCTCCCTGGCACACGGCGCCTTCTTCGGCATCGGGTCGGTGGTGGCCGCCAACCTCGTCGCCCCGCAGAAGCGGGCCAGCGCGATCGCGCTGATGTTCACCGGGCTCACCCTCGCCAACGTCGTCGGCGTCCCGCTCGGCACCTGGCTCGGCCAGCAGACCAGCTGGCGCCTCACGTTCGCCGCCGTGCCCGCCCTCGGCGTGCTCGCGGTGATCGGCGTCGCCACGCTCGTGCCCGCCGACGAGGCACCCACCGCCGCCAACAAGCGCATACACGGCGGGAAGGGACTGCTCCGCCGCGAGCTGGCCGCCTTCGGCGACGTGCAGGTACTGCTGGCCATGGCGATGACCGTCCTCGGCTTCGGCGGCGTCTTCGCCGCGATCACCTACATCGCGCCGATGATGACCGAGGCCGCGGGCTTCGCCGAGTCCGGAGTCACCTGGATGCTGGTGCTGCTCGGCATCGGCATGGTGATCGGCAACCTGATCGGCGGACGCCTGGCCGACCGCGCGCTGATGCCGCTCCTGTACGGCTCGCTCGCCGCCGTCGCGGTCGTGCTCGCGCTGTTCACCGTCGCCGCCTACTCCCAGCTCGCCTCGGCGGTCGCCGTCGTCTTGATCGGCCTGCTCGGCTTCGCCACCGTGCCGCCGCTGCAGAAGCGGGTGCTCGACCTGGCCTCGGGCGCGCCGACGCTCGCCTCCGCCGTCAACGTCGGCGCCTTCAACCTGGGCAACGCGCTGGCCGCGTGGCTGGGCGGTCTGGTCATCTCCGGCGGCTTCGGCATCACCGCCCCGAACTGGGTGGGCGCGCTGATGGCCGGCTCGGCGCTCGTGCTGGCCCTTGTCTCGGGACTGCTGGACCGCAGGCAGGCCAGGCGCCCGGCCCGCGCCACCGCCGAGGTCGCCGCGGCGGAGCGGGTCTGACCAGGATTCACCTGGTGAAGGTGACACCGTCCGCACGGACCTGCCACCCCGTGACGGCCCAGGGCCCGGCATCGCCGCCGACCCTGGGCCCTCACACGTCCCGGACCGCCACGCGCCCCGGACCGTCGTCACACGCCCCGGGCCGTCACGGCCCGGGGCCGTCATACCTCCCGGGCCGTCACGGCTTCCGTTGGTCGGCCTCCCGTACGTCGTGGAGGTGGATCAGGACGTCGAAGGAGCGGGCGAGCGCGAGGTCGGCGAGCGGGTAGGGGTACTGCGTGCCGATGTTGCGCGTGGGGCGGACGACCTCCAGCCAGGTGCGCGCCGCGGCCGGGGCGGTGCGGATGTCGAGGTAGTAGTCCCGGTGACGGACCTTGTCGAGGGTGTACTCGTTCGTGCCGGGCCCGGCCGCGCCCACCGTGAACTTCTTCCAGTCGCCGCCGAGAGCGGCGTCCTTCGACAGGAAGGAGCCCCGGTCGAAGGTGAACCCGATGGGAAGGTACTTCTGGCCCAGCGTGTCCCGCAGGAACGACCCTTGCGTCTTGGGATACAGCGCGGGCTGGCCGGCCACGTAGCCGACGTGGTCGTTCTGCGCCGACAGCAGCATCTTGTCGCCGGTGCGCCGCTGCCACCAGGCGGTGTTGTCGGCCATCACCTGGTCGCGGTAGCGCTGCGCGACGGGAAGCCAGGCCTTGTCGGTGAGGTCGAAGGCGAGGAACGTGGCCGTCTGGGAGATGGACCGGGCGTTCTGGACCGTGAGCTCGAACTCGTCCTCGTCCGTGCCCTTCAGACTGCTGACCAGGTTCAGGGCCTGCCGTGCCTTGGCGGCGAGCCGCTGCCGTTCCGCGAGCGGCTTGCCGAGGTAGGCGAACACGTCGTCGATCGGGCGCAGACCGGCGTAGAGGTCCGTGACGTGCGGCAGCGACTCCGGGTGGGTCCGCCGCACGTAGCCGGTCACGCGCTCGAAGAAGTCGTCGCTCAGTGTGGGGGCGCCGATGTCGTTGCCGATGAAGTGGACCGTGCGGCCGGGGTGGCGGCGGTTGTGGTCCCGCATCCACTCGATGAGGCTCACGAACTCCTCCCTGTCCCACGGCGAGTTGGCCAGCGCCGCTGTCGCGATCTCGCGTGCGTCGCCCTTGCCGGTCTGGAGGTAGTCGTCGATCTGAAGTCCCGAGGACCAGCCCAGTTCCAGGGCGAAGGTGGTGAAGCCCTTCTCCTCGACGAGGTAGCGGAAGACCCGCTCCTTCATGGCGAAGAACTCGTGCGAACCGTGGGTCGCCTCGCCGAGGCCGACCACCTTGGCGTCGCCGATCATCGCTCCCAGCGCTCGCAGGTCGGCCGTCTTGCTCCCCGGCTCGGTCGAGCGCAGCGGGTGCGCCGCCCGCTCCAGCGCGCGGACCGGGTCCTGCTGCCCGCCGGTCGTGCCGGCCGAGGCCGCCTGGGCCGCCACGGGGGCGAGGACCGCTCCCATCGCGATCACCGCCGTCGCCCGCAACCCCCACCGGCCGATGCGCCTTCGGTCCCTGGCCATGCCTTACCCCTTACCGTTTACCTAGCGTCCTGCCACGTGAGACCGATCAGGCCTCACGGTGAAATCGATACGCCGACGAGAGTATGGCCGCGCGATCGCGCCCCCCATGACGCTGACCAGCATCTTCGCGGTACGGCGAGCAGGCGCGTCAGGGTGGGGCCGGCACTACCCGGAGGCCGCCACGAGCCGGCCCGGCGGCTGTGCTGACCTCATCGCGCGACCGGCCCAACCGCACCCGGAACGATCGGTAGGACGTCGCCCTCGGGACGGCGGGCGCGGGCAGGGCAGGAGTCGCGGGGTCATGGGCGGCCATGGCGTTGACAGCATCGGCCTCGCGGGCGTCGCGGCGTATCGTGAGGGCGTGGCCGACACTCTCGCACGCCCCAGCAAGCGCGGCGTCGCCGCCGCCGTCGTCCTCGCGGGGCTGCTCCTCGCCCTGTCAGCGCTGCTCCCGTGGGCGGGCATCGACGCCAGACTGGACGTGCTGGGGGCCGGCATCAGCCAGGAGATGCGCGGCGTCGACGACCCGTTCGGCGTCTACACGCTGGTCGCGGGCCTGGCCGCCGCCGCGTTCGGGCTGGCGGGCCTGCTGCGCGGCCGCCTGCTGACGGCGCTCGCCGCGCTGCCGGGGACGGCCGCGGCCGTGCTGCTGGTGGTGTACGTGGCCGACCCGCGCGGCATCGGCGACCGGGTGTCGGTGGATCTCGGGGTGCTGTCGATCGAGCCGGGCCTGCGGCCGGGCTGGTACGCCGCGCTGGCCGCCGCGCTCGCCGTCACCGCGCTCGCCCTCCTCGCCCTCCCCCGCCCTCGCCAGCGCTGACCGACCCGCTCCCCGCCCTCACCCACGCTGACCGACCCGTCCCCCCGCCTCGCCCGCGATGACCAACCCGATCCGCGCCGTCACTCACGCTGACCGACCCGACCCCCATCCCGTACGGCAAGCCGGGTCAAGCCCCCCGTGGTCACCGCTGACCGCCCGTCCATCACGCGTACTCCAGCAGGACTTCGGCGCAGCCGCGCAACGTCCGCCCGGCAGGGAAACGGCACGCCGGGGTTCGCCACCCAGGAGCCCGACGGGGCGCCGTGACGGCGGGAACCGGAGTCCTGCCCGGTGAGCGCCCGTGACAGACGGCACCCCGCGCGAACGGAGGCGCTGGAGCCGGCTTGCCGTAAACGAATGACCCCCGAACCGGACGGCCCACGGACGGCGGCGGAACGATCGGCCCGCACGGCTTTCGGTCTGTGCCCCGGATGCCCGCACGGGACGGTCCGGGTGGAGGCGCGGGGATCAGTCGTAGAAGCCCAGGCGGCGCAGTTGTTTCGGGTCGCGCTGCCAGTCCTTGGCGACGCTGATGCGCAGGTCGAGGTAGACGCGGGTGCCGAGCAGCGCCTCGATCTGCTTGCGGGCCTTGGTGCCGACCTCGCGCAGCCGCTCGCCCTTGTGCCCGATGACGATCGCCTTCTGCGACGGACGTTCGACGAACATGTGCGCGTAGATGTCGAGCAGGTCGTCGCGCCCCTCTCGGGGCAGCATCTCGTCGACCACGACCGCGATCGAGTGGGGCAGCTCGTCGCGCACCCCTTCGAGCGCCGCCTCCCTGATCAGCTCGCCCACCAGCACCTGCTCGGGCTCGTCGGTGAGTTGCCCGCCCTCATACAGCGGCGGCGACTCGGGCAGCTCGGAGATGAGCACGTCGGCCAGCGCGTCGAGGTTGTCACCGCGGTTGGCCGACACCGGCACGACGTGCGCGAACTCGGCCAGCTGGGACACGGCCAGCAGTTGTTCGGCGATCTGCTCCCTGGACGCCAGGTCGCACTTGGTGACCACGGCGACGACGGGTGTGCGCTTGACCGCGCCCAGCTTCTCGGCGATGAAGCGGTCGCCCTTGCCGATCGGCTCGTTGGCGGGCACGCAGAAGCCGATGACGTCGACCTCGGTCAGGGTGGACAGCACCAGGCTGTCGAGCCGCTCGCCGAGCAGCGTGCGCGGGCGGTGCAGGCCCGGCGTGTCGACGATGATCAGCTGGGCGTCGGGGCGGTGCACGATGCCCCTGATGACGCGCCTGGTCGTCTGCGGCTTGGAGGAGGTGATCGCCACTTTGGTGCCGACCAGCGCGTTCATCAGCGTGGACTTGCCGACGTTGGGGCGGCCGACGAAGCAGGCGAACCCGGCGCGATGGTTACTGGTCACCTATGAATTCTCGCCTATGCCGACCAGCGCTCTCGCCACCAGGCGAAAGCCTGGGGCAGGACCCGCGGCGCCCAGGCGGGCATCGGCAGGCTCGTGAGCTCGCTCTCGGCGGCGAAGCGGGCGTCGGTGATCTCGTCGCCGTCGGGCGTGATCGTGCCGCCGACGATCGCGCAGCCGTAGACGGCGTTGACGTAGGCGACCTGGTGGCCGTTGGGGTAGGTGGTGCGGAACTCGGGCCCGCCGAACACCCCGATCAGCCCCCGCACCTCGATGTCGACGGCGAGTTCCTCGCGCAGCTCGCGCACCACGGTGTGCTCGGGACGCTCGTCGGGGTCGATGCCGCCGCCCGGCGGCGCCCAGCTGCCCTGCTCGCCGGTGTGGCGGGCCACCAGCAGCCGTCCTTCGTCGTCGAAGACGCAGCCGGTGGCCGCGGGCAGCATCAGCAGGCTGTTGCCGACCTGCCGGCGCAGGTCGGCGAGGAACGGCGACATGGCCATGTCAGGCCCTGAGCGTGCCGTCGGGGCCCGCCACGAACAGCGCCTTGGCGCCCAGCTCGCGGACCACCGCCTCGTCGTTCTCGCTCGCGCTCTCGGCCTCCGTGACCAGTGCCGCCGCCTCGAGCGACCGGGCGCCGCCGGAGACCGCCATGGCCACGGCCACCTGCACGGCCGACAGCGTCAGCGAGGCGAGGGCGACGTTGGTCGCGGCGTAGGTGCGGCCTGTCTCGTCGCGCACCGCCGCGCCCTCCCGCGCCGCGTTGCGCGCCCTGGTCGCGCGGGCCAGCGTGATGATCTTGGAGTCTTCGGCATCGAGAGTCACGAGCCAAGGTTAGCGAGCCAGCTCGGCGAACGTCTTGGCGAGCTGTTCGGTCCGCTGAAGGTCAACGGTGCCCAGGCCGGTGTGGACGAGCGACAGCAGCCTGTCGCCCAGGCGGACGAACACCACGTCGAGGGCGTAGGGGTAGCCGTTCAGCCGTCCGCGCAGCTGCCTGCCGACCGCCTCGTCGCCCAGCGGCGGAAGGGTGAGCGGGGACAGCCGCAGCCGGGTGGCCCGTCCCGGCTCGGTCACCTCCATCCGGGGGCAGCGGTCGAGGGTCCGGCCGAGCTCGTCCAGGTGCCACGCGGCCTGGGCGCCGCCGTAGACGGCCACCCCGACCGCGGCCAGTTCGCCGAGCACGTCGCCCTGGTAGCTGGCCGCCGCGTGCGCCTCCAGCGCCCGCGCGGGCGGGCGTCCCGCCGCGGTCTGGAACGCGGCCGCGCACTGGGCGCCCGTCTTGAGGAACGGCGAGCGCCACGCCGCGCCCGCCTTGGGGGAGAACCCGTCGGGCAGGACAGGCTGGCCGCGCAGGATGCCCCGCAGCCGGGCGCTCTCCTCTGTGGCCGCCGACTCGGCGTAGGGACGCCGTTCGGCGCACCCGGCCAGACTGGTGACCAGCAGCCCGCAGGCCATGGCGGCGAGTGCCGCCCTCATGATCAGCGCCATGATCTCCCCCGATGATCGCTCACGCCGACGGCATATCTCCCCCGTCGACGAAAACGGCAATCCACCGGAGTCGCCAACTTCATTACCTGTGTTGAAAAGACCCTGGAAAACCTGTAAGGGTGCTCTCGCCCGGTTCAACCCGGGCGAGAGCACCCTTGACGAAGTGCAACGCCTGGCCGCGGCTAGCAAGCCGGGCGTCGCGTTCCCCCCGGAGCCCCCTCCGCGCCGCGAACCCCTTCCGGCGCCTCGGTGACTCCCTCCGACACCCACCGCACAGGGTGTCGAGAAACATCGTGCTCGGAGGGCCTTGCAAGATGCTTGTAGAACACTTGCGGCCTTGGCGAACCCTCTGATGTCTTGTACGGACTCGACGCTCAGCGCGGCCTTGCGCCGGGGTCCGCGCAGTGTGTCGGTCGAGCGCCTGGTCCGCGCTGTGTGTCAAGCGCCGGGTCCGCGCGGTGTGTCAGTCGTGTTCGGCGGCCGCGACGACGGCCTCGTCCTCGGGCGGCGCCACCCGCCGGACGACCACCGTGCTGATCCGGTTGCGCCGCCCCGCCAGGCTCTCGGCGGTCAGCCGCAGCCCGGCCACCACCGCCTGCGACCCCGCGATCGGCACCCGTCCCAGCGCGTGCGCCAGCAGCCCGCCCACCGTCTCGACGTCGTCGACGTCGATCTCGGCGTGGAACAGCTCGGCCAGCTCGTCGACCGGCATCCGCGCGGTCACCCGCAGGCCCCCGTCGGGCTGCGCCTCGACGCGGGGCGCCTCCTGGTCGTACTCGTCGGTGATCTCGCCGACGATCTCCTCGAGGATGTCCTCGATGGTGACGAGCCCGGCGGTGCCGCCGTACTCGTCGATGACGATGGCCAGGTGGATCTGGCGCGCCTGCATCTCGCGCAGGAGCTGGTCGATCGGCTTGCTCTCGGGCACGTACGTGGCCGGACGCATGATCGACTCGACCTTCGCGCCCGCGTCGCCGGACGACTCCTGCACCCGCCGCGCGATGTCCTTGAGGTAGGCGATGCCGATGACGTCGTCCTCGTTCTCGCCGACCACCGGCACCCGGGAGAAGCCGCTGCGCAGCGCGAGCGAGAGCGCCTGGTTGAGCGTCTTGCCGCGCTCGATGAAGACCATGTCGGTACGGGGCACCATGACCTCGCGCACCAGGGTGTCGCCGAGCTCGAACACCGAGTGGATCATCTCGCGCTCGTCCGGTTCGATCACCCTGCGCTCCTCGGCCAGGTCGACCAGGTCGCGCAGCTCGGCCTCCGAGGTGAACGGCCCGTCGCGGAAGCCCTTGCCGGGGGTCAGCGCGTTGCCCAGCAGGATCAGCAGCTTGGGCAGCGGCCCGAAGATCCTGGTCAGGCCGTAGACGAGGGGGGCGGCGGCCAGCGCGATCGGTTCGGCGTGCTGGCGGCCGAGGGTGCGCGGGGAGACGCCGACGATGACGTAGCTGACCACGATCATGACGGCGGCCGCGGCGGCATAGGCCCACCCCTGGTCGCCGAGCAGATCGATGAACAGCAACGTGGCGATCACCGTGGCGACCAGCTCACAGCTCAGCCGGAGCAGCAGCAGGAGGTTGAGGTAGCGGGGCGGGTCGGCGACGATGGCCTGCAGCCGCTCGGCTCCTCTCCGACCCTCACGCACGAACTCCTCGGCGCGCACCCGGGAAATGCGGGACAAGGCCGTTTCGGCACTGGCGATCAGACCTCCGATCACCACGAGACCGACGGCCGACAGCAGCCACGCGTTCACCGCTGGGTGCGCACCTCCCGCCACGACTCCAGGAGCTGGGCCTGCAGGCCGAACATCTCCTTGTGCTCCTCCGGTTCGGCGTGGTCGTAGCCGAGCAGGTGAAGGATGCCGTGGGTGAGCAGCAGGTCGAGCTCGTCGGCCGTGCTGTGGCCGGCGGTGGTGGCCTGCTTGGCCGCCACGTGCGGGCACAGCACCACGTCGCCGAGGAGCGCGGGATCGGGGCCGTTGTCGGCGTCGCCCCGCGCCCCGCCGCCGGGGCGCAGCTCGTCCATCGGGAAGGACAGCACGTCGGTGGGGCCGGGCTCGCCCATCCACTTCTCGTGCAGCTCTGCCATGACCCCCTCGTCGACCACGAGGATCGACAGCTCGGCGAGGGGGTTGACGCCCATCTCCTGCAGCACGTGCCCGGCGAGGGCGGCGAAACCCTGCTCGTCGACCTCGACGCCGGACTCGTTGTTGACCTCGATGCTCACGGTCGCTTCCCTCGTCGCTGCTGGTGGATCTGCTTCGGCTCCTGGAGCGCGTCGTAGCGCCCGTAGGCGTCGACGATGTCGCTGACCAGCTTGTGGCGCACCACGTCGGAGCTGCTCAGCCGCGCGAAGTGGATGTCGGGGATGCCGTCGAGGATCTCCTGCACCACGCGCAGACCGCTGACCGTGCCGGTGGGCAGGTCGACCTGGGTGACGTCACCGGTCACGACGATCTTGGAGTTGAAGCCCAGTCGCGTGAGGAACATCTTCATCTGCTCGGCCGAGGAGTTCTGCGCCTCGTCGAGGATGATGAAGGCGTCGTTGAGCGTGCGACCGCGCATGTACGCCAGCGGCGCGACCTCGATCGTGCCCGCGGCCATCAGCTTGGGGATGGACTCGGGGTCGACCATGTCGTGCAGCGCGTCGTAGAGCGGGCGCAGGTAGGGGTCGATCTTCTCGTAGAGCGTGCCGGGCAGGAAGCCGAGCCGCTCCCCCGCCTCGACGGCGGGCCTGGTCAGGATGATCCGGTTGACCTTCTTCTCCTGGAGCGCGCGTACGGCCTTCGCCATGGCGAGATAGGTCTTGCCGGTGCCGGCGGGGCCGATGCCGAACACGACCGTGTGCTTGTCGATCGCGTCGACGTAGCGCTTCTGGTTGACGGTCTTGGGCCGGATGGTGCGCCCGCGCGAGGAGAGGATGTCGAGGGACAACACCTCGGCGGGGCGCTCGGAGGTCATCTTCAGCATGGCGATGCTGCGCTCGACGGCGTCGGCGGTCAGCTCGCCGCCGCTGCGCAGCACCTCGACCAGCTCCTCGAACAGGCGCACGACGGCGCCGCTCTCGTCGGGGCTGCCGGTGACGGTGATCTCGTTGCCGCGCACGTGGATGTCGGCGCGGAACGCGCCCTCGATGACGCGCAGCAACTCGTCGCGGGAGCCAAGGAGGGTGACCATCGGATATTCGTCCGGAATCAGCACCTTTGCCTGAGTGCGCGAGGGTGGTGCTGTTCTACGGGATTCGTTTAGCTCAGACATGGGCAGGCCTGTCGGCCTGATGCCTCCCGGTCTCGGTAGGGTGTTCTCACTTCATGGTAGCCGGGCACCCCCACCCGGCTCGCGTCAATATCAGCCGGGCGGCCAGGACAGCGCGCGCCCGCCCAGAACGTGCGCGTGCACGTGGAAAACGGTCTGGCCCGCGCCCGGTCCGGTGTTGAAGACCACGCGATAGCCGCCCTCGGCCACACCCTCCTGCGTCGCCACGGCGTGCGCGCTCTTGAGCACGTCGTCGGCCAGGCCGTCGTCGGCCTGGGCCAGCGCGGCGGCGTCGGCGTGGTGAACCTTGGGGATCACCAGCACATGCATGGGCGCCTGCGGATTGATGTCGCGAAAGGCCAGCGTCCTGTCGGTCTCGTAAACGATCTCGGCAGGAATCTCCTTCGCCACGATCTTGCAGAAGAGACAGTCGGTCACGGTGGAACCCTATCGTCACTCGAGAGAAAGGAGGGGACCCGCTGTTGCCAATCGGTAATCCGTCATACCGTGCGTACAAAGATCCCCGCGGTTAGGGTGTGTGTGCGACAATCCACCGAAAACTAAGACGATTCAGGGTCGGGCGAGGCCACCTGGCGAGGACACGACTGGGTCATGCCCCCTAAGGAACCGCAAGAGCGTAAACCCCCCGGGAAGGCTGAGCGTCCCACTGATGTGACCACCGAAACCCTTCTGGCCGACAGGTCGTTAGGGGCGGTGCCGGTCGGGTGGGATGCCGACATGGCCGTGACCGCGCTCTACAGCGCCCACTTTCGGTCATTGGTGCGTCTCGCTGTGTTGCTGGTACGCGACATAGCAACCGCGGAGGAAGTCGTGCAGGACGCGTTCGTCGCCATCCATGGCGCCTGGCGCAGACTTCGCGACCCCGACAAAGCACTCGCCTACCTACGTCAGTCTGTCGTCAACCGGTCCCGTTCCGTGCTGCGTCACCGCGCGGTCGTCGAAAAGTACGCTCCCAAAGGCCTGCCCGACGCCCCGAGCGCCGAGAACGGCGCGATCGGCGAGCTTGAACGCTCGGCCGTCATCGAGGCACTGCGGGCCCTGCCCGCGCGACAGAGAGAGGCGCTCGTTCTTCGTTATTACGGTGACCTGTCCGAGGCCGAGATCGCCCATGCCATGGGCATCAGCAAGGGCGCCGTCAAGAGCCACACGGCTCGCGGCATGGCGGCCCTGCGTTCCGTTCTGGAGAAGATGTCATGACCCTGCCACCCGACGAGCACGGCGAGATCCTGCGCCGGGTGCTGCGCGCGGAGGCGGACGCGGTCGTGCCGTCTCCCGAGGGCTTGGAGATCATCCGCGCCCGCATCGAAAGGCGCGGGCTGCGGGGACTGTTCTGGTGGCGGGCGGGCGCCGCGGCGGCGGGCGCGGTTCTCGTGGCGGGGACGATCGTGATGGTCGTCCCCGACCTCCGCAACATGGTGATCGTCCCCGCGGTCCCCGTCGACAACGGCACCGAGCTGCCCCCCGACAACTCCTCGACCACCCGCCCGCCGGCCAAGCTGCCGCCGACGCGGCGCACCCAGCCCGCCGTCCCGCCGCCTCCCGTGACCCACTCACCGGCCACCGAGACCTCCGAGACGCACGCCCCGGTCAAGAAGACCCCGACGCCGACCCCCACCCCGACGCCGTGCGCCAAGGAAAGCGCGCAGCCGCGTGCGGAGGAGTGTCTCGACGCCACCCCGACGCCGACCCCGTCGGCCACGCCGTCAGAGACGACCCAGAACCCCGACAACCCCGACTGCAGCGCCGAGCAGTGCTCGCCCGAGGACCCCGCGCCCTCACCGAGCGAGATCGCCACCCCGCTGTCCAGCCCCTAGCATCACCAGCGCCCCGTACGCGCCTGCACGACGGCGGCCGCCGCGACCCCCGCCGTGGAGGTGCGCAGCACCGTCGGCCCGAGCAGCACCGGCACGGCCTTCGCCGCCGTGAACCTGTCGAGCTCGTCCTCTGAGATCCCGCCCTCGGGCCCCACCACGAGCACGATGTCGCCGGCCACCGGCAGTTCGACGCTCGCCAGCCCCTCCTCCGCCTCCTCGTGCAGCACCAGCGCCAGCGCGGCCCCGGCCAGCAGCTCGGCCACCTGGGCCGTCGAGTGCTGCGGCGTCACCTGGGCGGCGTGGAACCTGCGGGCCTGCTTGCCCGCCTCCCTGGCCGTCGCCTGCCACTTCGCCAGCGACTTGGCCGCCCGCTCGCCCTTCCACTGCGTGACGCTGCGCGCCGCCGACCAGGGGACTATCACGTCGACGCCCGCCTCGGTCATCATCTCCACCGCCAACTCGCCCCTGTCGCCCTTCGGCAGCCCCTGCACCACGACCAGCCGCGGCGACGGCGCGGGAACCTCGAAACGGCGCAGGACCTCCACCCGCAGGCCGTCCTTGAGCACCTCGACGGCCACACACTCGGCGACCGCGCCCGCCCCGTCGGTCAGGTCGATCCGCTCGCCCGCCCGGATACGCCGCACGGCTGCCGCGTGCCGCCCTTCGGGGCCGCCGAGAACGAACTGCGCGCGGCCGAGATCGGCCGCGTCGGCGAGGAACACGGGCACGGTCACAGGAGCCTCCCCTGGGCGGGCGACGTTACGGCGGCCGGCCGGAGTCCCGCTGGAGCAGCGTGATGGACGGGCCCCGGCCGCGTGACCGCGGTGGGGCCGAGCCGGCCTGCCGTACCGGACGGTGGACTAACGGCCGTTGAAGGCGTCTCTCAGCCGGGAGAAGAACCCCTGCTGGCCGGGGGCGAACTTGCCCGGCGGACGCTCCTCACCGCGCAGCTTGGACAGCTCGCGCAGCAGGTCCTCCTGCGCCTGGTCGAGGCGGGTGGGCGTCTCCACGTTGACGTGGATCAGCAGGTCGCCGCGGCCCGTCTCGTTCAGGCGCTGGACGCCCCTGCCGTACATGGTGATGACCTGGCCCGACTGGGTGCCCGGCCGGACGTCGATCTCCTCGGCGCCGTCGAGCGTCTCCACCGTCAGCGACGTGCCGAGGGCCGCAGCGGTCATCGGGATCTGCACGGTGCAGTGGAGGTCGTCGCCGCGCCGCTCGAAGATCTCGTGCGGCTTCTCGACGATCTCCAGGAACAGGTCTCCGGGAGGGCCGCCGCCGGGGCCGACCTCGCCCTCGCCGGCCAGCTGGATGTGGGTGCCGTCCTCGACGCCCGCGGGGATGCGCACCTTGATCGTACGGCGGGTGCGGACCCGGCCGTCGCCCGAGCACTCCTGGCAGGGGTGGCGGATGATCGAGCCGAAGCCGCCGCACTGGGGGCACGGCCGCGAGGTCATGACCTGGCCCAGGAACGACCTGGTGACCTGGGAGATCTCACCGCGCCCCTGACACATGTCACAGGTGTCGGGATGCGTGCCTGGAGCGGCGCCCGAACCGGAGCACACCTCGCACAGCACGGCCGTGTCGACGTTGAGCTCCCTGGTGGTGCCGAACGCCGCCTCGCGCAGGTCGAGCTCGACCCTGATGGTCGCGTTGCGCCCTCTCCTGGCGCGCGAGCGGGGGCCTCGGGCGCCGCCCGCCGTGCCGAAGAAGGCGTCCATGATGTCGCTGAAGGGGAAGCCTGCGCCGAATCCGCCGGCTCCGGCACCCGCGCCCGCGCTCGCGAAGGGGTCGGCGCCCAGGTCGTACATCTGGCGCTTGTTGGGATCGGACAGGACCTCGTAGGCCTGCGTGATCTCCTTGAAGCGCTCCTGGGTCGCCGGATCGGGGTTCACATCGGGGTGCAGCTCGCGCGCCAGCCGACGATACGCCTTCTTGATCTCGTCCTGACTGGCGTCACGGCGCACCCCGAGGGTGCCGTAGTAGTCGTTTGCCACTTATCGACCTCTTATGATGCAGCCAGGATCTGGCTGACGTAGCGGGCCACCGCGCGTACAGCGCCCATCGTCACGGGGTAGTCCATCCGGGTGGGACCGAGCACGCCGAGGCGGGCCCCGGAACCGTACCCGGTGGCGACGAGGGAGGTGCCACGCAGTCCTGTGTAGGGGTTCTCCGAGCCGATCCTGACGGTGAGCGTGGTCGGCATGTCGGAAGTCTCGCCGAGCAGGCGCATGAGCACGACCTGCTCCTCCAGCGCCTCGAGCACGTCGCGCAGGCCCGTGGTGAAGTCGGCGCCCGCCAGGTTGGCCGCCCCGGCGAAGACGATCTTCTCGTCGTGGCGGTCGACCAGGGTCTCCAGCAGCACCGACAGGATCGTCGCCGCCGCCGGCCGGTCCTCGACCGCCAGCCGCTCGGGCAGGTCGGCGACCTGCTCGGGCACCTTGTTGAGCCCGCAGCCGTCGAGGCACGCGTTGAGCACCGCGCGCAGGTGCGCGACCCTCGACTCCTCGATCGGCTCGGGTAGCTCGATGACGCGCTGCTCGACCCGGCCGGTGTTCGTGATCAGCACGAACATCACCCGCCTGTCGGTCAGCGGGACCAGCTCCAGATGACGGACCGTCGACTGCGACAGCGTCGGGTACTGCACCACCGCCACCTGTCTGGTCAGCTGCGCCAGCAACCGGACCGTGCGGGTGACCACGTCGTCGAGGTCGACCGCACCGGCGAGGAACGTCTCGATCGCCCTGCGCTCGGCGGCCGAGAGCGGCTTGATCTGCGACAGCCTGTCCACGAAGAGCCGGTAGCCCTTGTCCGTCGGCACCCGTCCGGCGCTGGTGTGGGGCTGGGCGATGTAGCCCTGCTCCTCCAGCGCCGCCATGTCGTTCCTGACCGTGGCCGGGGAGACGTTCAGGTTGTGGCGCTCGGCCAGCGCCTTCGAGCCCACCGGTTCGTTGGTGGACACGTAGTCCTCGACAATGGCGCGGAGCACCGCAAGCTTCCGATCATCGAGCACGTGCTCACCTCCCTGCCTGTTGAGGAACGACAGGTCTAGCACTCTGTGTTCCCGAGTGCCAAGTGTACGGCTCTCGCCCACAAGGTGCGATAACACGCGGAGTCAAGCCGGCCGCAAGCCGTACGCCGACAATACTGTCCATGACCGACGTTCCACCGCCCCCCTGGCGGTACCCCGAAGAGGGGCCCTGGCGTCCTTCTCGTCGCGCGCCGCTGCGACACGGCGATTTGCTACGGTCCCCCCATGTACGAGCGTGACGTCCTTGCGGGGAACTGGCGGCGCCCCGGCAAGGGGAAGATCCCGGTCGTGCCGGCCGAACGCGACCTGGTCGTGGAGGACGCCGACAGCGGGTTCTGCGGCGCGGTGGTGGCCTGCGACAAGGAGGCGGTCACGCTCGAGGACCGCTTCGGCAAGCGGCGGCTGTTCCCGCTGGCGCCCGCCGCGTTCCTGCTGGAGGGCAGGCCCGTGACCCTGGTACGGCCCGCCGCCGCCCCCGCCGGTCCCCGGCGCAGCGCCTCCGGCTCGATCGCCGTCGAGGGGCTGCGGGCCAGGGTCGCGCGGGAGAGCCGCATCTACGTCGAGGGCGTGCACGACGCCGCGCTCGTGGAGAAGATCTGGGGTCACGACCTGCGGGTCGAGGGCGTGGTCGTGGAGTACCTCGAGGGCGTGGACGACCTGCCCGCCATCGTGGCCGAGTTCGCGCCGGAACCGGGGCGCAGGCTCGGCGTGCTGGTCGACCACCTGGTTCCCGGCTCGAAGGAGAGCCGCATCGCCGCCCAGGTCACCTCCCCGCACGTGCTGGTCGTCGGGCACCCCTTCGTCGACATCTGGCAGGCGGTCAAACCGTCCGTGCTGCGCATCCCCGCGTGGCCGGAGGTGCCGCGCGGACTACCGTGGAAGGAGGGCGTGATCGCCGCGCTGGGCTGGGGACTCGAACCGGCCGACGCGTGGCGCAGGATCCTCGGCGCCGTGTCCACCTATGCCGACCTCGAGCCGTCACTGCTCGGCCGGGTCGAAGAGCTGATCGACTTCGTGACGGAGACATCATGAGCGAGAACCATCCGCAGCCGGACGGCGACGCCACCAGACGCGTCGAACGTTCCGACCTGCCGGGCTCCGGCCCGCAGCCCGGCGGCCCGCCCTCGGAGGGTCACGGCCTTCCCCAGGGTCACGACCAGGCGGGCGGCCACGGCCAGCCCTCCGGCGGGTATGGCCAGCCCTCCGGCGGGCACGCCCAGCCGCCCGGCGCTTACGGCCAGCCTTCCGGTGGGTACGGCCAGCCGCCCGGCGGTTACGGCGCACCCCAGGGTCACGGCACCCCTTCAGGCGGTCACGACCCCTCGCAGGGTTACGGCTCCGCCCAGGGTTACGACCCCTCCCAGGGTTACGGCTCCGCCCAGAATTACGGCCCGCCCCAGGGTTACGGCCCTTCGCCCGGCCACGGCCCGTCCCAGGGTTACGGTCAGCCCTACAGCGCGCCCCAGGGCTACGGCCAGCCGCCCGGCTACGGCTCGCCCGGATACGGCCCTCCCGGCTACCCGCGCCCGCCGCACGTGCCCGGCCAGTTCGGCCCGCGGCCCGGCAGCGACGACACCAGCATGGCGATGCTCGCCCACCTGCTCGGCATCCTCACCGGCTTCGTCGGCCCGCTGATCCTCTACTTGGTCAAGCGTGACGAGTCCCCCTACGTCCGCGACCAGTCGGCGCAGGCGCTCAACTTCCAGATCACCGTGTTCATCGGGTACATCGTCTCCATCGTGCTGGCGTTCCTGCTGATCGGCTTCCTGATGATGTTCGTGCTGTGGATCGCCTCGCTGATCTTCGCGATCATGGCGGCCATGGCGGCGAACCGGGGCGACAAGTACCGCTATCCCGTCAACATCAACTTCGTCAGCTGACGGGGCGCCGGGCCCCTCGGCGACCGGGTGGGCAGGCGTCGGTGTCCGGTTGGGCCTTCTCGTCCTCACACGGGCTTCCGAGCCTGCTCCACGGGCCGGTCGCAACCGGCCCGAACCGGCGCGCGGTATCCGACCGGCATCAACCGCCCGGCACCACCCGCACCAGACCCACCTCGACCACCCGGCACCGCCCGCACCAGACCGGTTTCGACCACCCGCACCTGACCGACCGACCCGGACCGCGCAGACCCGGCCGCCCCCCGCCGGCACGGAAGGCATGCGACGCGCACCCGGCCGCTCCCCCGCTGGCATGGAAGGCATGCAGCGTGGACCCGGCCGCCCCCCGCCGACACGCAAGGCATGCGACGCGCACCCGGCCGCTCCCCCGCCGGCACGGAAGGCATGCGGCGCGGACCCGGCCGTCACCCGCCGGTACGGATGGCGTGCGGCGCGAGCTCGCTGGCACGGAAGGCGTGTGACGCGGGCTCGCCGCGCGGGTCACATGGTCAGGTCGCGGATCAGGGCGTCGGCCAGCAGCCGGCCCCGCAGGGTGAGCACCATGCGACCCGCCTTGAAGGGCTCGGTCTCCAGCAGCCCGTCGCCCATCGCCCTGGCCACGGCCGTACGGGTGTTCGCGGCCACGTCGGCCAGCGGATAGCCGGAGGCCAGCCGCAGCTCCAGCATCAGCCGCTCCACCTCGCGGTCGTCAGCGCCGAGCACCTCCCGCGCGTGCGCCGGTGAGGTGCCCGCGGCCAGGCGCTGGGCGTAGGCGGCCGGGTGCTTGACGTTCCACCAGCGGGTGCCGCCCACGTGGCTGTGCGCGCCGGGCCCGACCGCCCACCAGTCGCCGCCGGTCCAGTAGAGCAGGTTGTGCCGGCACCGGCCCGCGTCGGAGGTGGCCCAGTTCGACACCTCGTACCAGGCGAAGCCCGCCTCCGACAGCATCTCGTCGGCGATGACGTAGCGGTCGGCGGCCACGTCGTCGTCGGGCATCGGCAGTTCGCCGCGCCTGATCCTGGCCGCCAGCCTGGTGCCCTCCTCGACGATGAGCGAGTAGGCCGACACGTGGTCGGGCTCGGCCGCGATCGCCGCCCGCAGCGAGGCCCGCCAGTCGTCGTCGCTCTCCCCAGGGGTGCTGTAGATCAGGTCGAGGTTCACGTGGTCGAACCCGGCCCGCTTCGCCTCCTGGACGGCCTGCGCCGCCCGTCCGGGGGTGTGGTGCCGGTCGAGGACCTTCAGCACGTGCTCCCTGGCGCTCTGCATGCCGAAGCTGACCCGGTTGAAGCCGCCCTCGCGCAGCCGTTCCAGGTAGGCGGGGTCGACGGACTCGGGGTTGGCCTCGGTCGTCACCTCGGCGCCGGCGGCCAGGCCGAACTCCTCGTCGATCGCGCGCAGGATCCTGGCCAGGTCCGCCGCGGGGAGCAGGGTGGGCGTGCCGCCGCCGAAGAAGACGGTCTCGACGGGCAGGTCGGCGTCGCCGAGGACGCGGCGGGCCAGCCGTACCTCCTCGATGGCGGTGTCGGCGTAGTCGCGGTGGGAGGCACCCGGGCCCAGTTCGGCGGCGGTGTAGGTGTTGAAGTCGCAGTAGCCGCAGCGCGTCACGCAGAAGGGGACGTGGACGTAGAAGCCGAAGGGGCGCTCGCCCAGGCCGTTCAGCGCGCTCGCGGGCAGTTCGCCTGACGCGGGCGCGGGGTCGCCGTCGGGAAGGGTGGATGGCACGCTTCCAGTCTGCCGTGCCCCGCGTACCACCCTGGCCCACCCCATTGACGCGCCGATCGCACCGGCCTACGATCCGGGTCAACTTAAAGGAAAGTTTCCTATAAGTTAACCGACTGGAGACGCCTGTGAAGAGAGTCCTCGTCGTCCTTTCCTCCTTAGTCCTGGGCCTCACGGCGGTGGCGCTGCCCGCCGAGGCCCGCGGCGGGTTCAAGCGGGTCGCCTACTTCATCCAGTGGGGCGTCTACGGCAGGAACTTCCACGTCAAGGACATGGACACCAGCGGCGCCGCCGCCAAGCTGACCCACATCAACTACGCCTTCGGCTTCGTCGGCGCGGACGGCACCTGCGTCTCGGCCGACCCCTGGGCCGACTGGCAGCGCCCCGTCCCCGCCGAGCAGAGCGTGGACGGCGTCGCCGACGCGCCCGGCCAGGCGCTCAACGGCAACCTCAACCAGTTGCGCAAGCTCAAGGCCAAGCACCCGAAGCTGCGTGTGCTCCTCTCTCTCGGCGGGTGGACGGGCTCCCGCTACTTCTCCGACGCCGTCCTCACCCCCGAGTCGCGCGCCAAGCTGGCCACCTCCTGCGTCGACATGTGGCTGAAGGGCGACCTGCCGGGCCTCGAACCGGGCGCGGGCGCCGGTGTGTTCGACGGCCTCGACCTCGACTGGGAGTGGCCGGGCTCCGAAGGCGCTCCGGGCAACGTGATCAGGCCCGAGGACAAGCGCAACTTCACGCTGTTCCTGGCCGAACTCAGGTCGCGGATGGCCGCGCACTCCCGCTCCGCCGAGCTCACCGCGTTCCTGCCGGCCTCGGCGGCGAAGATCGACGCCGGGTTCGAGGTGCGCAAGGTGTTCAGGCTGCTCGACTTCGCCACCGTCCAGGGGTACGACCTGCGCGGCTCGTGGGAGTCGCGGACCGGGCACAACGGCAACCTCCTCACCGACCGGCGCGACCCGAACCCCGTGCGGTACAGCGTCGACCAGACCGTGCGGGACTACCTGTCGCGCGGTGCGCCCGCCCGGAAGATCGTCGTCGGCGTGCCCGCCTACGGGCAGGGCTGGACCAGCGTCACCGCGGGCGGCGACGGCCTCTACCAACCCGCCTCGGGACCCGCGCCCGGCAAGTGGGCAGCGGGCAGCGAGGACTACAAGGACCTCGCGAGCAAGCCCGGCAAGCGGTACCGGGACCTGCGCACCGGCACCGTGTGGCTGTACGACGGCAACGAGTTCTGGTCGTACGACGATCCCGCGGTGATGACGCAGAAGGCCGCCTACATCCGGCTCAAGGGGTTGGGCGGGTCGATGATGTGGTCCATCGACCAGGACGACGCCAAGGCTTCGCTCACCTCGGCGCTGTACCAGGTGCTCCGGTGACGTCGCCGACACGGTAGGCGCTTCGGGGGCTGTCTCGTGGGGACGGCGCAGGGGTTCGCACCGTCCCCACGACCCCGCTCCCCCGTTCCCCAGGACCAGCCCTTCCACCGACCGGGCCCCGCACCTCTTCCCCGAGCGCACCCCCCACCCCGACCTCGCGACTCTTGCACTTCCCCCGACGGCCTCGCTCCCGTACGGCGGAAGCCCTCGCTTCCCGGCCCGGCTCCCGTACGGCGGAAGCCCTCGCTTCCCGGCCCGGCTCCCGTGCAACGGGAACCCTTGCCTCCCGACCCGGCTTCCTTCTCCCCTTCCCGCGTTCTCGCGCCAAGGAGGAGCGCCCTCGAAAACGGTCGTGCGGCGTTGCCGGGCGGAACCGGGAAGGAGTCAGAAGCCCCGCCGGCGTACGGCGTTGCCGGGTAGGAACCGGGGAGGCGAGGTCAGCAGGCCCGCCGGTGCAACGGCGACTCCTCGTCGAACCCTGCCAGCTGTAACAGGCTGTCCAGCGCGGCCTGCCGCATCTCCTCGACCGAGGACCCCTTCTCCGCAAAACACTCGGCCGCCACGTCGAGCACCGCCTCCACCACCGCCGAGTCGGGATACGGCACCTCGACGTGCACCCTTCCGTCGGACCCCACCTCGCTCGGCGTGAAATGCAGCCGCAACAGCCGCCGGGTCTCCTCGGCCACCGCCACACCCAGCACGGCGGCCTTGACGAACCGCTCGGACTCGACGATGTCGCCGTCCATGCCACCTCCACAGTCGGACATGTGTTCGATCCGAGAAGAAGCTACGGCACCGCACCGACAAAAACCGGCCGCCACGATCCACCCGCCCCGGCAGCCGGCCCCGCCCCGGCAGCCGGCCCCGCCCCGGCAGCCGATCCCGCCCCGCGACGACCTCGGGCCGGCAACGGGATCAACCCCGCGCCGTGGAGCCGGCGGGTGGCCGGACCGACTGCTCGGACAACGAACCAGGCCACCCCCACACGGGACCAACACGGAACCCACACGGGACCCACCTGTGTCACCGACCCCGCACCCCGCGAGCCCCTGTTTCCGGAAGCACCGCGGACCTCTGCTTCCGGAAGCACCGGGCCCTGTTTCCGGAAGCACCGCGGGCCCTGTTTCCGAAACACCGCAGACCCCTGCTCCCGGAAACACCGCGGACCTCTGCTTCCGGAAACACGACAGGGCCCGGTGCTCCAGCGGGGAGCTCCGGGCCCTGGTGCGGTGACTACCTCGGTGACGACTTCGGGTGGCTACTTCTTGGCCTTGTCCGCGCTCGACTCGGTGGACAGCGCGGCGACGAAGGCCTCCTGCGGCACCTCGACCCTGCCCACCATCTTCATGCGCTTCTTGCCTTCCTTCTGCTTCTCCAGCAGCTTGCGCTTACGCGAGATGTCACCGCCGTAGCACTTGGCGAGGACGTCCTTCCTGATCGCCCTGATGTTCTCGCGGGCGATCACGCGCGCGCCGATGGCCGCCTGGATCGGCACCTCGAACTGCTGCCGCGGGATCAGCTCGCGCAGCTTCTTGGCCATGTCGACGCCGTAGCCGTACGCCTTGTCCTTGTGGACGATCGCGCTGAAGGCGTCGACCGGCTCGCCCTGCAGCAAGATGTCGACCTTGACCAGGTCGGCCTCCTGCTCGCCGGCGGGCTCGTAGTCGAGCGAGGCGTAGCCGCGGGTACGCGACTTGAGCTGGTCGAAGAAGTCGAAGATGATCTCGCCGAGCGGAAGCGTGTAGCGGATCTCGACGCGGTCTTCCGACAGGTAGTCCATGCCCTGGAGCTGGCCGCGCCTGCCCTGGCAGATCTCCATGATCGCGCCGATGAACTCGGCGGGCGCCAGGATCGTGGACTTGGTGACCGGCTCGAAGACCTGCGCGATCTTGCCGCCGGTCGGGAACTCCGACGGGTTGGTGACCGTGATCTCCTTGCCGTCCTCCATGACGACCCGGTAGACCACGTTCGGCGCGGTGGAGATCAGCGACAGGCCGAACTCCCGCTCCAGCCGCTCGCGGATGATCTCCATGTGCAGCAGGCCGAGGAAGCCCACGCGGAAGCCGAAGCCGAGCGCGGCGGAGGTCTCCGGCTCGTAGACCAGGGAGGCGTCGTTGAGCTGCAGCTTGTCGAGCGCCTCGCGCAGCTCGGGATACTCGTCGCCGTCGATGGGGTAGAGCCCGGAGAACACCATCGGCCTGGGGTGGTCGTAGCCCGCCAGCATCTCGGTGGCACCACGCGCGGCCGAGGTGACGGTGTCGCCGACGCGCGACTGGCGCACGTCCTTCACGCCGGTGATGAGGTAGCCGACCTCGCCGACGCCCAGCCCCTTCTCGGCCACCTTCGGCTCGGGCGAGATCACCCCGATCTCGAGCGTCTCGTGGGTGGCCTGCGTGGACATCATGGTGATGCGCTCGCGCTTGCCCAGGTGGCCGTCGACGACCCGGACGTAGGTGACGACGCCCCTGTAGGTGTCGTAGACCGAGTCGAAGATCAGCGCGCGCGCCGCCGCGTCGGCGTCGCCCACGGGGGCCGGAACGGTCTCCACGACGTGGTCGAGCAGCTCCTTCACCCCGACGCCTGTCTTGCCCGAGACCCTCAGCACGTCGGAGGGGTCGCAGCCGATGAGCCCCGCGAGCTCCTCGGCGAACTTCTCCGGCTGCGCGGCGGGCAGGTCGATCTTGTTGAGCACCGGGATGATGTGCAGATCGTTGTTCATGGCCAGGTAGAGGTTGGCCAGCGTCTGCGCCTCGATGCCCTGTGCGGCGTCGACCAGGAGGATCGCGCCCTCGCACGCCTGCAGCGACCGCGAGACCTCGTAGGTGAAGTCGACGTGGCCCGGCGTGTCGATCATGTTGAGGACGTGGCCGTTCCACGGCAGCCGCACGGCCTGCGACTTGATCGTGATGCCGCGTTCGCGCTCGATGTCCATCCTGTCGAGGTACTGGGCGCGCATCGAGCGATCGTCGACCACGCCGGTGATCTGCAGCATCCGGTCGGCAAGCGTCGACTTGCCATGGTCGATGTGCGCGATGATGCAGAAGTTGCGGATCAACGCGGGGTCGGTCTGGCCAGGCTGATTGCGCACCGAAGTCCGTTTCGACAAGGGTTGAGGTCAAGCGTCTTTCATGGTGACATGCCCGGGTGGTTGCCCGAACCGTCATCCGCCACGGTCTGCGCGTACTGGCGCTGGCCCTGGCCGTCTTGGTCGCGCTCGCCGCCCTCCTGGCGACGGCACTTCGGCTCCAGTTTACCGGGGCACCGGAGGCCTGGGCGAAGAGCACGGGCAACGATGCGCTGTGGCTCGGGCACGCGTGGGTCGACGGCCGCCGCACGGAGCGCGACGTGGAGGCGATGGCGGTACGGCTGCGCGGCACCGGCATCAGGGACGTCTACGTTCATTCCGGCCCCTTCGAATGGGATGGCAGCCTCAACCCCACCAAGCACCCCAATGCCGGAAATTTCCTGAAGTGGTGGCGGAAACATCTGCCTGACGTACGGGTCTCGGCCTGGCTCGGGCAGGCCGTCAAGAACGGCCTCGACCTCGACGACCCCGCCGCCCGTGCCCGCGTCCTGGCGGGGGCGAAGCACATCATGGACCTCGGGTTCGACGGCATCCACTACAACTTCGAACCGATCGGCGACGGCGACACCGACTTCCTCGACCTGCTGGACCGCACCAGGCCGCTGACCAGGCTGCTGTCGGTCTCGACGCCCCAGATCGAGCCCTATCCGCTCATGCGGCCGGCGACCCGGGCGATCCTCGGCCACGACAAGTACTGGTCGCAGGGCTACTACCAGGAGGTCGCCGGCCGTACGGACCAGGTGGCGATCATGACCTACGACTCCGGCCTTCCGCTGCAGTGGCTGTACGGCGGGTACGTCGTCCGGCAGGCGGGTCTCGCGCTCGACCTCACCCCCGCCGCCACGTCGATACTCGTCGGCGCGCCCGCCTACCACGACCACGGCGTGCCGTACGGCGACGCGGCGGAGAGCGTGGCACTCGCGGGCGAGGCGGCCCGCTTGGCGTTGTCGTCGTACGGCAGGCGGGAGGGCTTCGGGCTGGCGCTGTACGTTGACTTCGCGGCGACGGAGCAGGACTGGAAGGAGTACGCCGACCACTGGGCCCGGCCGGCGCCCTCGCCGGGAAAGAATGGCGAGGTGGGCGCGCCGGGAGGCCGTGAGGAGTGAGGTCCATGGAGTCAGCCCGTATGCTGGTGAGGCGCAGGTCGTCGATTTGAGCGGCGACCTGAATTATTGGTAACCTGTTCAACTGCGTGTGGCGCGCCCTCTCATCGAGCCCGCGCGCCCCATCCGATTCCTGACCTTCACCGAGGCTTCTTCGTGGCGAACATCAAGTCCCAGATCAAGCGCAACAAGCAGAACGAGAAGGCTCGTCTGCGCAACAAGGCTGTCAAGTCTTCCCTGAAGACGGCGATCCGCAAGTTCCGCGAGGCCGCCGAGCAGGGCAACGTCGACGAGGCCGTGGTGCTGCAGCGCGCCGCCGCCCGCCAGCTCGACAAGGCCGCCAGCAAGGGCGTCATCCACAAGAACCAGGCCGCCAACCGCAAGTCGGCGATCGCTCAGCGCGCCGCCGCGCTGCAGGCTGCCAAGTAGTCGCAGACGCTCCAGCGACGCCGCACTCCGGATGACGGGGTGCGGCGTTTTCGTGTGCCCGCGACCTGCCGCGGGCCCGCATACCCCCGGCCTGCCGCACGCCGGTGACCGCAGCTGCCGTAGGCCCCGCGCGCCTGCGGCCTGCCGCACGCGGGTGGCCCCGCGCCTGTGCGCCTGCGGCGTCCCCCATGCCAGGAAATATCCGGACCGCATGGAGAATGTGTCACAGTTCGGACATCACCCCGGCGTTTCGGCTGTGTCACCATTGAGAAGATCCACTTGCCGTGACCCATGACCATCCCCGAGGGTTCAACAGAGCACCGTCCTCGCCGCTCTCACGGCCGTCCGGGAGATCTCCCCATGATTACGATCATCGCCCAGGCAGCCCTCGGCTCCGCCCCAGAGGGTGACCGGTGACCAGCACGCCCACCATCTCCGACCTCGAGGCGCGGGCCGCGCGGGAGCGCCCCGTCTTCGGCGCCGACGCGCACATCGTTTGCGACAACCTGGTCCGCATCTACAAGACCGAGGGTGTCGAGGTGGTCGCCCTGCAGGGCCTCGACCTGCTGATCCAGAAGGGCGAGCTGATCGCGATCGTCGGCGCGTCAGGCTCGGGCAAGTCGACGCTGCTGAACGTGCTGTCGGGCCTCGACGTGCCGACGGCCGGCGTGGCCAGGGTGGCGGGCATGGACCTGCTGTCGATGACGGCCAAGGACCGGCTGCGCTACCGGCGCGAGGTGGTCGGCTTCATCTGGCAGCAGACCGCGCGCAACCTGCTCCCCTACCTGACCGCGCGGGAGAACGTCGAGCTGCCCATGAAGCTCGCGGGCACCAAGGACAGGAACCGGGCGATGGAACTGCTGACCCTGCTGGGCGTCGGCTCCTGCGCGGGGAGGAAGCCGTCGGAGATGTCGGGCGGCGAGCAGCAGCGCGTCGCGATCGCCGTGGCGCTGGCCAACTCGCCGCAGCTCATCCTGGCCGACGAGCCGACCGGCGAACTCGACAGCGAGACCTCCGAGGAGGTGTTCGACGCGCTGCGCAGGGCCAACCGCGAGCTCGGCGTCACCGTGGTCATCGTGACGCACGACGCGCTGGTCTCCGAGCAGGTCGACCGGACGATCGGCATCCGCGACGGCCGTACCAGCAGCGAGACGCTGCGCCGCGAGGGCGCCGAGGGTCAGATCATCGCCGAGGAGTACGCCGTCCTCGACCGCGCGGGCAGGCTGCAGCTGCCGCGCGACTTCATGAGCGCCCTCGACATGGAGCGCAGGGTGCGCCTCGAGCTGGAGTCCGACCACATCGGGGTGTGGCCGTCGCGTGAGGAGCCCGCGGATGAGCGCTGAGCCGCTGGTGGTCGTGGAGGGTCTGCGCAAGGTCTACCGGACGGGGCCCAAGGAGGTCGTCGCGCTGCGCGAGGTCTCGTTCGCGGCCTTTCCCGGCGAGCTGGTGGCGATCACCGGCAGGTCGGGTTCGGGCAAGACCACGCTGCTGAACCAGATCGGCGGGCTGGACCGGCCCGACGCCGGACGCGTGGTGGTGGCGGGGCAGGAGGTCACCTCGCTTCCCGAGGACCGGCTGCTGGCGCTGCGCAGGGACGTGGTGGGTTTCGTTTTCCAGTCGTTCGGCCTGATCCCGGTGCTGTCGGCGGCCGAGAACGTCGGCGTGCCGATGCGCCTGGCCCGCACGCCCGTCGACGAACGCGACAAGCGGGTGCGCGTGCTGCTGTCGCTGGTCGGGCTCGAGCAGCACGCCAACCAGCGCCCCTACGAGCTGTCAGGCGGCCAGCGCCAGCGGGTGGCGATCGCCAGGTCGCTGGCCAACCGGCCGCGCCTGCTGGTGGCCGACGAGCCGACGGGTCAGCTCGACTCGCAGACCGGGCGGCAGATCATGCAGCTGATCAGGGCGCTGGTGCGCAGCGAGGGCGTCACCGCGCTGGTGGCCGCCCACGACCAGAGCCTGATCTCGCTGGCCGACAGGGTGCTGGAGATCAGCGACGGGGTGCTGCGAGAGGCCGCGGCGCAGGCGTCCTGACCTCCCGTACGGCCAGCACGCTCAGGCTCGCCGCGGCCACCGCGACCGCCGCGACCCACAGCGGCACCGCCGTACCGGCCCATCCGGCCAGCGGGGCGGCGACGGCCAGGCCGAGCGGACGGCTGGCGAACGAGATCAGCGAGTCGAAGGAGCGCACCCTGCCCAGCGCCTCCACCGGGATCCTGTCGGCGACCACGGTCTCCCACAGCGGCACGAGCACGCCGAGCCCGAACATCGCCACGCCGTAGGCCACCGCCACCGCCCACCCGTTCAGCGGCACGGCGAGCGCCGCGAGCGGCACGGCGTAGAGCGAGGCGCCCACCGCGCAGCCGACGAGCGGGCTGCGGACCGGCAGGCGGGGCGCGACGAACACGCCCGCGAGCATGCCCACCGTGCCGCACTGCACGATGATCACCCACATCGTCTCGCCACCGCGGACTGTGATCAGCGGGCCGAGCGTGAGGAACAGTCCCGCGCAGAAGTGCCACACGCCGTGGCCCAGGACGCTGACCAGGAACCACGGGCGGCGCCTGATCTCCTGCCAGCCCCTGGCCAGCGAGTGCTTGCCGGTGGGGGCGGCCGTGGCCGTACGGACGCCGCCCAGGGTGAAGGCGGAGGCCGCGAAGAGCGCGGCGGTGACCAGCGACGCCCAGCCGGGGCCCGCGCCCAGGACGAGCGCCCCGGCGAGGGCGGGCGCGCCCACGGCCGACAGGCTGGTGGCCAGGCTGATCCGCGCGTTGGCGCGCAGCCGCGCCGGTCCTTCCACGGTCGCGGCCACCAGCCTGGGTACGGCAGGCGTGCCGAACGCCACCGCCGCTCCCGTGATCGCGGCGAGCACTGCCAGGTCGGCGATCCTCTCGACACCGGCCAGCAGTTCCACCCCGATCGCCGCCTGGGCGGCGCACCTGGTCAGGTCAGCGAGCAGCGCGACCCGCTCGGGCGGGAAGCGGTCGGCGAGCACGCCGCCGAACGGCAGCAGCACCAGCATCGGCACCAGCTCGCACGCCAGCACGATGCCCAGGTCCGCGGCGTCGCCGGTGACCCTGAGCACGACGAGGGTCAGCGTCGTCGGGATGAGCGCGGTCGCCAGCGCGGACAACGCCCGGCCGATCACTAGTCTGGTCAGCATGGGACGGGAGAATAGTTCGCCAGCGAATGTTTCGTCAACGTATGATTCTGTCGACAAGCATCTGGCGCGCTGGCACGGCAAGGCGCCCTACGACGAGCGAGCGGAGGCGATCATCACGCGGATGCAGCTGCTGGTGAAGCACGTCCGCCTCGCCAAGGAGGCGGCGCTGGCCGAGGTCGGGATGCAGGACTTCGAGTTCGAGACGCTGCACCGGCTGGCCTCCCGCGACTCCCGGCAGGCCACGCCGTCCGAGCTGGCGGGCGAGCTGATGCTGTCACCCGCGGGGATGACCGGACGCATCGACACGCTGGAGAAGGCCGAGCTGGTGCGCCGGATCCGCAGCGAGGAGGACCGGCGCAGGGTCGACGTGGCGCTGACGGACAAGGGGCACGAGCTGTGGTCGGCGGCGATGCAGGTCAGAGCGAGAGCGGAGAAGGCGATGGTCGCCGTCCTGGAGCCGGACGAACAGGAGGTCCTCGACGGGCTCCTCAAGCGCCTCCTGACCAGCGTGGAATCAGCCCGAGGCTGACACCGGGACACCCGCCCCCCGGTCCATGATCGTGACGGCACGAAACATCAACCCCGGCCAGCCGCCTGACCACCGAACCTCGATTCGACCCCGGCCTACCGCCTGACGGACACCAACCTCGACCCCGGCCCACCGCCCCGCCAGACACCAACCCCGACCCCGACCCACCGCCCCGCCAGACACCAACCCCGACCCCGACCCACCGCTTTTGGCGACACAGGCCGAAAGCCTTGGACTCAGCGGCCCGCCCGCATGACACGAACCCGGCCCGGGTGAGCCGGATCGGACCGAGTGATCCCGAATCCGGCGCGCGACGCCGACGACGCGCGGCCCGAGAGACCGCTCGCCTGGGCGGGACCCGCCCCACCGTCCGGCCGGACCCGGACAGCCGCCGACCTGCAACGGCCGGACGCGCCGCTCAACAGCCGGACGCGCCGCTCAACGGCCGGGCGCGCCGTTCAGCGGCCGTTCCTGGCGGCGACGATCGTCTGGATGGCGTGCTCGAGCGCGTAGGCCGGGTCGGCACCACCGCCCTTGACCTGCTCGTCGGCCGCGGCGACCGCCATCAGCGCCGCCGCCAGCCCCTCGGGACCCCACCCCCGGAGCTGCCGCTTGGCATTGTTGATCTGCCACGGGGCCATCCCGAGCTGCGCGGCCTGCACGTTGCGCCCCGCCCCGCCCACCTTGGCCAGCGACCGCAACGACCTGGCCAGCGCGCTGACCAGCAGCACCGGCGCGACCCCCGTGCTCAACGCCCAGCGCACCTGCTCCAACGCATCCGCCAGGCGGCCCTCGACCGCCGAGTCCGCCACCGTGAACCCGCTCACCTCGGCCCGGCCCTTGTGGTAGCGGGCGACGGCGTTCAGGTCGATGCTCTTGCCCTCGGTGTCGAACACCAGCTGGCTACAGGCCGCGGCCAGCTCGCGCAGATCGTTGCCCACCGCGTCGAGCAGCGCCTGGGCGGCGTCCCCGGTGATCGTCCGGCCCGCCCGCTTGATCTCGCTCTTGATGAAGTCGAGCCGCTCGGCGGGCTTGGTCAGCTTGCTGACGGTGACGACCTCGGCCTTGGTCTTCTTGATGCCGTCGACCAGCGCCTTGCCCTTGGCACCCCCCGGATGCACCAGCACCAGGACGGTGTCGTCGCCCGGGTTCTTGGCGTAGCCGACGACCTCGGTGATCACTTCCTTGGACAGGTCCTGCGCGGACCTGATGACCACCACCGACCTGTCGCCGAACAGCGAGGGCGAGGTTAGGCGCGTCAGCTCACCGGGCTCGACCTTGCCGCCGACCAGATCGTGCACCTCCGCGCCCGCGCCCTGCGCCTTCACGGCGCCGACTACGGCGCCGACCGCCCGCTCGGCCAGCAGTTCCTCGTCCCCGACGACCAACGTCACCATGCGGTCAATTCTCCTGTACGGCAAGCACCCGATAGGCCACCGCGGTCACCGGTGACCGCCCGTCCATCACGCTACTGCGGGCCCACGGGGCCGGCCCCCGTAACGCCGACCCGCCAACACCACCCTCCCCATGGCCCGACCCCCTTGACCCGACCCCCTTGACCCGACCCCCTTGGCCCGACCCCCTTGGCCCGACGCCTCGGCCTGCCAACCCGACCGACCGCCCGCCCCGCCGTTCCATCCCCACCCGCCCCTCCACCAGCGAGCGACACCAGTCCAGGAGCCTCCCGCACCCACTCCGCACCTCCCCGACCCACACCGCCAAACCACCAGTCGCCGACCGCCTCGCCGTCGAGCCGACCCAAGCCCGACCGAGCCCGCCACCGCCACGCAGGTCTCGGCCACCAGTCGCCGACCGCCTCCACCACCGAGCCGACCCGAGCCCAACCGGCGCCCGCCACCACACCCACTCCGCACCTCCCCGACCCACACCGCCAAACCACCGGTCCCCGACCGCCTTCGCCGTCGAGCCGACCCCAGCCCAACCGCGCCCGCCACCGCCACGCAGGTCTCGGCCACCAGTCGCCGACCGCCTCCACCACCAAGCCGACCCGAGCCCAACCGCGCCCGCCTCCGCCACCGGACCGCCGCCGCCGGACCGCCGCCTGGCCACGGTCAGCGCGCGACCGGCGGCGCCCCTCCCGAACGCCTGTACTCCCCCGGCGTCTGCCCGCACCACTGACGAAAGGCCAGGTGGAAGCCCACTTCCGACTGATAGCCGACCCGCTCGGCGATCCGGCTCTGCGGCAACGCCGACTCCTTCAGCAGCCGGGAGGCCTCCTGCATCCGGCGCGCCATCAGATGCCGCATCGGCGCCTCCCCCACCAGCTCACGGAAGCTCGCCGCGAACGCCGATCGTGACAGCCCCGCCTCCCCCGCCAGCGACGCCAGAGTCCACGGCTCGGCGAACCTCGTCTGCACGGCCAGCAGCGCCCGGCTGATCCCCGGATGCCGCAGAGCATGGAGCACCGGCTTGTCGAGATCGCGCAACGCCACCCGCAGCGCCAGCACGAACACGAGCTCGAACGCCCGCAACGCCACCAGCACCCCGCCGGGCTCACCGCCCTGCCACTCCGCCGCCAGGAGGTCGAGTGTGCCCGACAGCAGCGGCTGGCTTTCGAGCAGCTTCCTGTCCAGGACGAGCACCGGTGGCAGCGCCTGGTACAGCGGCGCGGCGGCGGCCCCGTCGTAGTGCAGGCCGCCGCACAGCATCGTCGTGGCGGCGCCGGGACCGTCGATCTCCACCGTGCGGGCACCGCCGGGCTCCCGCTGGGGCAGCACCGCGGCGAGCGGCACGGTCGCGCTGCCCGGCCGATCAGTCAGGCGATGGGCGGCGCCATGCGGGAAGACGGCCAGGTCGCCCGCGCGCAGCCGTACCGGCTCGGGCAGTTCAGGCATCTCCACCGTGCACTCGCCCTCCTGGACGTAGTGGAGCAGCGCGCAGTGCTCGCGCTTGCCGGCGATCCCCCAGGGGGCGCGCGCCGACCACCGGCTGTGGAAGACGCCGTGCAGCCGCAGCGGCGTCAGCAGCTCGCTCAGCAGATCCTCATTCACGGACGATCCTTAAAGCTTTGAAGACTTGCCTTTATCGATCGTAGCCACAGTGATCAGCAGGCTGGACGGCATGAACATTCTCGTGATCGGTGCCAGCGGAGCCCAGGGCGGCGCGGTGGCTCGACGTCTCGTCGGTTCGGGACATTCGGTGATCGGACTTACCAGAACGGGCGCGGGCCTGCCCGACGGCGTGAAGCCGGTGATCGGCGACCTCGCCGACGCCTCCGCCGTACGGGCCGCGTTCGACGGGGTGACGCACGCCAGCGTGATGCTGCCCATGGTGTACTCGGCCCCGGTCGTGGACTCGTACGTGCGCAACATCGCCACGGCGGCGGCCGAGGCGGGCGTGCGCCGGCTGGTCCTGAACACCGGCACCCGCATCCCTTCCGAGCCGACGACGGTGGCGGCCTTCGAGACGCGCCGGACGGCGGCGGCGACCCTGGCGGCGAGCGGGGTGCCCACCGTGGTGCTGCGTCCGCCGGTGTACCTGGACAATCTGTGCGCGCCGTGGGTGGCGGGGCCACTCGTCCACGAGGGCGAACTGCGCTACCCGTTGCCGGTCCATGCCCGAGTCGCCTGGCTCAGCCACGACGACCTCGCCACCGCCACCGTCGCCGCCCTCACCCAACCACTGACCACCCCATCCGCCCTCACCCTCGACATCGGAGGCCCCGACGTGGTGACCGGGCCGATGCTCGCCGCCGCCTTCGCCACGGTCCTCGGCCGTCCCGTCCGGTTCGTCGCCCAGGACGTCGACGAGTTCGAGAAGGCCCTGACCCACGCGCTCGGAGCATCCACCGCGGAAGGCGTCGCCGGGACCTACCGCTGGGTCGCGGAGAACGACGGCGACGTCTACGGCCTCAACCCCGCCGAACTCGAAGCCGCCCTCGGCATCCGCCTCACCCGGCTCCACGACTGGATCGCCGCCCGCCCCTGGCACGACCTCGCCCCCTGACCGCCGCTCCCTCCGCTCTCTTCGACGGGTTGTCACCGGGTATGCGGAGGATGAGACCGCTGCGCTCCTTGTCACTGGGTCTGCGGAGGAGGAGACCACTGCACACTGCCACCCGCGGCTGCGGGAACGTCCGGCCGCCCCACTCCTGAGTACGACAGGCACATGCAACCGCCCTGCGCGGAGACCAAGACGGGTGTGGAGGCGGCCGGGGACCCTGCGCTTCAGGACATCGCACTTCGAAACCCCACGTTTCGAGACGCCGCCCCAGGGACGCCCGCCGCCCTGCTGACCACGTCCCCGTCCTGTGGCCCCTGCCTGCTCCTTTTGCTGACCAACCTGCCCATCAGCGCCTCTACCGCGACGGGCGACCCGCTCATGAAGATCAACTGACCCACTACCGCGAAAGCCGAGACCAGCATGGAATCCGACACGACCCCGGACCTCACCTCCTCCGCACTCCGCCTGGAAGCGACCCTGGAGGCGGCCAGAGCCGAGGTCGAGCGCCATCACGAGGTCATCGAACGCTGGCTCACCGGACGTGGCCCGCGCACCGACCTCGACGCCTTCACCTCCGCCCACACACCCGACTTCACCTTCGTCACCCCGGACGGCGAGACGCTGACCATGCCTCACCTGCTGGCCATGATCGAACCCGCGCACGGCGCCGCGCCCGCCCTCACGATCGAGATCCGGAACGTCACGGTGGTGGCCGAGGCCGGGACCGTGGTGGTCGCCACCTACGACGAGCACCACCTCGGACCCGATCCGCGCGACCGCCGTGCCACGGTGGTCCTCGTCCGTGACGCCGCCGCTCCTCACGGCCTGCGCTGGCGGCACCTCCACGAGACCTGGATCTAGCAGAAGCCGCAGGTCATCCATCGGGCCGCCCCTTGGACACCACCGCGAGGCGGCCCGACTGGTCGATGACCGCCAGGGCGCCCGACTGGTCGGTCCGGTGGACGCGCATGCCGAGCCGATGCAGCAACCCCACCGTGCGCGGGGACGGATGCCCGTACCCGTTGTCCGACCCCACGCTGATCAACGCCGCCCTCGCTCCGATGGCCGCGAGGAAGCGAGGGTCCTGCCGTACCGAACCGTGGTGGGGGACCTTGATGAGGTCGGCGCGCGGCAGTCCCGCTCGCAGCAGCTGCACCTGCGCCTCCGTCTCGACGTCGCCGCTGAGCAGCATGGAGCCCGCCGCCCAGCGCACGAGGAGAACCACGCTCTCGTTGTTGATCACGCTCCCTTCGCCCGGCCCGCTGAGCAGGGAGCCAGGAGCGGGGCCGAGCACGTTCAGCTCGGAGGGGCCGAACCGCCAGCGGGCGCCCGGTGCCGCGACCCATTCGGGGATGCGGCGCCTGCTGAGGTCCCTCGAGATGCGGGCGGACTCGCCGACCGGAGCGCGACCGGGGCTGACGATGACCGCGCCGACGCGCCGTCCCGATCTGAAGACGCCGTCGAGACCTCCGACGTGGTCGCGGTGCGGATGGGTGAGGATGAGGAGCGGTATCTCCCGGACCGCCAGGTCGCGCAGGCAGCGGTCGACCAGGGTGGGATCAGGTCCGGTGTCGACGACGACGGCTCGTCCCTGGCCCGCGGCGACCGCGAGAGCGTCGCCCTGCCCGACGTCGCATGCCACGAACAGCCAGCGCGGCGGCGGCCACGGGGCGATCACCGGCCCGGCCACGAGTACGGCGGCCAGGCCCGCCGTACCCATGACCAGGACGATGCTGCGCGTCCCCGCGCGCCGCAGCAGCGGTATGGCCACCGCGGCGGCCCCACCGAGCAGCAGCAGCCCGGCGAGGCCGCCCGGCCACGGCAGTTCGGCCAGTGGAAGCCGGGCGGCGTGCTCGGCCACGGCGATGATCCAGCCGACCGCGTAGCCCGCGGGGAGCACGAGGAGCCGCGCCAACTCCATCGAGACGGGCGCCACCAGCGTCGCCGCGAACCCGATCACGGTCGCCGGTGCCACCGCGGGCCCCGCCAGCAGGTTGGCCGGAACCGCGGCCAGCTGCACCTGCCCGGCCATGAGCACCAGCACGGGGGTCACCGCCGCCTGCGCCGCCGCCGGTACGGCCACGGCCTCGGCGGCCCAGCGCGGCATCCTGGCCGACAGCCGGTCTCGCCAGCGGGGGGCGAGCAGCAGGATGCCGCCCGTGGCGCAGACCGACAGCGCGAAGCCGTACTCGCGGGCCAGACCGGGATCGAACATGATCAACAGCAGCACGGTGCCCGCCAGTGCCGCGACGCCGTCCCGCGCGCGACCGGTGCCCAGGGCGACCGCTCCGACCAGCCCCATCAGCAGCGCCCGCAACACGCTCGGCGAAGGGCGGGCCACGACCGCGAACGCGAGCATGGCGACCGCCGCCAGCCCCGCCCGTACGGCGAGCGGCATCCCGGCGAGCCGGGACAGCGCCACCACCGCGCCCGACATGATCGCGAGATTGGCTCCGCTGACAGCGGTCAGGTGGCTGAGCCCGGCGTCCTTGAAGTCGGCGCTGACGTTCGGGTCCATGCGCGACTCGTCACCCACGACGAGCCCGGGAAGCAGGCCACGCTGGTCGGGCGGCAGCACGTCCGTCGCACGTCGCAGGGCCGCACGCAGGTCACCGGCAACTGTCTGCAGGGTCGATGGCGCGGACAGGACCACCGGCGGGCCCCGGACGAGCAGCACGGCGCCGACCAGCTCGCCCGGTTCGGCGGTGCCCAGCCTGCCCGTCACGCGCAGGCGCTGGCTGGGCAGAAGCGGCCGCCACGCGCCGCCCGATCCGAACACCACGACAGGGCTGTGGACGGCGAGCCGTCCTGCCGGGGTGTCGAGGGATTCGATCGTGGCCTCGACCACCACACTGTCGCCGTGGAAGGCTGCTTTGGCACGTCGCACGCGGGGATCACCGGTGAGCACGATGTCGGCGTGGACGGTCGCCTCCTTCGCGGCGAGCTCGGCCACCGGGCCGGTGGTGACGGCGTGCACCCGGAAGGCGACACCGGCACTGGTGGCGGCGACGCAGCCAAGGACGGCGATGGCGACATTCATCCAGATGCGCTGGGGGTCCTTCCTGTGGCGGTGGTTCGCCGGCTGGCGGGTCCGGCGCGTCCAGAGTTGCCGGGCGAGGGTGAAGAGGGTGTGTCGATCGCCGACATGGCGCTGAACTGGCGGACCAAGGCGTTGAGCGCCCTTTGACGGACCCAGAGGTGGGTGTGGTCCATGCTCCGGCAAACCAAGGGGCTGATGCTGTACGCCCTGTGGTGAACCCAGAGGCCGGTGTTGTAGGAGCTCTGGCGAGGCAAGGGGCTGACGCTGTGCGCCCTCTGACTGGCCAATGCGGGGGTGTTGTGCGTGCTCGATCCTGGCGACGTCGTTGAGGTGCGGACGCCGGTGGGTGCGCAGGAAGGCAACAGTGAGAGGAATCGCCGCGGCGCCCAGCGCGGCGGCCACCGCGCAGGCCCAGCCCACCGGTGCGGGGCAGCCCAAGAGGACCAGTGCGGTCGCCCAGGAGGCGAGCGCGGGCGGGACCAGGACCACCGAGAAGGTGGCTGACCTTTCAGGACGGGGGTCCTCTGGCTGGAGGGCTGAATCTTCATGGGGCCTCCTTGCCGGCTGGCCGTTTTGAGCGCTCTGGACTGGCGACCACAGCGCGGTCCATTTCGATGGCGGCATGTCGTTTCGTCACCTCCGGGCCGCCCGAACGGCGTCAGACACGGACCTTGTCTTTCAAGTCGGCGTACTTTCTCTCGCCGATGCCGGTTACCTCCTGCAGCTGGTCGACGCTGCGGAATCCGCCGTGGGTCGCACGGAACTCGGCGATCCTGGCGGCGAGCACCTCGCCCACTCCTGGTAACTGCTCCAACTGGTCGGGGGTGGCGGTGTTCAGGTCGAGCAGGTCCGAGCCGGGTGGGGCGGCGACCGTGCCGCCCTGGCTGACGCCGCCCGGGGCGCCGACGACGATCTGTTCGCCGTCGACCAGGCGTCTGGCGAGGTTGACCGACGCGGTAGCGGTGTCGGTACGTGCGCCGCCCGCCGCCTCGACGGCGTCGGCGACACGCGAGCCGCCGGGGAGGGTGTAGACACCGGGCTTGCGTACCTTGCCCGTGACGTGGACCAGGACCGACGAGGTGGGCGTGGGGCTGACGACGGCGGCCGGGGGCGCGGCGGAGCCGCTGATCGGGGGTGGGGCGGCGAGGGGTTCCGGGGTGGGGCTGGAACGCCAGGCGTAGATCCCGCCGGCGACGGCGGCGATGAGACCGAGAACGAGGAGGACGCGCAGGCCCGGACGCCCGGGGTCGAGGGCGGGTGCCTGCGCGGTGACGGCGGCGCGGAAGGCGGCGAAAGAGGACGGGACGGGCGGGGAGATGCTGTCAGAGTTGGTCTGGCCCATTCGTGGGGCGGGATCCCAGTCGTTGTGGTGTCCGCGGTCGACGGTGGCGGGTGAGTGAAGGAACTCGTCGGTCTGCTCGGGGGCGGGGATGGTGAGGTCATCCGGTGTTCTGCCGCTCGGCCGGCGGACGACTCGGCGGTCGTAGGGGTGCACCCGGGCATCGGCCGGCTTCTCCCGTGGATGCGGGTTGTCGTCCGGTGCCGAGAGGCGGCCGTCCGGTGCCGAGAGGCGGTCGTCCGGTGCCGAGAGGCGGTCGTCCGGTGCCGAGAGACGGTCGTCCGGTGCCGAGAGACGGTCGTCCGGTGCCGAGAGGCGGTCGTCCGGTGCCGAGAGGCGGTCGTCCGGTGCTGAGAGCGAGAAGACCGCGGGGTGCAAGTAGTGCCGGTCGTCGCCGCTCGCGTGGTGGAGACCAGGGGTGGCTGGGGTGCCATGTGCGGTGAGTTGGGCATCAAACGGCTTCCGGTGGGAGGCGAAGGTGGCGGTTGACTCACCATCCCGGTCTGCCGCGCGCTGGTCGATGGAGACCCCGGCTAGATCAACATCGCCGGCTGTCCGCCGGCGGCCAAAGGGGACAGCGATTGACTCGACAACGCCGCCTGACTGGCGCGGGTTGACGGACACCGTGGTCAGATCGGCGACTCGCTGTGGCCGGTGGTGATCGACGGGGGCAGGAAGCGGCCCGACATCGCCACGCGCCCCGCGCGCGTCGAAGGCGGCCGAGGCCAGACCGGCATCTCTCACCGGGCGGTGGGGGCCGACGGCGGCCACGGGAGGCGAAGCGTCACCCGCCCCCCGAGAGTGCCCACCGAGGGCAGGAAGCGGCCCTGCATCACCACGCGCCCCGCGCGCGTCGAAGGCGGCCGAGGCCAGACCGGCATCTCCCACTGGGCGGTGGAGGCCGACGGCGGCCACGGAGGGCAGCGCGTCACCCGCTGTCCTAGGGTGGCCACCGACGGCAGGAACAGGCCCGGCGTCATTGCGTGCTCCGCCCGGCTCCGAGAACGCTGAGGCCAGATCGGCGCCTCTGGTTGCTCGGTGGCGGCCGAAGGGGGCAGCGATCGGCTCGGTGTCGTTCGTTGCTCGGTGAGGGGCAAGGCGGGCCGCTGAGGGCGGAGCGTCGCCAGGTGTCCGGCCTGGGACAGAGGCAGAGGCCAGGACATCGCCAGGCGCGGGTGGCGCGAAGGCACCCGGGTGTAGCAGGACATCGCCCCTGGGGCCGATGGGTTCGGTGGACGCCACAACGCCGGGGCTGGAGTCGGGAGTGGCAGAGGAAGGCAGGGCGAGGCCCGCCGCCTGACGAGAGCCCGAAGGGTCCGAAGGGGTGGGTGGGATGCCGGCTGAGGGTAGCGCGGTTCCCGCGCGGCTCTGAGGGACGCGCATGCCGGAGGAGGGCATCGAGGTGGCCCGCCGTAGCCGGCGTGCGGCCACTGCCCGCTCAACGTTCTCCTCCGAGTTCCGCACAACTCGAGAAGGTATGGCCGACACGCCCTCAAGCCGCTCACCGAACCTGCTTCTGTGGACAACAGGGTCAGTGAGTCGAGACGCCTGTGGACAACCAGGCCGAGAGGCCGAACGCCTGCGGGCGCTCCGGATCAGACGACAGGACGTCTGGAACCGCAGGCCGAGAGGCCGAACGCCCGCGGGTTCCGGATCAGACGGCGGGACGTCTGGAAACGCAGGTCGAGGAGACGAACGCCGCTGTGCGGCCGGGTCAGACGGCGGGGCGGCTGGACATAACCCGGCCGAACCGCCCAACGCCGCCACACACCCGTGTCACAAAGCAGAAAACCCCGGCGCAACCAGGCCGGGGACGGCCTCGGTTACGAGGTGGGCGACACCGTGATGCCCAGCGCGCCCGGCCCCACGTGGACCCCGATCACCGCTCCCACCTCGACCACGCTCATCCGTACCAGCCGCTGCAGCCGCTTCGTCAGCCGCTCGGCCAGCGCCTCCGCGCGTCCCTGGGCCGACAGGTGCTGGACGGCCACGTCCACCGGCTCGGTCCCGGCCGTCTGCAACGCCAGGTCCTCCAGCCGGGCGATGGCCCGCGTCGCCGTCCGGACCTTCTCCAGCGGCACGATCCGGCCGCCCTGCAGGTGCAGCAGCGGTTTGATCGCCAGCGCCGAGCCGACCAGTGTGGCCGCGGCTCCGATGCGTCCGCCGCGGCGCAGGTACTCCAGCGTGTCGACGTAGAAGTACGTCTGGGTGCGCGCGGCCGACCTGGCGGCCACCTGCGCGACCTCGTCGAGGGGCCGCCCCGCCGCGGCGGCCCTGGCCGCGGCCAGGACGGGGAAGCCCAGCCCCATGGCGATGGACCTGCTGTCGACCACCTGGACCGGCCCTGCAGCCTCCTCGGCGGCGAGCCTGGCCGCCTCGGCCGTACCGGACAGGTCGCCGGACAGGTGCACGGAGACGACCCCAGGGGTGCCGGCGGCGAAGGCCGCCGCGTAGGCGGCGGCGAAGCGGTGGGGCGCGGGCCGGGAGGTGGTCACGGGAGTCCACTCGCCGATGCCGGTCTGCGTGCCCTCGTCGTACGGCCGGCCGCCCACGATCACCTGGAGCGGCACCACCGTCACCCCGGGCGGAACGGCGGGCAGGTAGGCCGTGGAGTCGGTGACGATCGCGACGGGGGGCGGCATACCCAGAGAGTAGCTACTGGACCGGCGTGCCGCCCCGCCAGACCCGGCGCGGCTTCAGCCCGAAGGACCAGGCGAAGGCGCCCTCGTGGTCGGCGTCCCACTGCACGATGTCGGCCAGCCGTCCGGGCGCCAGCACGCCCCTGTCGGGGGCGCCGAGCACGGTGGCGCCGCCGAGCGTGGCCGCCCGCAGCGCGTCGCCGACGCTCATGCCGAACGCCGCCACGGCCAGGCTGATGACCAGCGACATGGAGGTGATGCCGCAGTGGCCGGGGTTGTGGTCGCTGCCGAGCGCGATGGTGACGCCCTGGGAGATCATGCGGCGGACCGGCGGGAGGCTGCCGCGCTGCATCGCGGTGGCGGGGCAGAGCACGGCGGGCACGCCGTAGCGGGACAGGACCGCGATGTCCTCGTCGGAGGTGTGGTGGAGCAGGTCGGCGGAGGCGCAGCCGAGCTCGGCGGCCAGCTGGACGGCGCCGCGGCGGCTGAAGGCGCCGGCGTGGACGCGCGGCAGCAGCCCGACGTTGCGGCCCGAGGCCAGCACCCAGCGCGACTCCTCGGTGGTGAAGTGGCCCTCGTCGCAGTAGACGTCGACGCTGTCGGCGCCGGCCGCGGCCGCGTCGGCGCACCACGCGCCCACGGCCTCGACGTAGTCGCGCTGGCGGCCGAAGTATTCGGGCGGCACGACGTGCGCGGCCAGGAAGGTGACGTGCACGCGCGGCATCATCGGTTCCTTCTCCAGCTCGCGCAGGAGCCGCACGTCGGCCAGCTCGCCGTCGCGGGTGAGGTGGTAGCCGGTCTTGGCCTCGACGGTGGTGGTGCCGCTGAGCAGCCAGGAGCGCAGCCGCTCGCGCACGCCGTTGCACAGCGTCCACGGGTCGGTGCCGCGGGTCACGGTGACGGTGGAGCCGATGCCGCCGCCCGCCGCGTTGATCGCCGAGGCGGAGGAGCCGCTGGAGCGCATGGCCATCTCGGCGTAGCGGTTGCCGGCGTAGACGGGGTGGGTGTGCGCGTCGATCAGGCCGGGGGTGACGAGCGCGCCGCTGAGGTTCTCGACCTGGTCGACGTCGACGATGTCGTCGACGACGCCGGGGACGCTCTGCGGGAGGTCGGCCGCACGGCCCACCCAGGCGATGCGGTCGTTGTGAACGAGGAGGGCCGCATTGCTGATGACGTCGTTGCCCGTCCACATGCGGCCGATGTTGGTGAGCAGCCGAACGGTCATCGCACCACCCCGCACACAGGCAGCGGAGAGCGAGCGGCGGCTACCGCGCCCACTGAGTCCGCTCCGGGTCCGGCCGACATCGGGGGTCTCCTGCTCTCATCCGCAGCGCTCGTGCGGTGACCGGTCGCCGGGCTCATGATCCGACGATTTCAGTTCAGTTACGTTATTTCACAGGTCGGCTTGCTGTACAGGGTTATTCGGAAGAAAGCCCGCGCATCACAACGGCGTCTGCGCCTCTTGGAGCAGCTCGGCCCCGTCCGTCCCTTTCGGCCCCCGCAGGTGACATCACTCGCAGCAGCCATCTCGATACCCGCGCCATCAGTGTCGGTAAGGCTTGACTTATGGTAGCAATCCAAACGTTCAAGGACCACCGTGGTTTTGCCCGAAAATGTGAGAATCGCGCGGGGAATCCCCGCGCGATTCTCGCAGCTCAGACCCGTTCGACGGGCTTGCCGACCTCCACCAGTTCGTGCAGGAGGCTCGACGGCACGCGAGCGTGGAGGACGGTGCCGTCGCCCACGTGCTCGACGGAGATCACCTCACCCTCCGTGTGCGCGCGGGAGATCAGGTCCCCCCTGCCGTACGGCACGAGCAGGAACACCTCGTGGTCGAGCACCGGCAGCTGACTCTCGATCATGGCCGTCAGCTCGCCGATCCCCTCGCCCGTGCGGGCGGAGACGACGACGCTGTTGCGCTCGGCCCTGACCAGCCTGTCGAGCACGTCCTGGTCGGCGGCGTCGGCCTTGTTGATCACCACGATCTCGGGCACGTCGAGCGCGCCGTCGATCTCGGAGAAGACCTGGCGGACCGCGCTGAGCTGGCCCTCCGGGTCGGGGTGCGAGCCGTCGACGACGTGGAGGATCAGGTCGGCGTCGGCGACCTCCTCCAGCGTGGAGCGGAACGCCTCGACCAGCTGGGTCGGCAGCAGCCGGACGAAACCGACGGTGTCGGCGATCGTGAACAGCCTGCCCTCCGGCGTGCGCGCCCTGCGCACGGTCGGGTCGAGGGTGGCGAACAGCGCGTCCTCGACCAGCACGCCCGCGCCGGTGACGCGGTTGAGCAGCGAGGACTTGCCCGCGTTGGTGTAGCCGGCGATGGCGACGGCCGGGACCTCGCGGCCCGAGCGGTGCGCGCGCATGGTCTCGCGCGCGGTGGACATGCCGGCGATCTGGCGGCGGAGCTTGGCCATGCGCTCGCGGATGCGGCGCCGGTCCAGCTCGATCTTGGTCTCACCGGGACCGCGACCGCCGATGCCCACGCCGCCGGCGGCGCGACCGCCGACCTGCCTGGACAGGTTGCCGCCCCAGCCGCGCAGGCGCGGCAGCAGGTACTGCAGCTGGGCCAGCTCGACCTGGGCCTTGCCCTCGCGGCTCTTGGCGTGCTGGGCGAAGATGTCGAGGATCAGCGCCGTGCGGTCGATGACCTTGACCTTCACCACTTCCTCGAGCTGGCGGAGCTGGCCGGGGCTCAGCTCGCCGTCGCAGATCACGGTGTCGGCGCCCGTCGCCTCGACCACGTCGCGCAGCTCGAGCGCCTTGCCCGAGCCGATGTAGGTGGCCGGATCGGGGCTCTGCCGCCGCTGGATGAGGCCCTCGAGGACCTCCGAGCCGGCGGTCTCGGCCAGGAGCTTGAGCTCCAGGAGCGAGTTGTCCGCCTCGGCCGCCGTGCCTGAGGTCCACACGCCCACGAGGACGACCCGCTCCAGCCGTAGCTGGCGGTACTCGACCTCGGTGACGTCCTGGAGTTCGGTGGACAGGCCCGCCACACGGCGGAGCGCATGGCGCTCTTCCAGATCCAGCTCGCCGATCTCGACGTCGTCGGTGGCGAAGGTGGCGGCGGAGTCACGCGTGTAGCGAGTACGGGAGTCGTTGTGCATTCGTGTCATCTCTAGGAGGCAACGTTCGGATGTCTCAGAATCATCCCCGACGGCCGGCCGGTCAGTCACCTGGTTAATCAACGAGGCAGGCCTACGTCGACGAGACTGCGGAACCGGTCAACGAGGCAGGACGCGCGCGTCGCCCGAGCCCGTGCGGACGCTGACCTTGCGCGGCGAGCTCGAGTCGTCGGTCACCTTCACCTGGGCGTCGCCGGAACCGACCTCGGTGACGACGTCGTAGGGGACGTTGGGCAGGTAGAGCGTGACGTCGCCGGAGCCGGCCTGCGCCTCGACGCTGTCGGGCGGGTTGGTGAACCTCAGTTCGACGCCGCCCGAGCCGGTCTCCGCGAGGACGCGCTTGCCGCCGAGGTTGTTGGCGTCGATCGTGCCCGAGCCCGCCTTGGCCTCGACCTCGCCCGTCAGGGAACGCATCGTGACGTCGCCCGACCCGGCCTCGGCCGCGATCCGCAGGCCCTTCGGCACCTCGATCGTGTAGTCCACCCAGCAGCTGTCGCCGCGCGCGCAGTTGTAGCGCAGTTCAAGGGTGTCGCCCTTCACCTCGTGCGTGGTCTCGGGCTCGTGGTCACGCCAGTGCTGCTTCTCGGTGACCTTGATCCCGGTCCTGCCGGTCTCGTTGATCACGATGTCGCCGGCGCCGCTCATCACGTCCAGAACCGCGACCTTGTCTTTCACCTCGTAGGTCTCGGTCTTCTCGTCGGCGGGCCCGCTCATCGCCATGAATCCACTGCCGCAGCCGGTCAACGCGGTCGTGGCCAACACCAGCGCACCCAGAGCCACCAGGCCTTTCGTCCTCATGTCTCCATGCTGCTCCGGCGATGGGAAAGGCAGCATCGGGGATCGCCCTTACCTTGTCCCGGACCAACCCTGTGAAGTAGCGTCACTTCCATAATCCAGAACTTATTTTCCACAATGCGGAAAGAGGCTCCTATGGAGATCACCGGCCCCATGCACGACCGGTTCGAGGAGATCCTCACGCCGGAGGCGCTGGCCTTCGTGGCGGAGCTCCACCGGAAGTTCGACGCGAGGCGCCTGGAGCTCCTCGAGGCGCGGCAGGCCAGGCAGGCCGAGCTGGCGGCCGGCGGCACGCTCGACTTCCTGCCCGAGACCAAGCAGGTCAGGGAGGGCGAGTGGCGGGTCGCGCCGCCCGCCCCAGGCCTGGAGGACCGCAGGGTCGAGATCACCGGGCCGGTCGACCGCAAGATGACCATCAACGCCCTCAACTCCGGCGCCAAGGTGTGGCTGGCCGACTTCGAGGACGCCAACTCCCCGCTCTGGGACAACTGCGTCAGCGGGCAGCTCAACCTGCGCGACGCGCTCGACCGTGTGATCGACTTCGAGACCGGCGGCAAGAGCTACGCCCTCAAGCCCGACGCGGAGCTGGCCACGATCGTCGTGCGGCCGCGCGGCTGGCACCTCGACGAGAAGCACGCCCTGGTCGACGGTCAGCAGGTCTCGGCCTCGCTGTTCGACTTCGGCCTGTACTTCTTCCACTGCGCCTCCAGGCAGCTGGCCAAGGGCAAGGGCCCGTACTTCTACCTGCCGAAGATGGAGTCGCACCTGGAGGCCCGCCTCTGGAACGACGTCTTCGTGCACGCCCAGCGCGCCCTCGGCCTGGACAACGGCACCATCAGGGCGACCGTCCTGATCGAGACCTATCCGGCGGCCTTCGAGATGGAGGAGATCCTCTACGAGCTGCGCGACCACTCCGCCGGGCTCAACGCCGGACGCTGGGACTACCTGTTCAGCGTCATCAAGAAGTTCCGCACCAGGGGCCGGGAGTTCCTGCTGCCCGAGCGCAACGCCGTGACGATGACCGCCCCGTTCATGCGCGCCTACACCGAACTGCTCGTGCGCACCTGCCACAAGCGCGGCGCCCACGCCATCGGCGGCATGGCGGCCTTCATCCCCAGCCGCAGGGACCCCGAGGTCAACGCCGTGGCGCTGGACAAGGTCAGGGCCGACAAGACGCGGGAGTCCGGCGACGGCTTCGACGGCTCGTGGGTGGCCCACCCCGACCTGGTGCCGATCTGCCGCGATGTCTTCACCGCGGTGCTCGGCGACCGCCCCAACCAGCTCGACAGGCTGCGCGAGGACGTCGAGGTCTCGGCCGCCGACCTGCTCAACGTCTCCGCCACCCCCGGCGACATCACAGAGAACGGCCTGCGCAACAACGTCGACGTCGCCCTGCGCTACCTGGCCGCCTGGATGGGCGGGCTCGGCGCGGTCGCGATCCACAACCTCATGGAGGACGCCGCCACCGCGGAGATCTCCCGCTCGCAGATCTGGCAGTGGATCCACAACGGCATCACGCTCGCCGACACCGGGCAGCCGGTGACCAAGGAGCTGGTCGAGCGGATCATCGCGGAGGAGCTCGCCAGGATCGCCGCCGAGCCCGGCTACGACGAGCACCTGTACGGCCAGGCGGAGGCGCTGTTCAAGGAGGTCGCGCTCGACGACGACTTCGCCGAGTTCCTCACTCTCCCCGCTTATGCCCGCATGCCGTAGCTTTCTGCACCGGGGCCGGCGTCGGCGACCGGTCCCGGGGAGGTGACCATGATCTCGACCGCGCTCACCGAGGACCTGCGCGCGCTGCTGCCCGCGGACTCGGTGATCACCGACCCGGTGCGGCTGCGCACCTACGAGTGCGACGGCCTCACCTATCACCGGGCCATGCCCGGCGTCGTCGTCCTGCCGGAGAGCGCCGAGCAGATCGCGGCGGTGGTCAGGCTGTGCAACGAGCACGGCGTGCCGTTCGTGGCGCGCGGCTCGGGCACCGGCCTGTCCGGCGGCGCGCTCCCCCGCACCGACGGCGTGCTGATCGTCACCTCGAGGATGCGCGCCGTCCTCGAGATCGACCTGCCCAACCGCCGGGCGGTCGTGGAGCCGGGCGTGACGAACCTGGCGATCACGGAGGCGGTCCGCGACCAGGGCTACTACTACGCGCCCGACCCCTCCAGCCAGCAGATCTGCTCGATCGGCGGCAACGTGGCGGAGAACTCCGGCGGCGCGCACTGCCTGAAGTACGGCTTCACCGTCAACCACGTCGAGGCCTGCGAGATCGTCACGCCCGACGGCGACATCGTGGTGCTGGACCGCCGTGACCCCGGCTACGACCTGCTCGGCGCGTTCATCGGCTCGGAGGGCACGCTGGGGATCACGACCAAGGTCACCGTACGGCTCAGCCGCGCCCCCGAGACCGTGACCACGGTGCTGGCCGCCTTCGACGGCATCGAGCGCGGCGGGGAGGCGGTCTCGGCGATCATCGCGGCGGGCATCGTGCCGGCCGCGATCGAGATGATGGACGCGCTGGCCATCGCCGCCGCCGAGGCCGCCGTGGCCTGCCGCTACCCGGAGGGCGCGGGCGCGGTGCTGATCGTGGAGCTGGACGGGCCGCAGGTGGAGGTCGACAGGCAGTTCGAGCAGCTGGAGAAGATCTGTTCGGGCGCCTTCGAGCTGCGGGTGGCCGCGGGGCCCGAGGAGCGGGCGGCCATCTGGAAGGGCCGCCGGTCGGCGTTCGCCGCCGTCGGGCGCATCAGCCCCGCCTACATCGTGCAGGACGGGGTGGTGCCGCGCACGGCGCTGCCCGAGGTGCTGGCCGGCATCGACAGGCTCTCCCGCGAGCACGGCATCAAGGTCGCCAACGTCTTCCACGCCGGAGATGGCAACCTGCACCCGCTGGTGCTGTTCGACGACGCCGAGCCCGGGGCGGGAGAGCGGGCCGAGATCGTCTCGGGCCGGATCCTCGACCTGTGCATCGAGCACGGCGGCTCGATCACCGGCGAGCACGGCGTCGGCGTCGACAAGGCCAGGTACATGCCGCGGATGTTCTCGCCGGAGGATCTCGACACCATGCAGCTGGTCAGGTGCGCCTTCGACCCGCGCGGGCTGTCGAACCCGGGCAAGGTGTTCCCCACGCCGCGCCTGTGCGGGGAGGTGCCGGGCGTGCGCAAGGGCGTGCACCCGCTGGTCGAGTCGGGAAAGGCGGAGCAGTGGTGATGCCGAGCGGGGTCACCGTCAGGCAGGCGGACCGCGGCGACGAGGTGGCGGGCGTACGCCCGCGCTGGGTCGCGCTGCCTGAGACGACCGAGGAGGTCGCCGCCGTCCTGAAGGCGGCCGCCGCGGACGACCTCGCGGTCGTGCCCGTCGGCGGGGGCTCCAAGCTGCACTGGGGGCCGCCGCCCGAGCGGTGCGACGTGCTGCTCGACACCTGCTGTCTCAACCGGGTGGTCGAGCACGCCTCCGGCGACCTGGTGGCGAAGGCGCAGGCGGGCGTCACCATGGACGCGCTCGCCGACGTCCTCGCCGCGCGGGGTCAGGAGCTGGCGCTCGACGTCCCGGTGGCGGGCGCCACCGTGGGCGGCACCCTCGCCACCGCGACGGCCGGGCCCCGCGCCTTCCGGTACGGCACCGCCCGCGACCTGCTCATCGGCATCACCGTCGTGCTGGCCGACGGCACCGTCGCCCACTCGGGCGGCAAGGTGGTCAAGAACGTCGCCGGCTACGACCTCGGCAAGCTCTTCACCGGCTCCTACGGCACGCTCGGCGTGATCGCCGAGGCGACCTTCCGGCTCCACCCGGTCGCCGCCGAGCGGCGCTGGGTCCGCTTCCCCGCCCCGCGGGCCGGACAGGGCGCCGATCTCCTGCGGGCCCTGGCCGCCGCCCAGGCCGAGCCGGCGGCCATCGAGGTCGACCGGGCGGGCGACGAGGCGGCGGCCGAGCTGGCGGTCCTGGTGGAGGGCACCGCGGCCGAGCCCCGCGCGCGGGCCGTCGCGGCCCTGGTCGACGGCGCGACCTCCGGCGGCACGGCCGTGGTCGAGGACCGCGCCCCGTCGTGGTGGGGGGCGCTGCCCGACGACGAGGTGCTGCTGGAAGTGCGTTTCCCGGCCTCGCGCGCCGACGAGGTGCTGAGCGCGACGCTCGGTCTCGGCGCGACGGCCCGCGGCTCGCTGGCCTCGGGAGCCCTGTGGCTCGGTGGCGGCGAGCGGCTGGCCGCGGCCGTGGCGGCGCTGCGGGAGCGGCTGGGGACGTGCGGCGGCAGGGTCACGGTGCTGGCCGCGCCGCCGTACCAGGGCCAGGGCCTGGACCGGTGGGGTGAGATCAGCGCGCTGCCGCTGATGCGCCGCGTGAAGGAACGTTTCGATCCCGGGCGCAGGATGTCTCCCGGCAGGTTCGTGGGAGGGATCTGAGCGGATGGACCCCGAGCTGATCAAGGATTGCGTGCACTGCGGGTTCTGCCTGCCGACGTGCCCGACCTACGTGCTGTGGGGCGAGGAGATGGACTCGCCCCGCGGCCGGATCCACCTGATGGGCCAGCACGTCGAGGGCACCGCCCTCACCCCGGCCATGGCGGGACACTTCGACGCTTGCCTGGGCTGCATGGCGTGCGTGACCGCGTGCCCCTCCGGCGTCCAGTACGACAGGCTGATCGAGCGGACCCGCGCCGTGGTGGAGCGCGAGCACGTGCGCGACCCGCAGGAGCGGGCGGTGCGCGGGCTGGTGTTCGGCCTGTTCCCCTACCCCCGCAGGCTGCGCGCGCTGCGGCCGACGCTCGGCCTCGCCAGGCGGCTGCAGCCGCTGTTGGAAAGGGCGCATCCGAGCCTGGGCGCGATGGTCGCCCTCACGCCGCCGCCGGTCAGGCGGCAGCGGCTGCCGCGCCGCGTCACGGCCGCCGGGCCGCGCAGGGCGGTGGTCGGGATGCTGACCGGTTGCGTGCAGGGCGAGTTCTTCCCCCAGGTCAACGCGGCCACCGCGCGGGTGCTGGCGCTGGAGGGGTGCGACGTGGTGATCCCGCCGCGCCAGGGGTGCTGCGGCGCGCTGAGCGTGCACTCCGGGCGCCCGGACCAGGCCAGGCGCTTCGCCAGGCGGACGATCAGGATGTTCGAGCGGGCCGGGGTGGACACGGTGGTGGTGAACGCGGCGGGCTGCGGCTCGTCGATGAAGGAGTACGCGGAGCTGCTCGGCGACCGGCCGGAGTGGGCCGCCAGGGCACGCGCGATCAGGACGGTCGACCTGGCCGAATGGCTGGCCGAGCTCGGGCCGGTGGCCGAGCGGCATCCGCTGCCGGTGACCGTGGCCTACCACGACGCCTGCCACCTGGCGCACGCCCAGGGGATCAGGAGGCAGCCGCGGGAACTGCTGCGCGGCATCCCCGAACTGTCGCTGCGGGAGATCCCCGAGTCGGACCTGTGCTGCGGGTCGGCGGGGACCTACAACATCTTCCAGCCCGCGGCGGCGCGCGACCTCGGCGACAGGAAGGCGGCCCGGGTGCGCTCGACGGGAGCCGAGCTGCTGGTGTCGGCCAACCCGGGCTGCACGATGCAGATCGCGGCGGCGATGCGGCGGCGCGGCGAGCAGATCAGGGTGGCGCACACGGCCGAGGTGCTGGACGCCTCCCTTCGCGGCGTGTCGCCCTCGGTCCTCGGCGCTCCCGCGGGGAGGCGCGCGTGAGCGTGCAGTCGGTCGACCGGGCGCTGGACGTCCTGGAGGCGCTGGCCGCGCACGGCGGCGAAGCGGGCCTGTCGGAGATCGCCGCCCGCACCGGCCTGCCGTACGGGACGATCCACCGGTTGCTGCAGACGCTGCTGGTCCGCGGGTACGTGCGGCAGGAGTCGGACCGCAGGTACGCGCTGGGCGGCGCGCTGGTACGGCTGGGCGGGGTGGCCGAGCGCATGGTGGGGGTGTGGGCGCAGCCGTACCTGACCAAGATGGTCGAGCTGTCGGGCGAGACCGCCAACCTCGCCGTCCTGGAGGGCGACTTCATCGTCTACGTCGCGCAGGTCCCCTCCCCGCGCCGGCTGCGCATGTTCGCCGAAGTGGGCAGGCGGGTGCTGCCGCACAGCACGGCCGTGGGCAAGGTGCTGCTGGCCGACCGCCCGGACGGCGAGGCCATGGCCGTCTTCGAGCGGACCGGCATGCCCAGGCGCACGGCGAACACCATCACCGACGCCGGGGCGATGCGCGCCGAGCTCGCCACGGTCAGGGACCGGGGCTACGCCATGGACCTCGGGGAGGAGGAGCTCGGCGTGCACTGCCTGGCGGTGCCGGTGAACGACGGGGCCCGCGTGGTGGCCGCCATGTCGGTCTCGGGCCCCGCCGAGCGCATCGAGGCCCTCGACCGCGACGAGCTGGCCGAGGGCATGCGGAAGATCGCCCTCGACTTCGGCCGCGAGCTGGGCTCCTCCAACGGTTGGTGAGGTCCCTCCTCAGCGCTTCGGCGTGATGTTGATCGTGCCGTTCTGCGGCACGGGCACCACGTCGACCTTGCCGTCCTGGATGGCCTTCCACAGGATCGCGCCGTTCGGCCCGAGCACCCTGACCAGGTCCTGGATCGACTCCAGCTCGGTCTTCACCTTGGCGTTGATCTGCTGCTGGGCCAGGTTCTGCTGCTTGGCGGCCTGCTCGGCGGCCAGGGCGTTGATGAGGGTGTCCGGCGGCTGCGGCTTCTGGATGGTCAGCACCACGTCACCGCAGTCGCCGGCACCCGCGTAGTTGGGCTGGCAGAAGTACTCCGCGCCCGCGGTCTCCTTGATGAACTGCCGGGCCAGCTGGCCGACCCGCTGCTCCCACTGCTGCTTGACCGTGGGGTCGTTGAACAGCTTCTTCCACTCGAACTCCTGCGAGGCGGCGTCCATCGCCCGGTCGAGCGGCTGCTTGAAGTAGAAGTTGAGCATCTTGGTCCAGCCGCGCGACTCCCCGTCGTCGAAGTAGGCGCCGAACTTGCGGCCGATCTTCTCGTGGAACTGCTGGAGGACCTTGCAGTCGGTGTTGAGCGTGAAGGTCGCCGAGCCCGAGACCTTCATCTCGACGTTGTCCTTCGACACGATGCTGATCCCGCCGGACTCCGCCTCGTCCGATCCGGAGAAGTCGAAGGTCCGCTGGCCGAAGGGGTAGTGGTAGTCGGTGTCACCAGGGCCGAGCCAGGTGGCGCCGCTGGAGGGGTTGATGCAGCGCTCGAACTTGATCGCCTCGAAGGTGCCGCCCGCGTAGTGGAGCACGACCTCGTCGGGTTCGGTGCTGACACGGGAGAAGCCGGTGGCGACGACGATCAGGGCGACGAGCGCCGCGCCCACTGCCGCGATTAACAGTCCCTTTCTCACGCGGCGAGATACTAGCGGGCCGTGCTCACGATCCCGCCCCGAGAACGTCGGTCGGGGAAGGTAGCGTGCGAGTCATGTGTAGAAGCATCAAGACGCTGCGCCCGCCGTACACGGAGGACGTCACCGAGGAGGACGTGCGCGCCGCCGCGCTGCAGTACGTCAGGAAGATCTCCGGCTTCCGCGCGCCCGCCGCCCACAACGCCGCTGCCTTCGAGGCCGCCGTCGAGGCCGTCACCAAGGCCTCCGAGGAGCTGCTGGCGAGCCTGCGGGTGCGCGGCGCCCATTGACAGCCGCACCGGGCGGGGGAATGTTCCTCGTATGCCCCCCATCAGCGGCCTGTATCGCGGCCACGACCGCGAGTCCCAGCTCGACCTGAGGGTCGACGTCGACGGAGCGCGACCGACGGGACGGCTCAGCGGTGACCTGTTCACCACGACCGGCGCGACGACCGCCTACCAGGGCTCGTTCGTCGTGCACTCCACCACCCGGCAGGGTGACAGGATCGAGGGGCAGGGCGCCTTCACCTTCACCGCTCCCGACCGGCACGTGACGGTCACCGTCACCGCCGAGGCGGCCACCGCGACGGTCGCGGGCAGGACCTACCCGCTCGAGCGTGTCTCGCCGTACTTCAGGAGCGTGCTGCTGGAGCAGGACTCGGTGGCGGGGGCGGTACCGTTCGTGTCCTACGACACGGGCTCGCTGCCGACCCCCTCGGGCCGGCGGGTGCTGACCGTGGCGGAGGCGTACGCCGAGGCGGGCGTGGAGCTGCGCGTCGCCGAGCCGGGCGTCATCCCCGTGGACGGCGCCGGCGAGGATCTGGCGTGGGACGACGCCGAGCTGCACAACGCGATGACCCGGCAGTTCGCCTCGTTCGGCGACGAGGCCGCCTGGCGGGTGTGGTTACTGGTGGCGAGCAGGCACGTCGGCGGCTTCCGCGGCATCATGTTCGACTACAACGACGCCTGCCAGCGCCAGGGCGCGGCCGTCTTCTACGACGCGATCAAGGGCGACTCGCCGCAGGCGCAGCGCGCCCAGCTGCGCACCTACGTGCACGAGCTCGGCCACGCCTTCAACCTGCTGCACTCCTGGCAGAAGAACCTGGCTCGCCCGCCCCAGCCGCTCGGCCCGCACGGCGGCTTCGGCGACCTGTCGTGGATGAACTACGTGCAGAACTACGTGCCCGGCGGCGAGCGCGCCTACTGGCAGGCCTTCCCGTTCCAGTTCACCGACGCCGAGCTGATCCACCTGCGCCACGGCTTCTTCCGCGACGTGGCCATGGGCGCCAACGCGTTCGGCACGGGCGCCGCCGAGATCGACCCGTTCGAGCAGCCGGTGGCCGACCGCTCGGGGTTGCGGCTGGAGGTGCGGGCGAAGGAGTCCTTCGGCTTCGGCGAGCCGGTCGTCGTCGAGCTCAAGCTGTCGGCCACGGACGCGCCGCGCACCACGCACGGCCACCTGCATCCCGACACCGAGTTCACCCAGATCTCCATCACGCAGCCGTCGGGCAGGACGGTCCTGTACCACCCGATGATGCGCCACTGCGTGGACGACTCACCTCAGATCCGGCTGGACGCCGGCAACCCGGCGATGTACCGCAGCGCCTACATCGGCCACGGCCGCGACGGGCACTACTTCCAGCAGCCCGGCGACTACCAGGTGCGCGGGCAGTACGTCGGCGCCGACGGCTCGCGCATCGTCTCGGCCGCCTGCCTGGTGCGGGTGCGGCATCCGGTCACGACCGACGACCACCAGGTGGGCGAGCTGATGCTGGGCGAGGAGCAGGGCAAGCTGTTCTCGCTGCTCGGCTCCGACTCCCCCGCGCTGCGCTCGGGCAACCAGGCGCTGGAGGAGGTCATCGACAGGTACGGCGACCACCCGCTGGCCGTCTACGCCCGGATGGTCAAGGGCCTGAACGCCGAACGCGAGTTCAAGGACGTCGGCGCGGACAAGAAGCTGCACGTGCGCCCGCCCGACACGGCCGAGAGCATCGCGTTGCTCGGCGCGGTGACCAGGGAGGCGACGATCGACAACATCACCCTCAACATGGTGACGCGCCGCCTGGCCCGCGCCGTGGCACGCAGGGGCGACCTCGATCGGGCGTTCGGGCTGATGGACGACATGGTGTCCAGGTTCGCGGTGAAGGGCGTCAACCCCGTCGTGCTGGGCCAGATCAGGCAGCAGGCGAGGCTGACCAAGCAGGCCCTCAGCGCCGAGACGGCATGACGGTCCGGCCCCGCCCGGCACGTCAGGTCCCAGCCGGCCCGGCACGTCAGGTCCCAGCCGGCCCGGCACGTCAGGTTCGGCCCCGCCCGGCGGTCAGCAGGCGGACAGGATGTCCTTCATCGCGGCCTTCTCCGCCGCGGTCGCCCACAGCGCGTACTTCGTCTTGACCTGGATCTGCCGGACGATGTACGCGCACCGGTAGGCCTTGCGCGGCGGCAGCCACGTCGCCGCGTCGGCGTCGCTCTTCTGGCCGTTGAGCGGACCGTCGACGGCCAGCAGGTTCAGCGGGTCGTTGGCGAACTCCTTGCGCTTGTCCTTCGACCACTGCTGCGCGCCCTTCTGCCAGGCGTCCGACAGCGGGATCAGGTGGTCGATCTGCACCTCGGAGCTGGTGTCCTGGCCGCGCCTGAACGTGATCTTCTTGCCCGAGTAGGGGTCGTCGAGGACGCCCGTCAGCACGATGCAGTCGTGCGTGCCCGGCTTGAACGTCTCCTCGCGCAGGTCCCGCTTGAGGATGTCGTTGCGGGTGTCGCACCCGTTGTGGTCGACGTCCGCCCACGCGGGACCGAACTTCTCCCGCTCGAATCCGGTCTTCGGCGCCCGTCCCTTGACCTCGAGCTTGTCGAGGTCCTTGCGCGCCTGGGCGACGTCGCCCGAGGCGGCCTTCTGGGGTTCGGTGTCGACGTCGGCCAACGTGCCGCACCCCGTCACCATCGCCGTCGAGGCCAGCACAACCGCCAACATCCGCTTCATTCGTAAAATTCTAGGATTAAAGCGGTCAAGACCTCGACTATCTGGTCAGCCAGGTATCAAACGCAGGGAGATCCCCGACGCGACTCCTCAGCGGACATGCTGCAGCACCTCCGGCACCGGGCAGCCGAGCAAGGCATCGCCACCACCGCGTTTCACCAGCGCATGGAGGCCCTGAACCTGCCCCGCCGCCGGCCTGACCGTGGCCGCGGTCACCGATCCGCACGGCGAGCCGACCCCCGCCGACGCCACCGACCTGCACGTCCGGCTCCAAGCCGCCCCCTGACCACTCCGCCCCGGCGCATGGTCAATTGAGCAGGCCCAGGGGCCGACCGGGCTGGGCGGGCAGCACCGGCGCGGTCAGGTGATGAGCAGACCCCCGTCGACCGGCAGCACCACGCCGGTGACGTAGGAGGCGGCGTCGCTGGCCAGGAAGACGGCCGCGGCGACCAGCTCGGCGGCCTCGCCCACCCGCTTCATCGGCACGCGTGCCTCCAGCATCGCCTCCACGTAGCCGGGCGGGTACGCCTCGGTCATCTCCGAGTGGAAGAAGCCGGGCTCCAGGCAGTTGACTCTGATGCCCTTGCGGCCCGTCCACTGCTGGGCCAGGTCGCGGGTCAGCCCGACGACCGCCGCCTTCGAGGCGCTGTAGGCGGCCTGCGGCAGGCCCGCGGTCGTCTCGCCGAGGACGCTGCCGACATTGATGATCGACGAGCCGGGACGCATGACCCGGCCACAGGCCTGCGCCATCCAGTAGGTGCCGTGCAGGTTGATGTCGACGACCTGGCGGAACTGCTCGGGCGTCTCCCGCGTGGCGGGCACCGCCGTACCGATGCCGGCGTTGTTGACCAGGACGTCGACGGCGCCGAACGCGGACATGGCGGCCTCGACCAGCGCGTCACAGTCGGCGACGACGGTCACGTCGGTCGGTACGGCCACGCACCGCCGCCCGGTCTGCTCGACCAGCCGTCGCGTCTCCTCCAGCCGGTCCTTGCGACGGGCACCGATCACGATGTCGGCGCCCACCTCGGCCAGCCCCCGCGCGAAGGCCACGCCCAGCCCCGAGGAGGCACCGGTGACGATCGCGACCTTCCCGCGCAGGCTGAACCTGTCGAGCATCTAGAGTCCGTACTCCTTCACGATCCGCTCGTGGCGCTCCACCTCGACGTCGACCTCCCTGGCCAGGTCGAGCCAGGCCAGCGGGTGGACCCACCGCTCGGTGGCGTCGTCGAGCAGGGCGTCGACCTCGACCGCCGACACGTTGGGCGGCACCGCGACCCAGCCGAACACGCCGGGCAGCTGCTCGCCGGTCGTCGGGTGGGTGACCTGGTAGGTCTCGTCGCTGTAGACCCACATCGGCCAGCCGCGCTCGGCCATGACCTCGGTGAACTCGGCCCAGTCCTCCTCGCTCGGCGCGGCGCCGTCGAAGAAGTAGCTGGTGTAGCCGCCGGGACGGAGCATGCGGACCGCCGCGAACGGCGGCACGAAGTTCTGCTGCTCCTGCGGGTCGTCGGGAACCGGCTCGAGCAGCTGCGGGTCGAAGACGACCAGGTCGCCCGCGTTGTACTCCATGCCGCGCGGCTGCGGCAGGGCGAGCCGCGCGGTGGCCGGACCGGTGCGGATGGACAGCACCTGGCGCTGGCCGCCGTCGGGCGCCGGCAGGATGATCCTGACCAGGCCCAGCTCCTCCTCGATCGGGCCCTCGGCCGACTTGACCGGCATGCCGATCTTCTTGGCGCCGACGCGGACGGTCTCCCAGTCTTCGGCCGAGGTCGCCATGACGATCATGCGCCAGACGTCCTCGTCGGTGATGTCGTCGGTGTCGAGAGCCTCGCGCAGCACCTGGGCGCCCTTGGCGTCCTGGTCGAGCTGCTGGCTGGCGCCCGCCAGCGCGCGCCGCGCCTCGATGCCGGCACCCGCGGCCAGCGCCTGCTCGGCCTCGGCGACGGCCGGCTCCCACCGCTCGCGGGCGATGTGGAGCCTGGCGAGCGCGAGGTGCTTGAGCTTGCCCGGCAGCAGCTCGGCCATCTGCTCCAGCCGCTCGTCCTGGCGGGCCTCGACGAGCAGGTTGGTCAGGAAGTCGACGTCCTGCGGGTCGGCGGTGGCCGTCCCGCCGGTGTCGACGAGCATCTTCCAGTAGATGTCGGCGCCGGTGGCGGGGTAGCCCAGGAAGCCGAGCGTGGTGGTGTGCCGGCGAGTGGCCTCGATGTCGGTGCCGGACAGCGGGGCCAGCCAGCCGACCCACTCCTCGGGGTTGGCGTTGATGCCGTCGGCGGCGTCGAAGTAGGCGACGCGCTCCTCCAGCGGGCTCGTGGCCTCGGGCGGCGTGGTGGCCGCGGCGGCGGCGCGCAGGGCGGCGACCCGCTCGGTCACGTCCTCGGCCGCGCGCAGCTCGGCCGAGGCCTGCTCGGCCAGGTCGGCCAGCAGCTCGGCCTGCCAGACGCCCTTCCTGTCGACGGCGAGGTCGCCGGCCACCAGGGCCAGCTCGACGCGGGCGCGGTAGCCGCCCATCATGCCGAAGTAGTCGATCCACTGGCGGAGCACGCGCCCGAGCTGCCAGGTGTTGGTGATCTGCGCCGAGCCGGCCAGCTTGGCGACGGCCTGCGCCCACTCGACGAAGTCGCGCGGGTGGTTGCCGACGACGTCGAGGTCGGGCAGCGCGTCGACGGCCTCGGTGGTGCGCCCCAGCGTGGCGAGGATCAGCGCACGGCGCACGCCCTCGCGGTGGGGCTTGGCGACCGGGTCGTCGGGCTTGAAGTCGGCGGCGGACTGGATGGCGGCCAGCGCGTCGTCGGCGCGGCCCGCGGCCAGCAGCGCGCGCGAGCTCTCGGCCCCGAGCTCCCAGCCGGCCTCCCGGCTGACCGCTCCGAGGCGCTGGATGGCGGCCTCGGCGTAGGCGACGGCCTCGTCGGCCCGGCCGGCGTCGGTCAGCGCCGCGACGTACTGCGTGATCAGGCCCGAGTAAGCGGGGTCGGTCGGCTCGACCGCCTCGATGGCCGGGCCGAGGGCGGCCAGGCGCTCGTCGGCGTAGCCGGGGCCGTCGGCGTTGGCGAGGGTGATCGCGTACGCCTCCACGGCCGCGGGAGCCGACGGGCAGTCACGCACGTCTTCGCGCTGGGCGAACGCCCGCAGCGCCTCGGCGTCGTCGATGGCGACCGCGCCCTGGGCCCTGTCGCCGATGCGGCCGACCAGATGCCAGTAACGGGCGTAGAACTCGAGCCACGGCAGGCCGAGGCTCTCCGCCTGCTGCGCGATGGCCGGGGCCATCACGTCGAGCTGCGGGTATCGACCCTCGTAGGCCTGAGCAGGCAGGTCGCCCAGCGCCATGGCGAACGGGGCGTTACCCGCCTCGGAAAGCTGCTGCTGGGTTTCGCCGACCCAGGCCCAGATGTCCACGTCCATGGGCAGCCAGTCTGCCAGGTCAACGGACGTGCCCCAAACGCATCAAGGTGACGAGCTCGTCGCGTTCCGCGTCGGTCAGGACGGCGAAGGCGGGCGCCATCAGCTCGTCCGTCAGCTCCTCCGCCTCCCGCCGCCGGGCGACGACCGGCTCGGCGACCGCGGGGTACGGCTCGGGCCAGGTGATGAAGCGGGCCATGTCCTGGCCGGACGACAGGCCCAGCGGCGTGCCCTCGTGGTCGGTGGCGAGCGCCGCGGTCAGCGGATCGAGCCCCATGGCCAGGACGGCGACGGCGTGCAGGCCGCCGCGCAGTTCCCTGACCACGTGCATGAGCTGGGTGGCCCTGGCGACCGGATCGTCGGGCAGCGGCACCGCCCGCCAGCCCGCGAACAGCGGGGATCCCAGAACGGAGGCGGCGCCGGCGACCTTCTCCAGGAGGTGGGCGATGCGGTCGCAGCCCTCGACCGCGCCGAGCTTGCGGCGGCCCCAGGCGTGGCAGGCGCCGGTGTAGAGCGCGACGGCCTCGTCGACGGGGAGCTTGCGGCCGCCCTCCCAGCTCTCACGCACGTGCTCCGGCGGGAAGAAGACCACGACGGAGGTGACGACGTCCGCGTCGACCTCGCCGAGGACCCCGCACCTACCCCTGAAGTAGAGCTCGCGTGGGCCGAGGCCGGTCCGCGCGCACAGCTCCTTGGCCTCGCGGGAGATCATGAAACCGCCGCCGAGCCTGCCGATGGTGCCCTTCACCGCCGCCGCGGCGCCCTTGGAGTCGACCATGCGGCAAGCATCACCCAACAGAACATCGTTCTGCAAGGGCCCTCCGGGGTGCGGGTCAGATCGCCAGTTCCCCCGACGCGATGATCACGGCGGGCCCGGCCAGGTAGCTGGTGTCCTCGTCGAGCGTGACCGTCAGGATCCCGCCGGGCACCTCGACCGTCCAGGTGCCGGTGCTCTCCCCGGCCAGATGCGCCGCGGCGACCGCCGTGGCGACCGCGCCGGTGCCGCACGAGCGGGTCTCGCCCGAGCCGCGCTCGTACACCCGCATCAGCGCCCTGCGCGGGCCCACCGCGTTCAGCAGCTCGATGTTGACGCCGTTGGGGAAGACCGCGGGGTCGAAGGCGGGCTGGTAGGTGAGGTCGAGCTGCACGACCGGGTCGCCGATGGCGCATGCCAGGTGCGGGTTGCCCATGTCGACGTGCAGCCCCTGGTACTCCTGACCGTTCACGACGGTGACGCTCGAGCCCAGCACGACCGGCTTGCCCATGTCGACGGTCACATCGCCGTCGGCGGCCAGCCGGACGCGCTTGGTGCCGCCCCTCGTCGCCACGGCGAACTCGCCCGGCTCGGCCAGCCCCGCGTCGACCAGGTAGCGGGCGAAGACGCGCACGCCGTTGCCGCACATCTCGGCGAGGCTGCCGTCGGCGTTGCGGTAGTCCATGAACCATTCGGCGTGGTCGGCCTGGTCGGCGACCTCCGGGCTGAGCTTGGTCCTGACCGCGTGGAGCACGCCGTCCGCGCCGATGCCCGCCCTGCGGTCACACACCGCCGCCACCCTGGCCGGAGGCAGGTCGAGCGCTCCGTCGGGATCGGGGAGGATGACGAAGTCGTTGTCGGTGCCGTGCCCCTTGAGGAATCTCATGCCTCAACCCTATCCAGGGCCTGCTGGAGCAGGTCCGGCGCGTCGAAGGGCAGCCAGACCACCCTCGGGTCGCGGCGGAACCACGACTCCTGGCGCCTGGCGAACCTGCGCGTGGCCCTGACCGTCTCCTCGAAGGCCTGCTCCTCGCTCCACTCGCCGTCCAGGAAGCGCAGCACCTGCGCGTACCCCAGGGCCCTGCCGGCCGTACGGCCCAGCGCCAGGCCGAGCGGGAGCAGCCCGCGCACCTCGTCGACGAGCCCGGCCTCCCACATGCGCCGGACGCGCAACTCGATACGCTCGTCGAGCACCGGCCTCGGCACCTCGACACCGAGCTGGACGCTCGGGTAGACGGCGTCGTAGGACGGCATGGTGGCCGAGAAGGGCCGCCCGGTCAGCTCGATGACCTCCAGGGCACGCACGATCCGGCGGCCGTTGCTCGGCAGGATGGCCGCGGCCGCGGCGGGGTCCTTCTCCCGCAGCCGCGCGTGCAGCACCCCGGATCCGCGCTCGGCCAGCTCGGCCTCGAGGGCCGCCCTGATGCCGGCGTCCGTGCCGGGGAACTCCAGGTCGTCCAGCGCCGCCCTGACGTACAGGCCCGAGCCGCCCACCAGGATCGGCACGTCGATGCGGTCCATCAGCGGCCGCACCAGCCGCTGGTACTCCGCCACGCTCGCCGTCACCGTGACGTCCCAGATGTCCAGAAGATGATGCGGAACGCCGCGACGCTCGGATTCATCGAGCTTCGCGGTACCGATGTCCATCCCCCGGTACAGCTGCATGGAGTCGGTGTTGATGCACTCCCCGCCCAGCCGGAGCGCCAGATCCACGGCGAGATCGGACTTTCCGGCCGCGGTCGGTCCGACGACGGCGATCACAGGCTGCTTCCCCACACCGACAAGTGTGACAAGCCGCGGGGTGTGGCCGGTCCACCCGCGAGACCGCACGGACCGCCCGGCTAGAGGTCGAGCAGCGTCGGCTGCAGGTAGCCCTCGTGGGTGAGCAGCCACCGCTTCGTCTCGACGCCCTCCCCGCCGCTGAACCCGCCGAGCCCGTTACCCGCCACCACGCGGTGGCACGGCACCACGATCGGAATGGGGTTGGCCCCCATGATCGAACCGATCCCCCGGGCGGGCACCCTCGACTGCGCCCTGCGAGCCAGCTCCCCATAGGTGACGACGGTGCCGTAGGGCACCTGGTGCAGCGCCTGGAGCACCTGGCGCGGCGTCGGGGCGATGAACCGCCAGTCGACCGGCGTCTCGAACACGCGCTGCCGTCCCGCGAAATATTCGGTCAACTCCGACACGATGCCAGCCGTGCGATCCGGGTCGTGAACCTCGACCAGGTCCTTCAGGCGCGGACGCGAACCCCAGCCGGCCGCGACCAGCCCCACCTCCGTGACGGCCAGCGTGAACCTGCCGACGGGCGTCGGGACATCGGCGTACGCGACCGTGACCGCCTCGGGACTCGGGTGGGAGGTCATCGTGTCCTCTCGCGAACTCGTGGTGCTCGGCTCATAGACACCGTAACCACAACGGATAGAAATTTCTTTCGAGTACCCCCAGACTACGAGCCGGTGATGAAGTGCAGGGCCGGGGAGAACCGGGCAGCCTGGAGGAGTGAATCCCCGGTTGCGATACGTCACCCACCGGCCGTACGTCGTGCCTGTCGGTCTCGAGGAACTGGCCGGGCCTACCACCGGCGTGGTCGAGCTGCCCACCCATCTCGACTGGTCGGAGCAGCGCGTCTACACGAACTCATTCGTCGGCCCGAAACACCGACGCCCGCGCCGAACGCCTACTATCGCGCTTGTGTCAGAGCGCGAACTCGTGGTGCTGGGCACCGCCAGCGCGGTGCCTACCAGACACCGTAACCACAACGGCTACCTTCTGCGATGGGACGGCCAGGGCCTGCTGTTCGACCCCGGCGAGGGCACCCAGCGGCAGATGGTGCACGCGGGCCTCAGCGCGCACGACATCCACTGGATCTGCGTCACCCACTTCCACGGCGACCACTGCCTGGGCGTGCCCGGCGTGGTGCAGCGCATCGCACGCGACAAGGTCAGGCACGAGGTGCGCGCGGTCTTCCCGGCCTCCGGCACCACCTACTGGCGCAGGCTCAGGCACGCCGCCGCCTTCGCCGACACCGACCGGATCACCGAGCATCCCGTCGCGGGCGAGACGGCCGTGGTGGGGCGGCTGACCGCGCGCCGCCTGTCCCACCCCATGGAGTCGTACGGCTACCGCCTGCAGGAGCCGGACGGCCGGCGCATGCTGCCCGACCGGCTCAAGGCGTTCGGCATCAAGGGGCCGGAGATCGGTGAGCTCCAGCGGACCGGCTCGCTACGCGGCGTCACGCTCGAGGAGTGCAGCGTGCCCCGCCCAGGGCAGTCCGTGGCCTTCGTCATGGACACCCGGCTCTGCGACGCGGTCTTCGAGCTGGCCGAGGGCGTGGACCTGCTGGTGATCGAGTCGACGTTCCTGTCGGCGGAGGCGGCGCTGGCCAAGGAGTACGGTCACCTGACCGCCTTCGACGCCGGGATGGTCGCCGCCCGCGCGGGCGTCAGGCGGCTGGTGCTGACCCACTTCTCCGAGCGATACAGCACGGCCGACGAGCCGGCCTTCCTGGAGGAGGTGCGGCGCAGCTACGCCGGCGAGGTGGTGCTCGCCCGCGACTTCACCACCGTCCCCGTGCCCCGGCGACGCTGAGCCCCTCACCACGTCGGCGCCTCGGGTGCCGCGGCCACCATGAGCGCCAACCGCGCAGGCGGCCCGGTGCTCCGCCGATGATGGACGGCCTACGCCCGGCACATCCGTCATACCGACGACGCCGAGCGCAGGCCCTAGCCGGCACATCCGTCATGCCGACGGCACCGAGCGCAGGCCCCAGCCGGCACATCCGTCACGCCGATGGCGCCGAGCGCAGGCCCCGGCCGGCGCCTTCGTCAGGCCCAGGTGGCCACGAAGTAGCCCACCCCGTAGGGTGCGATGCTCTCCAGCAGCCTCGCCCCCCGGGGTGCGGTGCCCTCCGCCGCGCCCGCCAGCACCTGGAACGCGGCCCTGCCCGCCACCCACAGCCCGGCAGCCTCGTCGCGGTCGAGCGCGGCCAGCGCGCCGGCGTCACCCGCACCCAGCGCCGCCGCGATCGCGTCGTTGTACGGCTGCGCCGCGGGGTCGAGGTAGCCGGGCGCCTTCTCGGTGAGGCAGGCCGAGCCGTCGCCCATGACCAGCAGCGCCGTACGCCCCTCCGCGACGAGCCGCTCCCCCAGGCGCAGGCACTCGCCCGGCTCCGCGTCGAACGCGATCTCGTGGAAAGCCGCCCTCTCCGCCACTTCGTCGCCCAGCAGCCAGCGGCCGATGGTCAGCGACAGCGGCAGGACGGGGTCGCCCTCGCCCACCCTGACGTCGACACCCCAGGGGCGCAGCGTCCCCGCCGGCTGCCCGCCGTACGCCGTGGTGGTCTGGCCGCCGCCCACGACCACCAGCCTGTCGTGCTCGACGGCGAGCGTCGCCTCGACCGCGGCGGCGCAGGCCGCGCGCAGGCCGTCGAGCTCGGGGGCGGCGGCCCCGGCGAGCACGGGCACGAGCAACGGCGGATGCGGGCACACCGCGGCGGCGACAAGCACCGGACCAGGCTAACCGAGCCGCCGCCACACCCGGATGTCGCGTGTGCCATCGACCACGGCAGGCGTCGCACCCGCGCGCAGTCCGCTGGTACAGGCCCCGAGCACGGGCCACCGGCCTGGACCCACGAGCACGGCCCCTCAAACTGGGGCCTGCTGGGATCACCTCACGCGGGCACAACCCCACAGGTGCAGCCGCCTCATAGGCGCGGCCGACGAGCGCGGCCCCACAAGCGCAGCCCTACAAGTACCGCCCGACACATGCGGCCCCACAAGCGCGCAGCCCTACAAGTGCCGCCCCAACATGCGGCCCCACAAGCGCAGCCCTACAAGTACCGCCCCACACATGCGGCCGCGCAAGCGCAGCCTACAGGTGCCGCCCCACACATGCGCGGCCCTGCATGCGCCGAACCCACGGGTTCGGCCTGAAGGTACGGCCCGCGGGCACGGATCCGCGGGTGCCTCCCGCGAGTACGGGTCTACTGGTATGGGTCGCGGCCTTCGGCGACGGCCGCGAACAGGCTCGTGGCGTAGGCGTGGGCGGCCCGGTGCAGGCCGTGGCCGTAGCTCACCCTGGCGACGCCGAACGCGGCCAGTTCGGACAGCGAGGGGACGCCGGGACGGAAGTAGACGTTGATGGGCAGTTCGGCGGCCAGCGTCCTGATCTCCTCGGCGTCCGCGACGCCGATCGGGTAGACGCAGTCCACGCCCGCCTCCAGGTAGCGGCGGCCCCTGCGAAGGGCGTCCGCGGTGCTGCCGTCGCCCGCCACGTAGGTGTCGACGCGCGCGTTGACCACGAGATCGTCGCCGGCCGCCGCCTTCACCGCGGCGAGGAAGTCGGCCTGCTCCTCGGGGTCGATCAGCACGCCGTCGCGGGAGTCCTCCAGGTTGCAGCCGACCGCGCCCGACTCGGCCAGGCGCTCGGCCAGTTCGGCGGGCTTGAGCCCGTAGCCGCGCTCGACGTCGGCCGTCACCGGGACGCCGACCGCCCTGGCGATCCTGGCGATGGCAGCGAACATCTCCCCCGGCGGCGTCCGCTCGCCGTCCTCGTAACCGAGCACCGCCGCCACCGCCGCGCTGCCCGTGGCCACGACGGGGAAGCCGGCCTGCTCCACTGCTCCGGCCGACGCGGCGTCCCACGCGTTGGGCAGGATCAGCGGGCTCCCTTTCACGTGAAGGGAACGCAGGCGGGCGGCGGCAGTCACGATCGTCATGCCGCGGACCCTACGCACGCCTCCCGCCCGGCTGAAGGGCCACTCCGCGACGAAACACCTGAGCCCCCCTGAGAGTCACGAGCCCGTCCACGCGCCGTGAAGCCCACGGCGCGTGACCGCGGGCTCCACGGTCCTGATGGCGAAGCCGGGCCCGACCGTGAACACCTGGGCTCCACGGTCCCGATGGCGGAGCCGGGTGCGACCGTGAACACGTGGGCGCCACGGTCCTGATGGCGAGCCGGGTGCGACCGTGAACACGTGGGCGCCACGACCCTGATGGCGAGCCGGGCCCGACCGTGAACACGTGGGCGCCACGACCCTGGGGGTGAAGTCGGGCGCGACCGTGGAACACGCGGGCGTGACCGCAGGTGCGACGGCCCTTGAGGCCGGGCGCGACCGTGGAACCTGCGGCGACTGTGAACCCACAGACATGACCTCGGAAGCTACGAAGACCGTTGGGGCCGCGGGGCCGTACCCCCCGATCAGCAGCCGTTCTTCGCGCACTGCCCGGGGACGGCGCCCGGAGGGCCGTCGGCCGGGCCGGGCTCGGCGGGCTCGGACGGCCGGTCGGTGCCGCTCGAGGAGCCGGGATCGTCCTGCCGGTCGGTGCCGTTCTGGGAGCCGCCGGGCTCGTCCTTGGAGCCGTCGCCGCGGCTCGCGGGGCCCGCCGACCCGGAGTCGGAGTCGCCGGCGGGCCTGTCGGCGGGAGCGGGGTCGCCCCCGGCCGACTCGCCGCCCTCCTCGGGAAGCGTGGCGTCGCCCTCCGCGCTGTCGCCCGGATCGCCGAGGTCCTCTCCTGGCCCCTCGCTGTCCTCCTCGGCCGCGCCGGCGCCCGCCGGTCCCGATCCCTGCCGGGCCTCGTCGCCGGGCTGCGAGACCGACGTGCCCTTGCCGTCGCCGCCGGCGCCCAGCACCGCGAACCCGACCCCGCCCGCCGCGAGGAGGGCGACGAGGGCGGAGGCGGCGATGACGACGCCCTTCCTGCTCCTGCGCGGTCGTGGATCGTGTCCGGGCCCGGAGAGGATCTCCACTCCGTGGTCAGGCTGGCCCGTCGGGGAGGGGACGTGCCCGTGCATGAGAGAACTCCCTGCGGTCGTATCGGGGGAAACGCGATGGCTTCCGCGGGTGATGGACCACACTAACCGCAGGAGCCGAATGCCCGCACACCAATCACAAAGGAATCACGACTTGTCATCATTTGACGCCATATGCCCAGGTTGGCGGGCGAGAGCGGTTCCCATCGCGGGCGTGGCCGCCGTCCTCGGGACCGCCGGACTGGGGGTTTTCCTGGCGCTTCCTGCGGATATCGATGATCGTTCCGATGAGCGTCGGCCTGGGGCGATAAGGGCACTTACCGCAAATCCTGAAATATCAACTTCCACGGCGAAGACAGACTCCCCGTGGGTACGGCCGGTGCCCGCCCCGCCGTACTCAGCGGCCGGAGGGTGGTTCGGCGGCGGCCGCCCCGGGGAAACGGTGCCGCCCATGGACGGTGCGGCGTTCCTCGACGGAATGCCGCGGTCCGGCGGGCCGACGCTCCTCGACGGAACACTGCGGTCCGGCGGGGCGGCGGTGGTGGACGGGACGCCGCGCTCCGGTGGGCCGTCTCCGGCCGAGGGGGAACGCGTCGCTGGAGCGCCGCGTTCGGGTGGGGCCGCGGGCGTCGACGACGGAGCGCCGGGTTCGGATGGACCGGGGGAAGTCGGCGGAGCGCCTGGCTCCGGCCGGCCGACCGGTGACGAGGCCCCGGGCGGTCAAAACGGCGGCGCCCCGCCGCGGGCGAACGTGGCGGAGCGGACGCCGCGAAGCGAGCCCCGCACGCCCGCGGTCCAGCCGTCCGCGCCGGGCCCGGCGCCCGACCCCTGCGCCACGTTCCATGACCTGCGGCGCACTTACTGCTACGACGTGCTGGACCGCCTGTCCCCCTGAACGGCACGGCCGCCGCGAGGAGGCCTCCCCTGCCCGAACGGATACCCATGCCCCGGACACCGCCCCGGGGCGCCGCCACCCAGGAGGTCCCAGTGCCGGCGCTCCGGCCGAGGATGCAGACGGCCACGCCTCCCTACGCTCCGCTCAGGGATGCGACGGCCAAGCCGACCGGGGACGCGACGGCCAAGCCGACCGGGGACGCGACGGCCACGCCGGCTGGGGACGCGACGGCCGAGCTTCCGTCACCCGGGCTGACGCCGCCCAGGCGACCCTGGCTCGGGATGTCGACACATGAGGACGCCCCGGAATGACGCAGCCGCCGGCCGGGAGGCCGCGGCGCGGGATCACGAGGTTCCGGGGGGCGTCACCTCGAATGGCCCGCGGCGGGCACGGTTGCCTGGGGAAACCCGAAGGGCGGGGCCGCCCCACGTGCAGGAGCGCCCCGCCGTACGGCACGCGTCAGGAGGTGACGGCGCAGCCGGACGGTTCGACGGGCAGGGGCGCGGGCCTGCCGATGGTCGGCATGCCGAGCGCCACCCCCTTCGGCCTGGCAGCGGCGCCCTGGCGGGCTTCCCACGCGTCGCCCGCGCGGGTGCGGCGCAGCCCGAGCGGACGGTCGGCGACCAGGTGGTGCGGGGCGGCGTAGGTCACCTCGACCGTCACCATGTCGCCGGGCCGCGGCGCCTGCTCGCCCACCGCGAAGTGCACGAGCCGGTTGTCGGGCGCGCGGCCCGACAGGCGCCTGGTGGTCTCGTCCTTGCGGCCCTCACCCTCGGCGACCAGCACCTCGAGCGTGCGGCCGACCTGCTTCTTGTTCTCCTCCCAGGAGATCTCCTCCTGAAGGGCGATCAGGCGCTCGTAACGCTCCTGCACGACCTCCTTCGGCACCTGGTCGGGCATGGTGGCCGCGGGGGTGCCGGGGCGGATGGAGTACTGGAAGGTGAAGGCGTTGGCGAAGCGGCTCTGCCGTACGACGTCGAGGGTGCCCTGGAAGTCCTCCTCGGTCTCGCCGGGGAAGCCCACGATGATGTCGGTGGAGATGGCCGCGTCGGGCATGGCGGCGCGGACCCGGTCGATGATGCCGAGGAAACGCTCGGCCCGGTAGGAGCGGCGCATCGCCTTCAGGACCCGGTCGGAGCCCGACTGCAGCGGCATGTGGAGCTGGTGCATGACGTTCGGCGTCTCGGCCATGGCGGCGATGACGTCGTCGGTGAAGGCGGCCGGATGCGGGGAGGTGAAGCGGACCCGCTCCAGCCCCTCGATGTCGCCGCAGGCGCGCAGCAGCTTGCCGAAGGCGAGCCGGTCGCCGAACTCGACGCCGTAGGTGTTGACGTTCTGGCCGAGCAGCGTGACCTCGAGGACGCCCTGCTCCACCAGCGTCCTGACCTCGGCCAGGACGTCGCCGGGCCGCCTGTCCTTCTCCTTGCCGCGCAGCGAGGGCACGATGCAGAAGGTGCAGGTGTTGTTGCAGCCGACCGAGACCGACACCCATGCCGCGTACGGCGACTCGCGCTTGGTCGGCAGCGTCGAGGGGAAGACCTCGAGCGACTCCTTGAGCTCGACCTGCGCCTCCCCGGCGATGCGGGCGCGTTCGAGCAGCACGGGCAGCGACCCGATGTTGTGGGTGCCGAAGACCACGTCGACCCACGGGGCCTTGCGGACGATCTCGCCCTGGTCTTTCTGCGCCAGACAGCCGCCGACGGCGATCTGCATGTCGGGGTTCTTCAGCTTGGCCGGCCGTAGGTGGCCGAGATTGCCGTAAAGGCGGTTGTCAGCGTTCTCGCGAACGGCGCACGTGTTGAACACGACCACGTCGGCGTCCTGGCCCTCGGGGGCGGGAACGTAACCGGCGTCCTCCAGCAGGCCGGAAAGCCGCTCGGAGTCGTGCACGTTCATTTGGCACCCGTAGGTGCGCACCTGATAAGTCCGGGTCACAGTCATGGCACTTCCAAGCGTAGGCGTTCCGCCGCAACACTCGCGCCGGGGCCGAAAATGAGGATGCCGTGATCGGATCGGTACCACCCGGTTAGTGACCGTTGCGTCCGACCCCTCTACGTTGTCATCCATGACGGAGAACTCGACTCCGCTGGTCAAGCTGGAGAATGTCCAAAAGCACTTCGGGGCGCTGCACGTCCTGAAGGACATCAATCTGACCGTTTCCCGCGGTGAGGTCCTGGTCGTGATCGGCCCTTCGGGCGGTGGCAAGTCCACCCTCTGCAGGACGATCAACCGCCTGGAGACCATCGACGGCGGCCAGATCATCTTCGACGGCACTCCGCTTCCAGCCGAGGGCAAGGCGCTGGCGAGCCTCCGCTCCGAGGTCGGCATGGTCTTCCAGTCGTTCAACCTGTTCGCCCACAAGACGATTCGGGAGAACGTCACGCTCGGGCCGACCAAGGTGCGCGGCGTCGCCAAGGACAAGGCCGACAGGCGGGCGATGGAGCTGCTGGAGCGTGTCGGCATCGCCGCGCAGGCGGACAAGTATCCCGCCCAGCTGTCCGGCGGGCAGCAGCAGCGCGTGGCCATCGCCAGGGCGCTCGCGATGGACCCCAAGATGATCCTCTTCGACGAGCCCACCTCCGCACTGGACCCCGAGATGGTGCAGGAGGTTCTCGACGTCATGATCGGGCTCGCCCGCGACGGGATGACCATGGTGGTCGTCACGCACGAGATGGGCTTCGCCCGCCGGGCGGCCAACAGGGTGGTGTTCATGGCCGACGGCCAGATCGTCGAGGAGGCCACCCCCGAAGAGTTCTTCACCAACGCCCAGACCGATCGGGCCAAGGACTTCCTGTCCAAGATTCTTACGCACTAGAACTAGAAGAGGTGTCATACATGCGTGTTCAACGTGCGGGTGCCGCGATTGCGGCAGCGGGCGTCCTGGTCGGGAGCCTGGCGGCTTGTGGCGGCGACAAGACCTATTCCAGCGTGCTTGAGAAGGCCCAGGACGGTGCGACGGTCGTCGTCGGCACCAAGTGGGACCAGCCGAGCCTGGGCTTGAAGAAGGGCGCCGAGCCCGAGGGTTTCGACGTTGACGTCGCCAAGGCCGTGCTCAAGGAGATGAACGGCGGCAAGGATGTCAAGATCGAGTGGAAGGAGTCGGCCTCGTCCAACCGCGAGCCGTTCCTGGCCAACGGCACGGTCGACATCATCTTCGCCACCTACTCCATCACCGAGGCCCGCAAGCAGAAGGTCACCTTCGGCGGGCCGTACGTGGTCGCCCACCAGGACGTGATGGTCCGCGGCAACGACACCGCGATCACCAAGCCGCAGGACCTGACCGGCAAGCGCATCTGCAAGGCCTCGGGTTCCAACTCCTACAAGCGGATCACCGACCCGCCGCCGGACGGCCAGCTCGACCTCGACGCCACGACGGTCGACGCCGCCAACTACTCCGAGTGCGTCCAGAAGCTGCAGGGCAGCAACCTCGACGCCGTCACCACCGACGACCTGATCCTGGCCGGCTTCGCCAAGCAGGCGCAGGCCTCCGGTGGCAACTTCAAGGTGCTCGGCCAGCCGTTCACCGACGAGAAGTACGGCGTCGGCCTGAAGAAGGGCGACACCAAGACCTGCGAGGCCGTCAACACGGCCGTGGCCAAGCTGTGGCAGAACGGCACCATGAAGCAGCTGCTCGAGAAGTGGTTCGGCGGCATTCAGGGCCTGCAGCTGTCGTCGGAGGCCCCGAAGGCCGAGGGTTGCGCCTAGCCGGACGGCGAGCGACGGACCGGACGCGGCGGCCGGGTAGCCTCGGCCGCCGCTGTCATATCAACGGTGGAGCACTGTGGACGAACTGATTCAATACGCCCCTGAACTGGCGCGGGGGTTCATGGAGAACATCAAGCTCTCGCTCGTGGGCCTGGTGGTCTCCCTCACCCTCGGCACGGTGCTGGTGGCGATGCGGGTGTCTCCGATCCCCGTCATGCGCGTGGCCGGCACGGTCTACGTCAACATCGTGCGGAACACGCCGTTGACGCTGGTGCTGGCGTTCTCGGCGCTGGGCCTGAGCGACACGCTCGGCCTGGTCTTCTCCGACATACCGCGGACCAACTCCTTCTGGATCGTCGCGATGGGCCTGTCGTGCTACACGGCGGCGTTCGTCTGCGAGGCGCTGCGCGCGGGCATCAACACGGTGCCGCTCGGCCAGGCGGAGGCGGCGCGGGCGATCGGGCTGACGTTCTTCCAGTCGCTCAGGCTGATCATCCTGCCGCAGGCGTTCCGCGCGGTCGTGGCGCCGCTCGGCAGCGTGATCATCGCCATGGTGAAGAACACCACGGTGGCGACGGCGGGCGGCTTCCTCGGGGAGGTGGCGGCGACGATGAAGGAGATCTTCGACACCACCGGCGCCTCGATCCCGATCTTCGTGGGCATCGTGCTCGCGTTCATGGCCGTGACCCTGCCCATCGGCTACTTCACCGGATGGCTCTCCCGACGGTTGGCGGTGGCCCGATGAGCACCTCTGTCCTGTTCGACGCGCCGGGGCCGCGGGCCAAGATCCGCAACGGCATCCTGACGGTCGTCAGCGTGGTCGCGGTCGCGGCCGTGCTCTACGGCATCTACGCGGGCTTCGACGCCAAGAACCAGTGGGACGGCCGCATCTGGCGGCCGTTCCTGCAGGCCGAGACGTGGGAGATCTGGATCATCCCCGGCCTGATCGGCACGTTGCGGGCGGCGGCCGTGGCCGCTGTGCTCGCGCTGCTCTTCGGGGCGGTGTTCGGCCTGGCCAGGCTCTCCGACCACAAGTGGATCAGGGTCCCGGCGGGCGTGGTGGTCGAGGTCTTCCGCGCCATCCCGCTGCTGCTGCTGATCTTCTTCATCTTCTACCTGGCGCCCACGCTGTTCGGCGGCGGCGACTACGCCTTCATCTCGGTCGTCCTCGGCCTGATGCTCTACAACGGCTCGGTGCTGGCCGAAGTGGTCAGAGCCGGTGTGCTGGCCGTGCCCAAGGGCCAGTCGGAGGCGGCGTACGCGATCGGCATGCGCAAGAACCAGGTGATGCGGCTGGTCCTGCTGCCGCAGGCGGTCACCGCCATGATGCCGGCGATCGTCAGCCAGCTCGTGGTCCTGCTCAAGGACACCGCGCTCGGCTACATCATCGCCTACGTCGACCTGCTCAACACCGGCTTCAAGATCCTTCCCTCGGCGCTCTTCGGCTCGCTGATCCCGGCCGCGATCGTGATCGGCGTCATCTACGTCGGCCTGAACATGGCGCTGAGCGCGCTGGCCACCTGGCTGGAGCGGCGCAGCAGGCGCAGCCGCAAGACCGCGGCGCCGCCGGTCGTCCCGCCCGCCGCGGGCATGCTCGGCGGCGGACCCGCTCCGGCGGCCCCCGGCGCGGCGGAAGCCGTGGCCACGATGGAGTAACGGCCACGAGAGGCATGGTTTTCCGGCAGGATGCGGCTATGCCTCTCTGGCTTTCTCCCATCTCCACCACCGACGTCGCGAGCTCGGGCCTGCGGCTGGCGTGGCCCACCGTCTCCGGCGAGGAGATCTGGTGGACCGAGGACCGGCCCGACGAGGGCGGCCGCACCACGATCGTCCACCGGGCGGCCGACGGCACGCGCACCGAGCTGCTGGCCGCCCCGTGGAACGCCCGCAGCAGGGTCCACGAGTACGGCGGGCAGCCGTACCTGGTGACGCCGCGCGGGGTCGTCTTCGTCAACTTCGCCGACCAGCGCCTCTACCTGGTGACCTCCGGCGAGCCGCGACCGCTCACCGCCGACGACGGCTCCCGCTACGCCGACCTGCACCTCGGCGACGGCCGATTGTGGTGCGTGCGCGAACGCCACGACGGCAAGGTCACCCGCGCCATCGTCTCGATCCCCCTCGACGGCGGCGACGCCGGCGAGCTGGTGACTGGCAACGACTTCTACGCCTCCCCCACCCTCTCCCCCGACGGCCGGCACCTGGCCTACATCTGCTGGAACCACCCGCGCATGCCGTGGAACGGCACCGAACTGCGCGTCGTCCGCCTGTCCGACGGCGACTCGTGGACCGTCAAGGGCGGATCCACCGAGTCGGTCCTGGCGCCGCAGTGGAAGGACGACAGCCACCTCTACCTCGTCTCCGACTCGTCGGGCTGGTGGAACCTCTACCTGATCGGCATCCACGGCACCTCCCTCCAGGCGCTCCACCCGGCCGAGGAGGAGTTCGCGGGGCCGCTGTGGTTTCTGGGCGGCCAGCCGTACCAGGTGATGGGCGACGGGCGGCTCGCCGTCCTGCACGGGCGGGGCGACCTGCGCCTCGGTCTCCTCGACCCGCAGACCGGCGTCCTGAACGACCTCGACGTGCCCTACTCGGGGTGGGATCCGGCCCTGTCCGCCGACGGCACGATGCTGGCCGGAGTCGCGTACGGCGGGGCGATCCCCCGCTCGGTGGCCAGGATCGACACGGTGACCGGCAGGGTCGAGGGCCTGCGCCGCGACATCACCGAACTGCCCGACGTGGCCTACCTGCCCACGCCCGAACCCGTCGAGTTCACCGGCCGGCTCGGACGGCAGGTGCACGCCTTCCTCTACCGGCCGATCCACGCCGACGGCGCGGCACCCTACGTGGTGTTCGTCCACGGCGGGCCGACCGCGCACAGCAGCTCGGCACTCGACCTGGAGAAGGCGTTCTTCACCTCGCGCGGCATCGGCGTGATCGACGTCAACTACGGCGGCTCCACCGGGTACGGCAGGGCCTACCGCGACCGGCTGCGCGGCCAGTGGGGCATCGTCGACGTCGAGGACACCGTCGCCGCCGCCGAATGGCTCGTCGCCGAGGGGATCGCCGACCCGGCGCGCATCGCCGTCCGCGGGGGAAGCGCGGGCGGCTGGACGGTGATGGCGGCCTGCTGCCGGTCGGACGTCTTCGCCGGCGGCGTGTCCTACTACGGGGTGAGCGCGCTCGCCCCGCTCAACGCCCACACGCACGACTTCGAGTCGCGCTACACCGAATGGCTGGTCGGACCGGAGGATCCCGCGCTCTACGCCGGACGGGAGCCGCTGGCACTGGTCGGCGGGGTGTCGTGCCCGATGCTGCTGCTCCAGGGGCTGGACGATCCGGTGGTACCGCCCGCGCAGTCGTCGGCGTTCGCCGACGCGCTGTCGGAGCGAGGGGTGTCGTGCACGTATCTCGCGTTCGAGGGGGAGTCGCACGGCTTCCGCCGCACGGAGACGAGGACGGCGGCGCTGGCCGCCGAGCTGTCGTTCTACCAGCAGATCTTCACGTTGCCGTAGGGGCCGGGGCGGCGGCCCGCGCACCACGGGCGCGGGACCGGCCTCAGGCTTCGAGCCGGTGGTTGGTCGCGGGACCGGCCCCGGCCGGCGGACCGAAGGACCCGGCCGGCGTCCCCGACGTGACGGCGGGCACCGAAGTCCTGCTGGAGCACGCGTGGGAGGACGGACGGTCACCGGTGACCCCGGTGGCCTCGACCGTGGCGTGCCGTGCGGGAAGGACCGGACGGCGTCAGCGGGCGAACTCGGTGGCCCGGGACTCGCGGACGACGGTGATGCGGATCTGGCCGGGGTAGGTGAGCTCCTCCTCCACCTGCTTGGCCACGTCGCGCGCGATCACCTGGGCCTGGATGTCGTCGACGGCGTCCGGCTTGACCATGACGCGGATCTCGCGGCCCGCCTGCATGGCGAACACCTTGTCCACCCCGTCGAAGGAGGTGGCGATCTCCTCCAGGCGCTCCAGCCGCTTCACGTACGCCTCCAGCGACTCGCGCCGCGCCCCCGGCCGCGACCCGCTGATCGCGTCGGCAGCCTGGGTGAGCACCGCCTCCACCGTGCGCACCTCGACCTCGTTGTGGTGCGCCTCGATGGCGTGGACGACGTCCTCGTGCTCGCCGTAGCGGCGAGCGATCTCCGCGCCGATCAGCGCGTGGCTGCCCTCGACCTCGTGCGTGAGCGCCTTGCCGATGTCGTGCAGCAGCGCGCACCGCTTCAGCAGCTGATGGTCCATCTTGAGCTCGGCGGCCATGATCCCGGCGATGTGCGCGGACTCGATCAGGTGCTTGAGCACGTTCTGCCCGTAGCTGGTGCGATAGCGCAACTGGCCCAGCAGCAGCGTCAGCTCCGGGTGCATGTCGGTGATCCCGAGCTCGACCAGCGCGTCCTCGCCCGCCCGCGCGCACAGGTCCTGCACCTCCTGGCGGCTGCGGTCGTGGGCCTCCTCGATGCGCTGCGGGTGGATCCGCCCGTCGAGCACGAGCTTCTCCAACGTCAGCCGCGCCGTCTCCCGCCGCACCGGGTCGAAACAGGACAGCAGCACCGCCTCGGGCGTGTCGTCGATGATGAGGTTGACCCCCGTCGTCGACTCGAACGCCCTGATGTTGCGCCCCTCACGGCCGATGATCCGGCCCTTCATGTCGTCACCGGGCAGGTGCAGCACGCTGACCACGGACTCCGCCGTCTGCTCGGCCGCGATCCGCTGCACCGCCAGCGTCACGATCTTGGTGGCGCGCTTCTCGCCTTCCTTGCGGGCGTCGCTCTCGATCTCCCTGACGATCAGCGCGGCCTCGCGCTTGGCCTGGTTCTCGATCTCCTTGACCAGCTCGTTCTTGGCCTGATCGGACGTCAGCCCCGCCACACGCTCGAGAATGGCCCGGCGCTCGGTCTCGACCTGCAGCAGCTCCTCACGGCGGTCGGCCAGCTCCGTCTCGGTCTCGGCAAGCTTCCTGCCCCGCTCGGTCTGCCGTCGAGCCTCCTCGTCGAGCCGCTGCTCCCGCTCGCCCAGGCGGTTCTCCCTCCGCTCCAGGTCGGCCCGCAGCTCCTTCAGCTCGTTCTTGAGGATGCGGCTCTCCTCCTCGACCTGCTGCCGCATCTGCGCCGCCGTCTCTGCCGCCATCTCCGACCTGCGCAGGATCTCGACGGCGTCGGACTGGGCCTTGTCCCTGATCTGTACGGCTTCGCGGCGCGCCTCCTCCAGCTCCGACTGCACCGCGGCCAGCTCGTCCGGTGACGGTTTGACCGCCTGAGGCGGCGTCAGGGCGGCAGTACGGCGCAACAGCACGACAAACGCGACGATCATCACGCACGCCAGCAGGAGCACCGCCACCGCCAGCACCACGACAGGCGTCTCCATGTGCGCCCCGCCCTCCTCGCGTCACAGCTTCCAAACGCCCCAGGAGGGGTCACGTGCACGGCACGGATCGCCCCATCGGTGTCTCCACCAGGACAAATATCAAGCCAAGGCGGACCGGGCGTCGACGTGGACCGCCGACACCTTGTCGTTCATGGTCAATCGAGCTCGCTCGTCCGTAGTTCACCGGTATGGCAATCCGCACTGCGCGGAGTAACTCCTCACTGCCGTCGAGGTTATGCGTCGAAGAGGTAACGGGCAAGCAAAGACTCATTGTCAAGCGTGTCCTACCATCAAATCGAGCACATACCGCACGATCTTTCCCAAAATTGCCGACATGCCGTCATTTACCCAGCTAATCCTGACCTGACGCGCCCCGGAGACGCTGATCTCAGCACCTCTTACCGGTTCATGACCGGACCTCCGCACCACCCCTGATCATGATCGTCGGAGGGTCGGAGCGACCACGATCAGGCCTGCTCGAACCGGCGTTTCCACCGCGCCTGACGGGCTCCTCGCGGATCATCCCACCGGCCCCGGTGCGGGGCTCCTTAGTTTGGAGAACGGTCTAACGTCCGGGGGCGATCGCACGGTCCCCCGACTCCCCCGCACGACGGGTCGTGCAGCCCCATGACCAGCGCAACCACCCTCGACGGGCCCGCCCAGGCCCCAGCTCCCGGGCAAGGCGAGGTCGGCGAGACCTCATGGCCGGGTCAAGCACCCGCCGTCGCCAGGAAAACCCACCCTCCTCGGCTGAGGGAGGCCGCCTACCGCTCGTCCGAGGGAGACCGCGTGCCGCTGTCTGGAGGGTGCCACCTACCGCCTCGGATGGTGGAGAAGCCCCTGCCGCGGCGGAGAAGCCCCGCCCGCCTCCGCGTCGCGAGGGAGCCGCAAAGCACTCCCTCCGCGTCGTGGGGAGCCGCAAAAAGCTCCCTCCGCGTTGCGGAGAAGCCGCGGACCACCCCTTCGCGACGCGAGAAGCCGCAAAACACTCCCCCCGCGTCTAGGGGAAGTCGTCCTCCACCTCGACACCCTCGCTCTCCAGCGCCTCACGGACCACCCGGTAGGCCACCCCTGCCCCGTACCCCTTCCGCGCCAGCATCCCGGCCAGCCGCCGGGTGCGGGCCTGCGGATCAAGCCCACGGGTGGAGGCGAGCTTGCGTTCGACGAGCCTGCGGGCCGTCTCCACCTCCTGGTCGGAGTCGACACGCTCGACGGCCTCGTTGATCGTGTCGCTGTCGACGCCCCGGTGCCGCAACTCCGCCGCCAACGCCCGACGTGCGAGCCCCCGACCATGGTGCCGGGAGTCCACCCACGCGTCGGCGAACGCCTCGTCGTTGATCAGCCCCAGCTCGGTGAACCGATCCAGCACCGCCTCCGCGGCCTCCCTGGGCACATCGCGCTTCCGCAACGCCTCGGCGAGTTGCGCCCTCGTCTTCGGCGCCATCGTGAGCAGCCTCAGGCAGATGGCCCGCGCGACCGACTCCGGGTCCGCCTCGGGGCCCGAGGCCGCCTCGGACCCTTCCTGCGGCCCCTCCGCCCAGCCTGCGGAGCGAGCTCTGCCGCTTCCCTTCCGCGACCCGCCGCCGCGCCGCCTTCCCTGCCCCTGACGCCGCCCCTCACGGCGCCCATCTTCCGCCCCGGACCATCCTTCAACAGAACCGTCCTTCGACCCGAACAGGCCACCCTCGGGCCCGTCCCCGGCCCTCAACAGGCTGCCACCGGGCCCCTCTCCCGACCCGAACAGGCCATCACCGGGCCCCTCTCCGAACCCGAACAGGCCGTCACGGGATCCCACCCGGGCGTCACCAGGCCGGTCTTCCGCCCCGGACCGCCCTTCACCAGGCTCCTCTCCGAACCCGAACAGGCCATCACGGGGCTGCTCTTCCGCTCCGGACCATCCTTCGGCAGGACCGACTTTCGCCCCGGACCGCGCTTCACCAGGCCCGTCTTCGGACCCGAACCGTCCTTCACCGGCACCCAGGTCCGGCGCCGACCTGTAAGGACCGACTCCGGCCGCGTCCGTCTGCCGCTCCTGGGGCTCGTCGTCCTGCTCCCGGTGTCCCTGCTCGTCGTGTGGCGGACGCTCGGCCGAGCCTCGCCTCCGGGGGATGGACTGTGGCCACCCCGTAGGGCCCTTGCCGCCGACCTCCCCGACGCCCCCGGAACCGGACGTTCCGGAAACGGCAGGACGGTAATCGCTGGATGGCCCAGCCGACCACGCGGCATCCGACGCTCTGTTCGGCGGGTCCTCTCCCCTGGCCCACTCGGGCGCCTCACCCTCGGAGTCGAAGTCGACGAAGCCGTCACCTGAGCCGAAGCCAGCACGCCCCCGTCCCGAGCCGGCACGATCCCGGCCTCGGCTGCTACCCCAGCCGCCCTCAGCGCGACCATCCGAACGGCGACCGCCCCGACTGCCATCGCTACGCCGGCCTGAGGAGCTTGCATCCCAGCCGCCCCCATCACGGCCGGCACCCCGGTCGCCATCAAGCTGTCGCCCCGAGTCGCTCGCCCCCCAACCACCGTCACCGCGGCTGCCTGAAGCACCCCAACCACCGTCACCACGGCTGCCTGAAGCGCTTCCGCCCCGGCCGCTCTCACCACGGCCACGTGAAGCGCCAGCGCCCCGGCCGCCCTCGCCACGGCCACCCGAGGCACTCACACCCCGAGCGCCATCACCACGGCCGCCTGAAGCACCCCAACCACCGTCACCACGGCCACGTGAGGCGTTCCCGCCCCGGCCGCCATCGCCATGACCATCCGTGCTGCCGTCATCCCAGCCGCTGTCGGCGTGATCGGTCGAGAGGTCGTCACCCCAGCCGGTAGGGGTCGAGGAACGCCTTCCCGTAGACCCGGCGCCACCACGGGTCGACCGAGGGGCGCTGTCGTCACTGCCGGTCCAGCGGGACTCACCTCGGGCGCCGCGGGAGCCCTTACGCGAGCGTGATGCCCCGCGACTCCCCGACAGGCCGTCGTCGCCGGAAGCGAGCCCACGTTCCGAGTGGGTGCCGTCATCTCCTGACTCCAGCCACCCGTACGGCCGGCCGCCGTCATCGCCGGAGTCGAGCCACGCGTTCGACCCGCTGCCGTCGTCGCCCGAGCCGAGCCCTCCCTCGGGGACGGCCCACTGGTCCCTGGACGGTCGGGCCTGAGACCGGCGCTTGGATCGTGGTTCCCGCTGCGGGATGTCAGGCCACGCGCCCCAGTCATGCGCCGCCCCCGGACGGTCATCCTCTTCCTCTCGGCGGGAGGGCGGTTTCAGTGCGGTGGTGTCTGCCACGGGGTCTTCTGTACGCGCGCTGCTGGGCGATGGTTCCGGCGAGGCCGTGTTCTCGCCGGCCGACGGAGCGGCGGCCGGTTCTCTGACGACAGGGTCGCCACGATCGTCCCGAGAAGCGCCCCCTTCGCCCCCACCGGCCGCCTGAGCGAAGGACGGGCGTCCCTCCCCATGGGACGAGCGTCCCTCCGCGTGGGACGAACGCTCCGCCACGAGTGGAGTCGGTCCCTCGGTGTGGGAGCTGCCGCCCTCCACACGGGCAGTCCGTTCCCCGGCCCGGGAAGTGCCGCCCTCCACACGGGCAGTCCGTTCCTCGGCCCGGGAAGTGCGGTCTTCCACACGGGAGGCGCGTTCGTCTCGTGTCGAGGGACGCGCCTCTGCCTGGGGCGTCCGATCCCCACTATCGGAGGCGCGGTCGTCAGGGTGGTCGGTGGGTTCAGCGCTGCTGGTGGGTGACCAGGCCGGGCCTGTCGCGGCGAACGGCCAGGCGGGGGCGGGCTCGTCGGCCGAACGCGGCCGTGCCCGGCCTCTTCCACGCGACGCGCGGGGTGAGGCCAGGTCGGCGACGCCGTCGGGAATGCTGCCCCAGGCGTCCGCGCCGGTGCTGTTCGTGTCCCACGAACCCGTGCTCCGGGATGCCGTGCCCCAACTGTCGGCGCCCGCGCTGTTCGTCTCCCACGAACCCGAGCCAGGGGATCCCGTGTCCCAGGTGTCCGCGTCCGTGCTGTCCCCGCCCCACGGACCTGAGCCAGTGGGCCCCGGGCTCCAGGCGTCCGAGCCGGCACTGTCCGTGCCCCACGACCCTGAATCCTGGGTCCCCGTGTCCCAGGATTCAGGGTCGGCGCTGTTCGTGTCCCGCGAGCCCGAGCCAGAGGGTCCCGGGCTCCAGGCATCCGCGCCGGCACTTTCCGCGTCCCATGAACCCGAGCCCCGGGATTCCGAAAGTCGGGATGCTGTGCTCCAGATGCCCGAGTTCCACTGGTCAGCGTCATACCGCCGGCCGGGGCCCCAGCCGGTGGGGTTCCGTAGGTCCCAGGAACCAGAGTCGAGTGAGGTCCGCGAGTCGGGGTCTGCCGTGTGCCGGCCGTCCGGTCCGCGGTCATCGAGGCCCCAGCGGTCGCGGGGTCGGTCACCGGTGTCGCGGCCGTCATGGTCGCTACTGGCCAGGGGGTGGTGTGCGCAATCGTGAGGGTCACCGGCGAAGGTGCCGTCGTCGGTCGAGGGCTCACCGTGGGCGGGGGTGACGGCATCGCGGTCGCCGGAAGACGTGGGAGGGGTGGCTGAGCCGCCGCGCAGTTCGGAGGCGGTCGTGGGAGAACCCGCCACCTCCGAGGGAGTGCGCGCGTCAGGACCCTGGCCCGGCCGCTGGAGGGTCGCGGAGGCGGGCGGCTCCGGCGTGGAGCCGGAGGGCCGCTGGTCAGGGTCCGACGACGTGCTCATGGCTCAGCCCGGATCAGACGTCACCAGGCTTGGGCGCGGAAGCCTTGGAGCCGCGGCCCGAGGAGGCGGGAGCCGGAGGGGCGGCGGGAGCGGCGGCCTCGGCGGGCGCGTCGACGCGCGGGCCCACGCCCAGCTTCTCCTTGATCTTCTTCTCGATCTCGTTGGCCACGTCGGGGTGGTTGCGCAGGAAGTTACGCGCGTTCTCCTTGCCCTGGCCGAGCTGGTCGCCCTCGTAGGTGTACCAGGCGCCGGACTTGCGGACGAAGCCGTGCTCCACACCCATGTCGATGAGGCCGCCCTCACGGGAGATGCCCACGCCGTACAGGATGTCGAAGTCGGCGACGCGGAAGGGCGGCGCCATCTTGTTCTTGACGACCTTGACGCGGGTGCGGTTGCCGACCGCCTCCGTGCCGTCCTTGAGCGTCTCGATGCGCCGGATGTCGAGGCGGACCGAGGCGTAGAACTTCAGCGCCTTACCACCGGTCGTGGTCTCGGGCGAGCCGAACATGACACCGATCTTCTCGCGCAGCTGGTTGATGAAGATGGCGGTGGTGCCGGTGCTGTTGAGCGCGCCCGCGACCTTGCGCAGCGCCTGGGACATCAGACGGGCCTGGAGACCGACGTGGCTGTCGCCCATCTCGCCCTCGATCTCGGCCTTGGGCACCAGGGCGGCGACCGAGTCGATGACGATGATGTCGACGGCGCCCGAGCGGATCAGCATGTCGGCGATCTCCAGCGCCTGCTCACCCGTGTCGGGCTGGGAGACGAGCAGCGCGTCGGTGTCGACGCCGAGCTTCTTGGCGTATTCGGGGTCGAGGGCGTGCTCGGCGTCGATGAACGCGGCGATGCCGCCGGCCCGCTGGGCGTTGGCCACCGCGTGCAGCGCCACCGTGGTCTTACCGCTGGACTCGGGACCGTAGACCTCGATGATGCGGCCGCGGGGGAAACCACCGATGCCGAGCGCGACGTCGAGCGCGATCGAACCGGTCGGGACAACCTCGATGGGAGCCCTGGCGTCATCGCCGAGGCGCATGACGGAGCCCTTGCCGAACTGCCGCTCGATCTGTGCGAGGGCAGTCTCAAGGGCCTTCTCGCGGTCGTTGATAGCCATGGGAACTCCCCGGGAGGGTCGTGGTGTGGTCGGTCGAGTGAAAGCTACGCGGTGGGACCGACAATTTTCCGCCGGACGCGCGAGGCACCGTGGCCGGCGCTTCTCATGGTAGCCGAACGGCTGTTCGATCGCGCCTCGAACACGCCGACCACCCGCCGTGCCCGGCCGACATTCCCTGACAATCCGCCGGGCCGGTTGCCATGGCCGCTGACCTGGGGAGATCCTGTTGGAAAGGTCGAGAGGCGGCGACGTGACGAGCACGTACACCGGGCAGCGGCGCACCCACCTGGAGGCGCTCGCGGCGTTGCTCCCCGGCTGTGGGCTCGTGGGGCGCATGATCGGCGGCGACGACCCGGTGCTGTGGGTGTGGCATCCGCGCACGGGCCGCCAGACCATCATCTTCGCGACCCCGTCCGCCGCCGCGTGGGTCTTCCTGTGGTCGCCGGGCGGCCAGGGCCACGCCGACGATCCCGCCGGTACGGCGGAGGCGCTCCACACCTGCCTGACCGACGAGTGACCCGGACCGGTACGGCAAGCGCGAGCCGGAGAAGCGCCCCCGATCGGTACGGCACACGCGGACCCCGCCGAGCGACCCGGACCTCTACGGCCCGCGCGACCCAGCCGAACGACCCAGCCGAACGACCCCCGCCGCTACGGCACGCGGGAGCCGCTCTGCGGACACCGCACGCGCCTGTCACCCGACGAACGACGCCCGCAGGCCCGCCACGGTGTTCGCCAGGCCGTCGGCCGCGGCCCGGTCGAGCGCTCCCGTGAGCGTCTCCTCGTAGGCCGCTCTCGCCCCGTTCCTGCGTTCCCTGCCCGCCTCGGTGATCACCGTGTAGACGCCTCGCCGATCCTTGGCGCACAGGTCGCGGCGGGTCAGCCCGGACGCCTCGAGCCGTCCCACCAGGCGGGTGACCGAGCTCTGGTTGAGCCCGAGCAGGTCGGCCAGCTCCTGCATGCGCAGCTCGCCGTCGGCGGCCGCGGACAGGTGGCACAGCGCTCGATACTCCGACAGGCCGAGGCCGTGCCGCTGCAACGCGGTGGCGAGTGCGTGCTCCACCCTGGCGTGCAGCCGTACCACCCCGGCCCAGACGTCCTGGTCGAGCGTCGCCATCGGTTCCTCCTACGGTGTCGGCGCCCACTTTATGGACAGGCGACGAACTCAGGCGCGTCCGAGGTGCCCGAGCACGAAGGCGGCCCGTTCCGCAACGGGAGCGCGCGGCAGTTCCACCAGTTCGTAGCCGTAGTCGAGGTAGGCCGAGGACACGGAGGCGTAGGTCCGCTCGGCCTCGTCGGGCGTCTGCTTCCGCTCGGCGTCGTTCTCGTAGATCTCCGGCCACGGCGGCGCGACGAAGACCGTGCGGTGGTAGCGGAAGCGCCTGGCCGCGGCGTCGACGTGGGCGGGCACGGGACGCCCTTCGAGGCGCAGGTAGCCCACGACGTCGACCACTCCCCTGTCGAAGGCGACGGTGCCGTCCATGGCCTCGGCGAGACGGTAGGAGCGTAGTTCCCAGCTCAGCATCAGCTCGGCGAACAGGTCGACGTCCTTCCACGGCAGCGCCTGGCCGCCGATGGCCACCTGGTCCTGGATGATCGCCCGCCCCGCCTCCCGCGAGCCGGACAGGCCCAGGCGGTCGATCAGGGTGCTCTTGCCCGATCCGGGGCCTCCGGTGAAGACCACGAGCCGCGGCCCCGCCGTGCAGCACGAGCAGGTGTGCACCGTTCCTCCCCGGCGGTCAGCGCAGCTTGCCGTCGACGTTCTCCACCTGGCACACCGCGCGCCAGACGTCCTTGGCGCTCTCGCCCTGGGCCAGTGCCTGCTCGACCGTGCGCCCGCCCAGCGGGGCGAGCACGTAGTCCCTGGCCCACGACTCGGCGTAGACGTCGCCGAAGTGGGCCCGCATCCTTCTCCAGAACTCGGTCAGACGCATGCTCCCCAGTATGGAACCCGCCCCGCACTGGGTAGGACAGACCGTATGGCGAAATCCTCCAAAGCGGCTCCCAAGCCGTCAATCGATTCCAGGTCACATCGGGAGCGACGCCGCGCCCTGCTCCTGCAGCAGCGGCTCGCCGTACAGAAGGAGAAGGCCGAGCGCGCCGAGCGGCACGCCGGTCTGAGGGCCGAACCCCGTGAGGGTGCGCCGCGCACCCGCAGGGCGTCACGAAGGTAGCGGCTACAGCACGCGCGAGCCGTACATCTCCCCCAGATGGTCGGCGAGCAGCTCCAGTCGGGCGCCGTCGGGGTCCCTGAAATAGATGGAGGCGCCGCTCTCGATCTGGTGCGGCACGCCGGCCATCTCCAGCTTGCCGCGCAACCGTTCCCACGTCGCGGGGTCCACGGAGATCGCGATGTGGTGCAGCCCGCCCAGGACCTCCTGGTACGGCCCCAGGTCGAGCCCGGGGAAGTCGAAGAACGCCAGCAAATTGCCGTTGCCGATGTCGAAGAAGAAGTGGTTGGAACCCTTGTAGTCACGGTTCTCGAAGATCTCCGTGAGGGGGAACTCCAGGAGCTCCTGGTAGAACCGGACCGTCCGCTCCACGTCGGAGGACAGCAGTGCGAAGTGGTGCAGACCGCGCGCGCTGCTCGATGGACGGTGCGGGAGGAGGTACTGCCGCTTGATACGCTCGCGATCAGCCTCGATGGCTGCGTAATCGATGGTCACGTCGCTTCACCTCTCCCGCTCTATGTCCCCGGGATCGGCGCCTCAATCGCGCATCGTGGCCACAATCTCCTTCACGATCTCCATCGTGGTGCCGGGGTGCAGGAAAGCGAAACGCGCGACGGTCTCGCCCTCCCAGCCGGTGGGGGTGACGAATCCGATCTGCCCGGCCAGCAGCCGTTCTGACCACGTGTAGTAGTCCTGGGCGGTCCATCCCGGACGCCGGAAGAGCACGGCGGACAACTCGGGCTCGCGGATGAGCTCCAGGTGGTCGCTCTCCCTGATCAGCTCGGCGGTCTCCCTCGCCAGGGCGAGCCCGCGCTCGACGGCCTCGGTGTAGGCGTCGGTCCCGTTGACCGCGAGCGAGAACCACAGCGGCAGCCCGCGGGCGCGCCTGGTCAGGTGGTAGGCGTAGTCCGTGGGGTTCCACTCGCCGCCGTCGGTGTGCAGGACGTCCAGGTAGGAGGCGTCCTGCGTGTGTACGGCACGCGCCAGGTTGGGGTTGCGGTAGATGAGCGCGGCGCAGTCGAACGGGGCGAACAGCCACTTGTGCGGATCGACGACGAACGAGTCGGCGTGCTCGATGCCCTCGTAGCGGTGCCGGACGGAAGGGGCGAACAGCCCGGCGCCGCCGTACGCGCCGTCGACGTGGAACCACAGCCCGCGCTCGCGGGCCACCTCCGCGACGCCCTTGAGGTCGTCGACGATGCCCGCGTTCGTGGTGCCGGCGGTGGCGACCACGCCGATGACGTTCTCCTGGCCTTCGAGCGCCTTCCGCAGGGACGTGCCCGTGAGGCGGTGGTCCTCGGAGGGCACGACGAGCGCCTCGACGCCGATGATACGCAGCGTGTTGGCGATCGAGGAGTGGGCCTGGTCGCTCACGGCGATCTTCGCGTTCGGCACGCCGGCCGTGTCCCTGGCCACGACGAGGGCCGACAGGTTGGCGGCGCTGCCGCCGGAGACGAAGCAGCCGCCCGCCGTGCCGGGCAGGCCCGCGTAGTCGGCGATCAACCGCAGGACCTGGTTCTCCGCCGCGATGGCGCCGGAGGCCTCCAGCCAGCTGATGCCCTGCAGCGAGGCGCAGGAGACCACCATGTCGAACAGCAGCGCCGCCTTCGTGGGGGCGGCGGGGATGAAGGACAGGAACCGGGTGCTGTCCGCGGAGATGACCGCGCGGGAGAGCTGCTGGTCGTAGACGTCCAGCACCTTGGCGGGGTCGGCGCCCTCCTTGGTGATCAGCCCGGCGAGCGCGGCGTCCAGCTTGTCCTTCTCACCCGGGTGGTCCAGGGGAACCGGGTCGCGGGCGAGGCGCTGCCTCATGTAGTCGAAGACCAGGGTGGTGAGGCGCTCGTCGTAGCTATGCACGCATGCAGTATGGGGATAAAACCGAAAAAAAGGGAAATAGCAGACGAAGATCTACCAAACCGGTTGGCCGGTACGGCCCGGCTCGTTTTGTCGGTGCCGGAAGGCACCATGGTGGAGTGAGCTTCCTCGACCACTTCAGCAGGGTGACCCGCGAATGGTTCACCGGGGCCTTCGCGGCTCCCACGCCTGCCCAGCTGGGGGCGTGGGAGTCCATCGCGCGCGGCGACAACACGCTGGTCGTCGCGCCCACCGGGTCCGGCAAGACGCTGGCGGCCTTCCTCTGGTCGCTCGACAGGCTCGCCGCCCGGCCGCCGGCCCAGGAGGGCAAGCGGACATGCAGGGTGCTCTACGTGTCGCCGCTCAAGGCGCTGGCCGTCGACGTGGAGCGCAACCTGCGGGCGCCGCTCGCCGGGCTGCGGCAGACGGCGCGGCGCCTGGGCCTGGCCGTACCCGAGATCTCGGTGGCGATCCGCTCGGGCGACACCTCGGCGGAGGACCGCAGACGGTTCGCCGCCAAGCCGTCCGACATCCTCATCACCACGCCCGAGTCGCTGTTCCTGCTGCTCACCAGCCAGGCCCGAGAGGCGCTGCGGGGCGTCGAGACGGTGATCGTCGACGAGGTGCACGCGGTCGCGGCCACCAAGCGCGGCGCGCACCTGGCGCTCAGCCTGGAGCGGCTCGACTCCCTCCTCGAACGGCCCGCCCAGCGCGTCGGGCTGTCGGCCACCGTGCGGCCGGTCAGCGAGGTGGCCGCCTTCCTCGGCGGTGCCCGCCCCGCGGCCGTGGTGCAGCCGCCCTCGGACAAGCGCATCGAGGTGGAGGTCGTCGTCCCGATCGAGGACATGACCGAGCTCGACGCGCGGCCGGTGTCCGACCCCGACGCGTTCGTGCAGGAGCCCGCGCGCAGGTCGATCTGGCCGCACGTGGAGGATCGCCTGTTCGACCTGATCGAGGCCCACAGCTCGACGATCGTCTTCGCCAACTCCCGGCGGCTGGCCGAGCGCCTGTGCACGCGGCTCAACGAGCTGGCCTACGAGCGGGAGCGGGGCGGCGACGACGTGATCGACCTGTCGATCTGGGAGAGCGGGCCCGAGCCGCCCGCCGCGCCGGCGGCCCTGCCGGCGCCTGCGGAGATGATGGCCCAGGCAGGCGCGAGCAAGGGCGCGGTGCCCGAGATCGTGCGGGCCCACCACGGGTCGGTGTCCAAGGAGGAACGCTCGCAGATCGAGGAGGCGCTCAAGTCGGGCCGGCTGCCCGCGGTGGTCGCCACCTCCAGCCTGGAACTCGGCATCGACATGGGCGCGGTCGACCTGGTGGCCTGCGTCGAGGCACCGCCCAGCGTGGCCAGCGGCCTGCAGCGGATCGGCAGGGCGGGCCACCAGGTGGGCGCGGTCTCCAAGGGCGTGATCTTCCCCAAGTACCGCGGCGACCTGATCCAGACGGCCGTCGTGGCCGAACGGATGCGCAGCGGCCAGATCGAGGAGCTGCGCTACCCGCGCAACCCGCTCGACGTGCTGGCCCAGCAGATCGTGGCGATGACCGCGCTCGACGACTGGACCGTCGACGAGCTCGAGGAGGTGGTCAAGCGGGCCGCGCCGTACTCCACGCTGCCGCGGAGCGCGCTGGAGGCGACGCTCGACATGCTCGCGGGCCGCTACCCGAGCGAGGAGTTCGCCGAGCTGCGTCCACGGCTGGTGTGGGACAGGGTGACCGGCGTGCTGCAGGGCCGCCCCGGCGCGCAGCGGCTCGCGGTGACCAACGGCGGCACCATCCCCGACCGCGGGCTGTTCGGGGTGTTCCTGGTCGGCGAGAAGGGCTCCAGGGTCGGCGAGCTCGACGAGGAGATGGTCTACGAGTCGCGGGCCGGTGACGTGTTCGTGCTGGGCGCGACCTCGTGGCGGATCGAGGACATCACGGCCGACAGGGTGCTGGTCTCACCGGCGCCCGGCCAGCCGGGCAAGCTGCCGTTCTGGCACGGCGACGCCCCCGGGCGTCCGGCCGAGCTGGGCAGGGCCATCGGGGCGTTCCTGCGGGAGCTGAACTCCAGCCTCGGTCCTTCCTCCGGTACGGCAGGCACGAGCGGCGCGGCCGACGCGCTGAACGACGGCCTGGCCGAGCGGATGCGGGCGGCGGGCCTCGACGAGTGGGCGGCGGGCAACCTGCTGGCCTACCTGCGGGAACAGCGCGAGGCGACGGGATACGTGCCCGACGACCGCACGCTGCTGGTCGAGCGCTTCCACGACGAGCTGGGCGACTGGCGCGTGGTGATCCACTCCCCGTACGGCGCGCGCGTCCACGCCCCCTGGGCGCTGGCCGTCAACCGGCGGCTGCGCGAGCGCTACGGCGTCGACGTGCAGGCCGTCCACTCCGACGACGGCATCGTGCTGCGCATCCCCGACACGCTCGCCGAACCGCCGAGCGACGTGGCCGCCTTCGACGCCGACGAGATCGAGCAGATCGTCACCGAGGAGCTGGGCGGCTCGGCGCTGTTCGCCTCCCGGTTCAGGGAGTGCGCGGGGCGGTCGCTGCTGCTGCCCCGGCGCACACCGGGAAAGCGCACCCCGCTGTGGCAGCAGCGCCAGCGGGCCGCCCACCTGCTGGGGGTGGCCGCGCAGTACGCGAGCTTCCCCGTGGTGCTGGAGACGATGCGGGAGTGCCTGCAGGACGTCTTCGACGTGCCGGGGCTGGTCCAGCTCATGCGCGACATCGCGGCACGGCGGGTGCGGGTGGTGGAGGTGGAGACCTCGCAGGCCTCGCCGTTCGCGGCCTCGTTGCTGTTCCACTACATCGGCGCGTTCATGTACGAGGGCGACGCGCCGCTGGCCGAGCGGAGGGCGCAGGCCCTCGCGCTCGACACCACGCTGCTGGCCGAACTGCTCGGCCAGGCCGACCTGCGCGAGCTGCTCGACCCCGACGTGATCGCCGACGCCGAGCGGGAGCTGGCCAGGCTCGACAGGCCGCTGCGCGACGCCGAGGACCTCGCCGACCTGCTGCGTTCACACGGTCCGCTGCTGGCGGCCGACGTGAGCGTGCGCGGCGGCGACCCGGCGTGGCTGGCCGAGCTCGAACGCGGACGGCGGGCGATCAGCGTCCGGATCGCCGGCGAGGAGCAGTGGGCGGCGATCGAGGACGCCGCCAGGCTGCGCGATGCGCTGGGCGCGCCCCTGCCGGTGGGCGTGCCGCACGCCTTCCTCGAGCCGGTCGCCGACCCGCTCGGCGACCTCGTGGCCAGGCACGCGCGCACCCGCACGCCGTTCCACGCCGGGGCGGCGGCGGCCAGGTTCGGGCTCGGCGTCGCGGTGATCAGCGACGCGCTGCGCAGGCTGGCGGCCCAGGGGCGGGTGGTGAGCGGCGAGTTCCGGCCGGGCGGACGCGGCGAGGAGTGGTGCGACGCCGGCGTGCTGCGGATGCTCAGGCGCAGGTCCCTGGCGCGGCTGCGCAAGGAGGTCGAACCGGTGCCGCCGGAGACGCTCGCGCTGTTCGCGCCGAGCTGGCACGGCGTCTCCGGCCGTCCCGCGGGGCGGGCCGCGGGCGGCGCCATCGGCGCGGCCAGATCGATGGACTCCCTGGTCAACGCGATCGAGCAGCTCCAGGGCGCGGCGGTGCCCGCCTCCTCGCTGGAGACACTGGTGCTGCCCTCGCGGGTGCCCGGCTACCATCCCGCGCTGCTCGACGAGCTCACCTCCTCGGGCGAGGTGATCTGGACCGGGCAGGGGGCGCTGCCGGGCGGCGACGGCTGGGTGTCGCTCTACTTCGCCGACACCGCCCCGCTGCTGCTGCCCCCGCCTGCCGAGATCACCATGACGCCGTTGCACGAGAAGGTGCTCGAGGTGCTCGACGGCGGCGGGGCGCTGTTCTTCCGCGGGCTGTCCGATCGCGTGGGCTCGCTCGACGACCTCGCGCTCACCACCGCGCTGTGGGACCTGGTCTGGTCCGGCCGGGTGTCCGGTGACACGCTGGCTCCGCTCAGGGCGACTCTCGGCTCGGGACGGCCCGCCCACCGGCCCGCGACCACCCGGCGGCGGCGGGCGGTGCTGCCGTCGAGGAGCGGATCGCCGCTGGTGGGCGGCAGGTGGTGGCTGCTGCCCTCGCCGTCGCCGGACGCCACGCAGCGGGCGCACGCGCAGGCGGAGGCCCTGCTCGAACGCCACGGCGTGGTCACGCGCGGTGCGGTGATGGCCGAACGGCTGCCCGGCGGGTTCGCGGCGGTGTACCAGGTGTTGCGGGCGTTCGAGGAGAGCGGGCGCTGCCGTCGGGGTTACTTCGTCGAAGGGCTCGGCGGGGCGCAGTTCGCCCTGCCGGGGGCGGTCGACCGGATGCGCGCCCTGGCGCCTGACTCATCCGGCCGTGTCGCCGGTGACGCCTCTGGTGGCTTCTCGGGCGGGACCGGGCTCTCGGATGGCGCCTCCGGCCGGCGCGGCGCGGAGGCGGGACAGCGCGCGGTGGTGCTGGCGGCGGCCGACCCCGCCAACCCGTACGGCGCGGCGCTCCCCTGGCCCGCGCGTCCTGGTGACGTCGGGCACAAGCCGGGTCGCAAGGCGGGCGCGCTGGTGGTGCTCGTCGACGGGCACCTGGTGCTGTACGTCGAGCGGGGCGGCAAGACGCTGCTGTCGTTCGCCGACGACGGGCGGCTGCAGCCCGCGGTCGACGCGTTGGCGCTGGCCGTACGGGACGGGGCGCTGGGCAAGCTCACGGTGGAGCGGGCCGACGGCGAGTCGATCAACGATTCGCCGCTGGCGGCGGCCCTGGAGGCGGCGGGCTTTCACCCCACCCCCCGCGGCCTCCGCCTCCGCGCCTGACCCCCGGAGGAACCGCCCACCAGCCACCGGAGGAGCGGCCCACCGGCTACCGAAGGTGCCGCCCATCGACCACCGGAAGAGCGGCCCACCAGCCACCAGAGGAGCCGCCCACCAACTGCCGAAGGTGCCGCCCATCGACCACCGGAAGAGCGGCCCACCAGCCACCAGAGGAGCCGCCCATCAGCCGCCGAAGGTGCCGTCCACCGACCCCCGGAGGAGCCGTCCGTCGGCCGCTGGGGTTCGGGTGACCGCCCTACACGTGAACACCTCCGGACCGGCGTTCCGCAGCGTGCCGTCCCGATCAACGGCCACCCCGGCTGGCCGCCGGCCCCCGTACCTGACCGGCGCCCCCGGAACCACCGGTCACTTCGGCTCCCATCGATCGGCAGCCACTGTGCACGGGGGCTTGGCGGGCGCCGCACGCGCGTACGGCCCCTTCCCCTTCCTGGGCGACGGCGGTCATGAGGCGAGGAAGTCGAAATGGAAGCCGATGATGAAGAGCACCGCGGCCACCACTCGCGCGGGATGAGCTGGTCGAGCCCGGTCCAGCAGGAAGGCGGTCCCGCGTAGGAGAGGCACGCACAAACCACAGATCAACGCCCACGGGAGCCAGAAGCACAGGGCCGTCAGCACGTACGCGAACGCTTCCGGGACGTGCACGAATCCGGCCGCGAGCGCCTCCGAGCCGGTGGCTCGTCCTGTCACCTGGAACGCCAGGGCGGCGGCTCCCCACAGCGCGAGGAACAGGCCCATGGCGATCAACGGCCAGTGACCGGGCACCCTGGGAAGATCCGGTACCGGCTGGCCCTGTTGTTCCATGAACGCCAACGAGACAGCCAGAAGGCCCACCACGGGAAGGCTGAGGACGAGGATCGCCACGATGACGGCCAGCACCGACCTGCCTACCTGACGCGCCCGTGACCAGGAGATCCCCGTCAAGCGCCGGCCGAATCCACGCAGCGCCTCCGGCCCCACAAGATCGAGGACGACCGTCAGCGCGGCGAGGAACTGTGACGCTTTTCCCACTCGTCCCCACAGGAACAGGGGCCAGCCCCACAGCGTCACCCCGGTGAGTTGCCGACCGTCGAGCCAGCGCATCCATAAGTCCCAGAGTTCCGCCATGAACGCATCATGCGGCGCCGGCTCGGTCGCGTCACGCGACCGCTTCTCCTCGACGAGCTGGGCGCGGCGCCGATCCCGCCCGACCAGGCGCTCAACCGGGGCAAGAGCCTCGACCGGACGGCAAGGCCCGAGGCTCGTCGACGGGTAGGCGGCGGCCTCTGGGGCTCGCCGTTCGCGGAGATCCGGTCCTGTTCTCTCCGGCGGAGCGGCTACGGTGATCTTCATGGTGTGGACAGCGGCGGAGATTCCCGATCTGTCGGGTAAGACGGCGATCGTGACGGGTGCCAGCAGCGGCCTCGGCATGATCACGGCGGGCGAGCTGGCGAGGCGTGGTGCCACCACCGTGCTGGCCTGCAGGGACACGGCGAAGGGCGAGAGCGCGCGCAAACGGATGCTCCGGGCCGCTCCCAGGGGTTCGATCGAGGTCCGGCGGCTGGACCTGGCCGACCTGTCGTCGGTGCGGGAGTTCGCGGCGGGCATCACCAGCGGCGTCGACATCCTGGTGAACAACGCGGGCGTGATGGCGCTGCCGTACCGGAAGACAGCCGACGGTTTCGAGATGCAGTTCGGCACCAACCATCTCGGGCACTTCGCGCTGACCGGGCTGCTGCTGCCGCGGCTGCGCGGCGCCAGGGTGGTGACGGTCAGCAGCCTGGCGCACGTGGCGGCGCGCATGAGGTTCGACGACCTCAACGGCGAGCTGGGCTACCACAAGTGGCTGGCGTACGGGCAGTCGAAGCTGGCCAACCTGCTTTTCGCCCACGAGCTGCAGCGCCGCGCGAACGGCCACCTGACCAGCGTGGCGGCGCATCCGGGTTACGCGTCGACGAACCTCCAGACGGCGGGTCCGCGCATGGCCGGCAACCGCTTCATGGAGCTGGGCCAGACGGTCACCAACGCGGTCTTCGCGCAGAGCGCGGGGCGGGGAGCGCTGCCGCTGCTCTTCGCGGCGACGGTGGCGGACCTGCCCGGTGGGAGCTTCGTGGGGCCTGGCGGTCCGTTCGAGGTGTGGGGCTATCCCACGATCGTGGACTCCTCGCCGGCGTCGAAGGACCGGAAGGCCGCGGCGAGGTTGTGGGAGATCTCGGAAGAGTTGACGGATGTTCACTTCGCGATGAACGGGTAGGGCACACCGCCCGCATGGGCGATCTTGCGGTGGTGTGCGGCAGGCCCGAGCTCGGGCATGCCGGCCACAACGAGGGGGCGGGCTCAGGCGTCGCAGGGCAGCGCGCGCCGCACTTCCGGCGGGGTCAGGCGCGGGAGCGGGCTCAGGCGCCGTGGGGCAGCGCGCGCCGCACGCCCGCCGCGAGCCAGATCGTGGCCAGCGCCGCGTACACGGCCAGCAACGCCGTCGTCGCCGAGGCGAACACCACCGCCGCGACGACGGCCAGGACGAGCAGCGCCGTCCAGCCGTACAGCAGCCCCCTGCCGGCGGCGGAGCCGGTGTGCACGGCCTCCTGCACGGGAGTGGCCAGGGCCATGACCGCCACCCCCGCGGTGCCCACCGCGCCGAGGCCGGCCACCACCCCCAGTGCGAGCAGCGCCGCACCAGCCGCGACCAGGCCGCAGCAGGCCACCGCCACCCGTGCCTCGACCCCCTCGAACAGCAGGCTGGTGGCCTTGGCGCGGGCCAGGCGCAGCGTCGTCCACGACTCGGCCACCCACGCCGCCCAGTGCAGCACCGCGATGAGGATGAACACCACGATCAGCGGCGGCACGGCGGGCAGCAGGAACGCCAGCCGCCCGCCCCGGAAGTTACCTCGCAGCCCGGCGAGCAGCCGGTAGAGCGGATTGCGCTCCTTCAACGCCTGCACCAGCAGCTCTCGCGCCTGGCCGAAGCCCGGGTCGAGCCGCAGCACCTCGCGGAAGGCGGTGGCGGCCGTCCCCGGATCCTTGAAGGCCAGCGCCATCCTGCCGTAGGCGAGGTGCGCGGTGGCGCTCTCCGGATCCAGCTGTACGGCACGCGCCGCCGCCGCCCTGGCCGGTTCGGCCTGCCCGAGCATGGTGAGCGCGACGGCCAGCAGGCTGGCCAGGTCGGCGTCGTCGGGGTCGATCGCCATCCCCCGGCTCGCCGCCTCCGCCGTCCCCTGCCACTCGCCCCGCAGCAGATGTGTCCTGGCCAGCAGCTCCCAGGTCGGCGCGTGCTGCGGCTCCAGCGCCAGCGACGCGTTGACCGCCGCGAACGCCTCGTCGGGACGGCCGGCGCGCTGGTGCACCTGGCCGGCCACGTAATGGGGGAACCAGTGGTCCGGCGCCAGCCGTACCGCCTCGTGCGCCTCCGCCACCGCCTCGGCCACGCCGCCCTGCTGGATGAGCGCGAGCGCCAGGAAGGCGTGCGCGGTCGTGTCGTGCGGCTCCCGCGCGAGCACGCCGCGCAGCTCCCGTTCGGCGTCGGCGGGCCGGCGCAGCTCCAGCAGCGTCCGTGCCCGGTCGAGCGAACCGGTGACCGTCACCACTTCCCCTTGACCCACGGCATCAGCTCGTCCCACGCGCCCGAGTCGTTGGCGTGCATCACGTAGTTGCGCGCGGTCGCCATCCACTCGCGGACCGCCGTCGGCCGCACGCTCCCCGCGGCGGCCAGCAGGTCGGGCGTCGACAGCGGCAGCGGCCGGCCCGCGCTGATCGACTGCTGGAGCTTGGCCTCGACCGCCCGGTCGACGACACCCTTCAGGTCCGCGCCGACGCAATGCTCGGTCGCCCGCGCCACCGCGTCGAAGTCCATCTCGGCCAGCGGCTTGTCGCGGCACAGGATGCGCAGGATGGCCGCCCGTGCCGCCGCGTCGGGCGGCGGCACGAACACCGGCTGGTCGAGCCGGCCCGGACGGCGGAAGGCCACGTCCACGTACCAGGGGGCGTTCGTCGCCGCCAGCACCAGGACACCCTCGTTGGCGTGCTGGTCCACGCCGTCCAGCTCCGCCAGGAACTGGTTGACCAGCTGCCGCGCGTGCGCCTGCCGCATGTCGGAGCGGCGGGCCGCCAGCGCGTCGACCTCGTCGAAGAACAGCACGCACGGCCGGTTACGGCGGGCCAGGTCGAAGGTGGCGCGCAGGTTGCGCTCGCTCGACCCCACGTACATGTCGAGGATGTCGGCCAGGCCCACGTTGACGAACGAGGCGCCGAGCTCTCCGGCGGCGGCCCTGGCCAGGTGGGTCTTGCCGGCTCCCGGCGGGCCGTACAGCAGGACACCCCCGCCGGCGCGCTTGCCGTACGCGGCGAACAGCTCGGGCTGCTGGATCGGCAGCAGCAGCTTGATCCGCAGCGCCTCCTTGACCGACTCCATGCCGGCCACGTCCGCGAAGGACGTGGCGGAGCGCTCCACCTCGGCACTGGTCTCCGGCGCCTGCTGGTAGCCCTGGCCCAGCGGGTAGCCCTGGCCCTGTGGGTAGGCAGGGGGTTGTTCCTGGTAGGCCGGGCTCTGCTGGTAGGTGGGGGCCTGCTGGTAGGCCGGTTGCTGGTGCTGGTAGCCCTGGCCGGGCGCCGGGTACGACGGGTGCCCCTGGTACGGCTGGTACGGCTGCGGCGCCGGGTATGACGGGGCCGGCGCAGCGGGGACAGCGAGCTTGGCGGCGAGTTCGGGGTCGCCGACGGACGGGTCGCGGGAGACCGCCTCGTGGTAGCGCCTGGCCGCCGCGGGCACATCGCCCTCGCCGAGCAGCGCCCGCGCGGCCAGCACCCCCAGCCTGGGGGGATAGCCGGGTACGGCGAGCAGCTGGTCGAGCGCCGCCAGCGCGGGACCGTGGTTGCTCTGCCTGACGAACGCCTCCGCCAGTCCGGCGATGATGTCCGGGTTGCCGGGCGCGAGCACGAGCGCGGCACGGAATTCGGCTTCGGCCTCGGCGAGGTACCCCTTGTCGAGCAGCTGGGCGGCCAGGTGCTGGCGCAGCGGGAGGTTGTCGGGTGACAGACGCGCCGCCTCACGGAGCGCCTGGAGGCCTGCGTCAGGCACGAGCCATTCCCTTCTGTCGCAGGAGTATCAATCCACCACAAATACGCAACATACCGAAATGGAGCGACATGGCGGCCCGGAAAGCGGCCGGGCGCGGAGCAGAAGGAGGCCCTCGCGGCACCCGTCGACAGCGCGGGCGGCAGTCGCCTTCTACGTGGCGACCGGCTCGGGGGCGCTGTGGCGGCTGCCGTTCGGCTCGGCCACCTGGGAGGACGACGGGTCGTCGGCGGGGGCGGTGTCGCTGGCCGGGATGAACGGCAGGCTGTTCGCCCTGGACGCCTCGGGGGTGCTGCGGACGCGGATTCCCGGGGCGGCGTGGGCGGAGCACGCCGTGGCCGTCCCCGGACGGGTGCTGACCGCCCACGCGGGGCTGCTGGTCACCGCGGGGCCCGGTGACCCGTTGCGCTGGCGTCCCGTCCGCTGACCCCGCTGACCTCGCTGACCCGGCCCCGCGTCCGTCCGGGCTCCCGCCGGGGAGCCCGGGGCTCAGGACAGGTTCGTCGGCCCGTACAGCGCGTGCGGGGCGCCCGTCGCCATCGCCCAGTACCGGTCCCCGTACGACCAGTGCCACCACTCGGTCGGATAGTTCACCAGGCCGATCTCCTCCAGCGCCGCCACCAGGATCTCCCTGTTCCCGCGCGCCTCGGCGGAGATGTTCGGCGCCCCCGTGTAGCACGCCCCGTCGCTCTGCTCGGGGTTGTCGTTGACGGCCGTGCCCATGTCGTACTCCTCCCCGTCGGGTGAGCACAACGTCAGATCCACCGCCGCCCCGGCCGTGTGGGGGGCGACGGACACCGGCGAGACGTACCGGCTCGCCGCCACATGCGCCTCGTCGGGCGACATGTCAGGGAAGTCGGTGAGCAGTTGGTCCCGGTACTCCTCGAAGTACCTCCGCTGTGTCTCGATCGGCCGGTATCCCTCGACGACCAGCAACTCGTACCCCGAAGGCAGCGGCGCCTTCTCCAGCCTGGCCAGCAGGCCCGCGCGCAGGTGCGCGTAGGCGCCCTCCGCGTCCGCCAGGCGTGAGTCGACCCGCAACCTCCCCCGCACGTCCTCGAGCGGCTCGCCGCACTCCTGCACGGGAATGGCCGCCACCCGGGGATCGGAGATCAACACGATGTCGCGCATAGTCGAGAATTCTCACACAGTGTCGGAGAAGACCTGCTCGCGGGCCTGCTCGAGGGCGGCGACCAGCGCGCCGCGCAGCACCGGGTTGCCGGCCACCGCGGTCGCGGCGACGCGCGGCTGGCTCGGGCAGACCTTGGCCACGGCCTGCTCCACCCGCTCGGCCAGCGCCGGTCCGCCCGCCCTGCCGAGGTCGCCGCTCAGCACGATGAGGCCCGGGTCGAGGACGACGGCGACGGCGGCGACGCCGACCGCCAGCCGTCCCGCGACCTCCTGCAGGTAGGCGTCGTGGCCCTGCGCGGTCGCCGCGCGGACCTGGTCGGCGACGCCGGCGCCCGCGATGCCGTACGTCTGGGCGAGGCCCTCCAGCGCCTCCTTGCCGACCAGGCGCTGGAAGGAGCCGGACTGCGGGTGGGAGACGTCGACCGGCAGCGGCTCGCCCGGCACCGGCAGCCAGCCGATCTCACCAGCGCCCCCGGTGATGCCCCGGTGCAGCCGCCCGCCGAGCATGACGCCGAGCCCCTGCCCGACGCCTGCCCAGATCACGGCGAAGTCGTCGTGCCCGGCCGCGGCGCCGTGGCGGTGCTCGGCGAGGGCGACCAGGTTGACGTCGTTCTCGATGGTGACGGAGGCGCCGAGCCGTTCGCGCAGGCTGGCCAGCACGCCGACGTGCCAGGACGGCAGGTCGTAGGAGAAACGCACGTCGCCGGTGCGCGGGTCGACGACGCCTCTGGTGCCGATGACGAAGGAGCGCAGCTGGGACAGGCTGATCAGGGCGGAGTCGCAGGCCCGCTGGACGGCGCCGTGGACGGCCCTGACCGGGTCGCGGCCGTCGCACGGGTCGACGGTGACCTCGACCACGACTTTACCTGTGATGTCGGCCACACCCACCGCGATGCTGTCGGGCAGCACTTCGAGCCCCGCGACGTAGGCGCTGGAGGGAACCACGGCATAGAGGGCGGCGTGCGGCCCCCTGCCGCCGGCGCGCTGGCCCGCGACCTCGACCAGGCCTCTCTCCTCGAGGCGGGACAACAGCTGACCCGCGGTCACCTTGGAAAGCCCCGTGCGTTCTCCCAGCTCAGCCCGGGTGAGCGGGCCTTCCGACAGAAGGAGTTCCAGCGCCGTGCGGTCGTTCAACCTGCGCAACAACTGCGGGGTTCCCGGGTTCCGCGCCATGGACGGCCCCTCCTCTCGTCACGATCCGCTAACGCCCGTTTTTTTTAAGAAAGTTTCTTGTTAGTTTAGCAGCAGTCAACCGAGGCCGGCGATCAAGGCTTCGGTGATCTCTACGGCATGACATGAGCGCAACCCCCGACGCGTTAGCCGGGAAGGGAGAACCCTAGTGAAGATCGCGAAGATCACGGCCGCCACGGCGACCACCGCCGCGCTTGCGCTGGGCCTGGCAGCCTGTGGCTCCGGCCAGCCCACCCAGTCCGCCGCGCCCGCCGCCTCCGGCTCCGCCTCCGCCGCCGCCTCCGAGGCCGGGCCCAAGTACGCGGGCAAGACGCTCAGCGTCTGGCGCCTGGGCGACAGCAACCCCGCCGCCGCCAAGTACATGGAAGAGCTGAACGCCGAGTTCAAGAAGCAGACCGGCGCCGACGTGAAGCTCGAGTGGATCCCGTGGCCGCAGGTGAACGACAAGTTCGCCGCCGCCGCCACCGGCTCGGGCGGCCCCGACGTCACCGAGATCGGCAACGACCAGGTCCCGCTGTGGCAGAGCCAGGACGCGCTGACCCCGGTCACCGACGTCGCGCAGGTCGGCGACCAGGCAGCCATCCCGAAGAACCTGTTCGGCCTGGAGACCATCGACAACGAGATCTACGGCGTGCCGTGGGGCGCCGGCGCCCGCGCCGTCCTCTACCGCGCCGACTGGTTCAAGGAGCTCAAGATCGAGGTCCCCAAGAGCTGGGACGAGCTCGTCGCCGCGGCCAAGAAGATCCAGAAGGAGAAGGGCGCGGACATCGACGGCTTCGCCTTCAACGGCGGCTCCGACGCCAACCACCTGCTGGGCGCGCTGGCCTGGTCCGAGGGCGCCGAGTACGCGGTCAAGGAGGGCGACAAGTGGGTCGGCAAGCTGACCGACCCGGCCTTCGCCAAGGGCTTCGCGACCTACACGGGCCTGGTGCAGGACGGCCTGTCCGGCAAGTCCCGCCTCACCCAGAACACGGTGGACATCCGCAAGCGCTTCGCCAACGACAAGGTCGGCATGTACCTGACCGCCGGTTGGGACCTGCCCGGCATCCAGGAGGACAGCAAGGGCAAGCTGAAGGGCGACAAGCTCGCCTTCTTCCCGCTGCCCGCCAAGTCCGGCGGTGAGGCCCCCTCCTTCTTCGGCGGCAACGACATCGCGCTGTGGGGCAGCACCCAGCAGGCCGACCTGGGCAAGGAGTACATCAAGCTGGCCACCAGCAAGACCTGGGCCGACCGGTACGCCATGGAGCAGGGCCTGCTGCCGATCTACCCCGACTCGCTGGCCAAGCTGAACGAGGACCCGGCCCAGGGCCCGTTCGCCCGCGCCTTCGCCAAGGCCAAGGCCTTCCCCGCCGACCCCAACTGGACCGAGGCCAACGAGACCAAGGCCGTGCTCCAGAACGCGGCCAGGTCGGTCATCGAGGGCAAGAAGGACGCGGCGGCGGCTCTGGCCGACGCCAACAAGGAACTCGAAGAGATCCTGAACCAGTAGTAATGGCGAACACGTCTACGATCGCCCGGGACGGGGGCCAGTCCCCCGCCCCGGGTCGGCGCCGCAAGAGCCCCAACCGCCCCAACCGGGCCGGCGGGCTCCCCACCTGGGCGGTCCCGTACGTCCTGCTCGTGCCCGGCCTGCTGGTGATCGCTGGACTCCTGCTCTACCCCATGGTCCAGCTGACCGTCATGGCCTTCCAGAAGGTGGGCCTGGCCCAGGTCAGGGGTACCAGGCCGGCCGAATGGGTCGGCTGGGACAACTTCCAGAGAGTCCTGGACAACGAGATCTTCTGGTCCGCGCTGCGCAACACCATCATCTTCGCGGCCGTGACGGTGACCCTCACCCTCGTCGTGGGCACCGCCGTCGGGGTGCTCCTGCACAAGCTCGGCAAGAAGATGTCGCTGTTCGTCGTCATCGGCTGCATGTTCGCGTGGGCCGTGCCGCCCGTCGCGCAGGGCGTCATCTGGCGCTGGCTGTTCGACGCCGACGCGGGCGCCATCAACTGGGTGCTCAACCTGCTGCCCGACGGGCTGTCCGCCCTGCTGTTCGGCAGGGCCGATTGGACCGGCGAGCCCTGGCTGAACGACGCGTTCACCCTCTACGTGGTCCTGATCTTCTGTCTGGTGTGGGCGGGTTTCCCGTTCATCGCGGTCTCGGTGCTCGCCGGCCTCAAGGGCATCCCCGCCGAGCTCTACGAGGCGGCCAAGGTGGACGGCTCGGGCGCGTGGCGGACCTTCGGGAAGATCACCCTGCCGCTGCTCAGGCCGGTCTTCGCCGTCCTGACGATCCTGTCGATCATCTGGGACTTCAAGGTCTTCAGCCAGCTCTACGTGCTGATGAACGGCCCGACCAACCGTGAGGCGTTCAACCTGTCGATGTACGCCGTGGCCGAGGCGTTCAAGCCGCCGCAGAAGCTCGGCAGCGGCGCGGCCATCTCCGTGATCCTGACGATCATCCTGCTGATCATCACGGTGGTGTACGTCCGTCAGATCGTGAAGCAGGAGGAGATGTCATGACTCCGCTGGCCCGCAAGAGGCTCGGCAAGATCCTCCTCAACGGAGCAGGGGTCCTGGTCTTCCTCTACGCGACCTTCCCCGTGTACTGGATGGTCTCCACCGGCTTCAAGGCCAACGACCAGATCTTCACCACCGACTTCATCCTCTTCCCCACGCACTTCACCTTCGACCACTTCGCGCGGGTGCTCACCGAGGGCGTGGCGAACAACTCGATCTGGCTCTACATGCGCAACAGCGCGATCGTCGCGCTCGGCACCGTGCTGATCGGCTCGACGTTCGCGCTGCTGTCGGCCACGGCCATCGCCAGGTTCAGGTTCAAGGGGCGCGCGCCCTTCCTCATCGTGCTGCTGATCGTGCAGATGCTGCCCTCCGAGGGCCTGCTGATCCCGCTGTACATGATGGTCAAGCGCGTCGGCCTGGGCGACCAGCTGCTCGGCCTGATCGTCACGCAGGTGGCGCTCACCCTGCCCTTCGGCATCTGGATGCTGCGGACCTTCGTCGCCGCCGTGCCCAAGACCCTCGAGGAGGCGGCCTGGATCGACGGCGCCAGCCGGTTCACGACCTTCTGGAAGGTCCTGTTCCCACTGGTGGCGCCCGGCCTGGTGGCGACGAGCATCTTCTCGTTCATCACCGCGTGGAACGACCTGGTCTTCGCGCTCTACCTGATGTCCGGCTCGGAGGGCTACACCATGCCCGTCGCCCTCCAGTTCTTCTTCGGGCAGAAGGGCGTCGACTGGGGCGCGATCATGGCCGGTTCGACGCTGATGACGATCCCTGTCGTCATCTTCTTCCTTCTGGTGCAGCGCCGCATGGTCTCCGGCCTGGTGGCCGGCGCCGTGAAGGGCTGACCGAAACCCAGGTGCTCGTACGGCGCCGCACACCCACGCGGCCGCCGTACCTCACCCTGCCCACCGGCAGGGGGTACGGCTCGCGCCCCCGACAGCGGACGTGCGGGCCGTACCGGCTCCCTGCCCGTCAGAACCACCACACCCACGCCCCCGCACCGCCCGGCCACCGCACGGGCGCGGAGGGCTCGACCGCCGAAAAAGGGGAGTTTGTCAGATGAGCCGGAGAGATCGGGGGCTGCGCCGCCTTGCGGCCGGCACGCTGCTCGTCGCCTTCCAGGGCACCACCGCCCCGGACTGGATCCTGCGCGAGCTCGAGGACGGCCTCGGCGGCGTCACGCTCTTCGGTTTCAACGTCGCCGACCCCGCGCAGCTGAGCGAGCTCACCGCGACGCTGAAGGCCGCCGGCGAGCCGGTCATCTCGCTGGACGAGGAGGGCGGCGACGTCACCCGCCTGGCCTACCACGTCGGCAGCCCCTACCCGGGCAACGCCGCCCTCGGCGCCGTGGACGACGTGGAGCTGACCCACCGCGTCTACCGGGCGATCGGCGCGGAGCTGGCCGCCTGCGGCGTGAACCTCGACATGGCGCCGGACGCCGACGTCAACACCGCCGACGACAACCCGGTGATCGGCACCCGCTCGTTCGGCAACGACACCGCGCTGGTCGCCAGGCACACCGTCGCCGCCGTCCAGGGCCTGCAGTCGGTGAACGTGGCCGCCTGCGTCAAGCACTTCCCCGGCCACGGCGCCACCCGCGTCGACTCCCACCTGGCCGTCCCCGTGGTCGACGTCTCGCTGGACGTGCTGCGCGAGCGGGAGCTCGTGCCGTTCCAGGCCGCGATCAAGGCGGGCGCCAGGTCGGTCATGACCGCGCACGTCGCCGTACCGGTGATCACCGGCGACGAGCCCGCGACGCTGTCGGCCGCCGCGCTGACCGAGCTGCTCAGGGGCGAGCTCGGCTACGAGGGCGTCGTGATCACCGACGCCCTGGACATGCACGCGATCACCGACACCGTGGGCCTGGCCGGAGGCGCGTTGCGCACGCTGGCCGCCGGCTCCGACCTGCTGTGCCTCGGCCCCGTGCCGACCTACGACGACGTCCGGCAGGTCATCGCCGCGATCGTCGACGCGGTGGACGAGGGACGGCTGCCGCTGTCGCGCCTGGAGGAGGCGGCCGGGCGCGTGGCCGAGCTGCGGGCCTGGTTCGGCTCCGCCACCGGCGCCGCCGTCGAGGAGGGCGGCATCGGCCTGGACGCGGCGCGGCGGGCGGTCACCGTCACCGGCGCCACCAACCCGCTGCGCGACCCGCTGGTGATCGAGATCGACACCCCGCCCACCATCGCGGTCGGCGACGTCCCGTGGGGCCTGAAGCTACCCACCGCGGAGACCGTCAGGGTCAAACCCGCCGACGCCGACCTCGACACGCTGCTGCGCAGGGCCGCCGGCCGCTCGCTCGTCGTGGTGGTCAAGGACGCGCACCGCTACACCGACAGCAGGGACCTGGTCACCGCCCTGGTGAGCGCCCGTCCCGACGCCACCGTGATCGAGATGGGACTGCCGATCTGGCGCCCCGACAGCGCCGCCTACATCGCGACGTACGGCGCGGCGCGGGCGAACGCGCAGGCGGCCGTCGAGCTGCTGACCGCCTGATCAGGACGCGAAGAGCTCCTCGCGGGCCTGGTCGAGGGCAGCGAGGACCGCGCCGCGCAGGACGGGGTTGTCGGCCACCGCGGTGGTGACGACCTCCGGCCTGATCGGGCAGATCCTGGCCACGGCCTCCTCCACCCGCGCGGTGAGCGCCGAGCCGCCCGCCTTGCCGACCTCGCCGCCGAGCACGACCAGCCCGGGGTCGAGCACCACGCACACCGACGCGACGCCGAGCGCGATCCGGTGGGCGATCTCGTCGAGCAGCGGCTCGCCGCGCTCTCCCGCCGCGACCGCCTCGGCGATGCCGGCGAAGCCGTAACTCTGCGCCAGCTCCTGCACCGCGACCGCGCTGACCAGCGACTGCAGGCCGCCAGCCAGGGACGGCAGCCGCCCGGGCTCCGCCCTGATGTCCTCGGCGAGCGGCACGCCGGGCACCGGCAGGTAGCCGATCTCGCCCGCGCTGCCCGAGCGCCCCCGGTGGAGCCTGCCGCCGAGCATCACCGCGAGGCCGAGGCCGCGCCCCGCCCACAGCAGCACGAAGTCGTCGACCCCCTTGGCCGCTCCTGCGGCGCGCTCGGCCAGGGCGGCGAGGTTGACGTCGTTCTCGATCGTGACCTCGCGCTTGAGGTCGCCCGCCAGCGCCTCGTGGATGCCCTCGTGCCAGCCCGGCAGGTCGAAGGAGAAGCGCACGTCGCCGCTGCGCGGATCGACCACGCCCGGCGTGCCGATCACCACGCCGCGCAGCTTGGCCAGGCCGACCTTGGCGCTGCGGCAGGCCTTGACGACCGCGCTGTGGACGACGGAGACCGGGTCGTCGTGGCCGTTGGGGGCGACGGTGACCTCGGCGATCGTGCGCCCGTGGATGTCGGCGATCGCGGTGGAGACGAACTCGGGACCGACGTCGAGCCCGGCGACGTAGGCGCTGGAGGAGACGACGGAGTAGAGGGCGGCGTTGGGGCCGCGCCCGCCCGCCTGCTCGCCGACCACCTCGACCAGGCCGCGCTCCTCCAGGCGCGCGAGCGTCTGGGAGGCGGTCACCTTCGACAGGCCGGTGTGGTCGCCGATCTGGCCGCGGGTCATGGGCCCGGTGGCGAGCAGCAACTCCAATGCGGCCCGGTCGTTGATCTCCCTCAGCAACCTGGGCACACCAGGACGTCGCTCCACGCCCCAAAGCTTAGCCCCGTTGCCCAGTGGCGCGCATGACGTGAGGAAGGCTCACGCTCTCCCCCAGGGCCGCGTACGGCGCGCGCCTGCCGGGGTTGGTCGAGCGCATCCGCCGAGGTACCGCGCCTGCCGTACGCGGATCATCGGCCCATGCGGGTCCCCGCGCGTCTAACCAGTGTTGACCAGGAGGGATAATCGACAACATGCGCCTTTCCGCTCGTGTCGACTACGCCCTTCGTGCCGCCGCCGAACTCGCCGCAGCTGGAGCGGGTCCGACCACCGTGGGCGAACTCGCCAAAGAGCAGGACATGCCACCCAAGTACCTGGAGAACATCCTGCTCCAGATGCGCCGCGCGGGGCTCGTCCGCGGCCAGCGAGGCCCCGAGGGCGGCTACGTGCTGGCCAGGCCCGCGGCGGAGATCTCCCTGGCCGACGTGATCCGCGCGGTCGACGGCCCGCTGGCCAACGTGCGGGGCGAGCGCCCCGAGCACGTCGGCTACCGCGGCCCCGCCGAGTCGCTGCAGCAGGTGTGGATCGCCCTGCGCGCCACCGAACGGGCCATCCTCGAGGAGGTCACGCTCGATCACGTCGCCACCGGCGCCTTGCCGGAGAGCGTCCGGTCGCTCGCCGCCGACCCCGCCGCCTGGGACTGACCTCCCGCCCACCGCAACAGGGCGAGCGCGGCGCGCGCCAGGGCCGTGGACCGTCATGAGGAGGTCGCCGGTGACGAAGGTGAACGTGGTCAGGACCAGCGCGGGCAGCCTGACCGCCCTGCCGGACGAGTGGGTGGGCGCCCGTGCCCGAGGGTGACGCCGTCTACCGGACCGCCGCGCGCCTGCGCCAGGCGCTCGACGGCCGCGTGCTGACCAGGTCGGACTTCAGGGTGCCGCGCCACGCCACCGCCGACCTGACCGGGCGCGCCGTCACCGGGACCGTGTCGCACGGCAAGCACCTGCTCACCAGGGTCGAGGGCGGCCTGACCGTGCACACGCACCTGCGCATGGAGGGCAGCTGGGTCGTCATGCCGGCGGGACGCGGGCTGCCGCGCGGCGACACGGTACGGCTCGTCCTGGCCAACGCCACATGGCAGGCGGTCGGCCTCAGACTGGGGACGGTGGACCTGCTCAGGACCGAGCACGAGCACACCGTGATCGGCCACCTCGGCCCCGACCTGCTCGGCCCGGACTGGGATCAACGGGAAGCGGTCGCCAGGCTGTGTAGAAACCCGGACACGACGATCGGGGAGGCGCTGCTCGACCAGCGCAATCTCGCGGGAATTGGCACGATCTACCGCGCCGAGACACTGTTTCTCAAGGGCGTGTCACCCTGGCGTCCCGTCGGCTCCATCGCCGATCTCGACGGCCTGGTCTCGCTCGCCCAGCGGTTGCTGGCGGCGAACAAGGATCACGCGGCCACCGTCACCACAGGTGATCGCCGTCGCGGCTTCGAGACGTGGGTCTATGGCAGGGCTGGAAGACCCTGCCGCCGATGCGGATCTCGCATCAGGCGCGGGGAGATGGGGGCACAGCCACAGGAACGCCTGATCCTGTGGTGCGACCGCTGCCAACCGGGCTGAGCCCTGCTGTCAGGCGGCCACCATGTCCTTGACTTCGGGGAACACCGAGTCGCCGATCGACCCGGGCACGGTCTCGGACAGCGGCAGACGCTCCCGCTCCGGCACATCGGCGAGCACAGGGGCAGCCTGGAGCTCCGCCAGCGCGAACTGGTCGGAAACCTCACGCAACACCTGCGAGAGCGGCACGCCGAGGGCACCGCAGATCGAGGCCAACAGCTCGGAGGATGCCTCTTTCTGACCACGCTCGACCTCGGACAGGTAGCCCAGAGACACGCGCGCCAGCGTCGACACCTCACGCAGGGTGCGTCCCTGCCGCACCCTCAGCCGCCTCAGAACATCTCCAAGTAGCTGACGCAGCAGAATCATCTGTCGCTCCCTCCCCGGCGCGGTGGTCTTCACCGTGCCATGCGCGATCGGATCGTGCCGCCCGTTCTTTCGCTTCGCTTCGTACATACTCCTCGCCGTCATCATCGGACGCCTGCGCGGATCGTTGGGCCCGCCAGCCTGGCTCGCGGGGCTTGCAGATGGCTCACGGACCTCACTCACAGCTCCACCGTACCCGTATCCACCGACACCGCGTCAGACCGTGGTTCGCATGTTCGCTGGGGACGTAACACGGTAATCACCCGGAATGTTCCCCCACGTTGGCCTTCAGCACACCTGCGAGGAGATCAACGGCCTCGTCGACTGTCCGGTCCCTGATCCGGTCGCGAGAGCGCCCGCCCATGAGATCGCGATGCCAGATCCTGCCCTCAGGGCCGCTCAGCGCCACGTGAACAGTGCCGACGGCCTTGCCGTCCTGCGGGTCGGGGCCCGCCACCCCGGTGACCGCCAGGCCGTACGTGGCGCCGCAGAGCCGGGCCACCCCGCGGGCCATGGCCGCGGCGACCTCCGGATGGACCGCGCCCTCCCGCGCGAGCAGCTCCCCCGGTACGGCCAGCAGTTCCCGCTTCAGATCGGTGGCGTAGGAGATGACGCCGCCCCTGAAGGCCGCGGAGGCGCCGCCGGTCGCGGTGAAGGTCGCCCCCAGCAGCCCCCCGGTGAGCGACTCGGCCACGGCCAGCGTCGCCCCCTGCCGGATCAGCAGCTCGATCACGCCCGCGGCGCCCGGCACGTCCGTCCGCATCAGCTCACTCCGCTCTGGCCCGCTTGGCCACCTGTCTCAGCCTGATGGCGCGGATCACGTAGTCGGCGCCCGTGACGAGAGTCACCACCAGCGCGGCGCCCATGGCCACCCAGCGGATCACGTCGGGCACGTTGGGCAGCAGGTAGAGCACGATCGCCGTGATCTGCAGCACGGTCTTGACCTTGCCGCCGTAGCTGGCCGGGATGACACCGTGCCTGATCACGACGAACCGCAGGATCGTGATGCCGAACTCGCGGCCGAGGATCGCGATCGTGACCCACCAGGGCAGCTCGTCGAGTATCGACAGGCTCACCAGGGCCGCCCCGGTGAGCGCCTTGTCGGCGATCGGGTCGGCGATCTTCCCGAAGTCGGTGACCAGGTGGTAGCGCCTGGCCAGCTCCCCGTCGAGGTGGTCGGTGATCGAGGCCAGCCCGAACACCCCCAGGGCCGCGTATCTCCAGCCGGTGCCCGGCACGAAGAGGAAGACGACGAACAAGGGGACGAGCGCCAACCTGAGCACCGTGAGGACGTTGGCGATGTTCCACGGGCTCACCACCCGGCGCTCGTCTCGGGTCATGGACCGGCCTTGATTCGCGCGATCAGATCGACCCCCTCGGCATCGACCACGACCGCCCTGACGATCTGCCCTGGGACCAGGCCGATGCCCTGCACCGTGACGGAACCGTCGACCTCCGGGCCCTGGTGTGCCGCCCTGCCTTCGTAGCCGCCGTCGCCCAGGTCCTCCTCGATGAGCACGTCGACCTCGGTGCCGATGCGCTCCTCGGCCCGCTGCGAGGTCAGCTCCTCGGCCAGCTCGGTGAGGATCCGCACACGCTCGTCGACGATCTCCTGCTCGACCTTCGAGTCGAAGGTCGCCGCCTCGGTGCCGTCCTCGTCGGAGTAGCCGAACACGCCGATGACGTCGAGCCTGGCCTCCTCGAGGAAGCCGACCAGCTCGCCGAACTCCTCCTCGGTCTCGCCGGGGAAGCCCACGATGAAGTTGGAGCGGACGCCCGCCTCGGGCGCCTTGGCCCTGATCTGCTCCAGCAGGCCCAGGAAGCGCTCAGGGTCACCGAAACGGCGCATCCTGCGCAGGACGGTGCCGCTGGCGTGCTGGAAGGACAGGTCGAAGTAGGGGGCGATGCCCTCGGTCGCCGCGATCACGTCGAGCAGCCCGGGGCGCAGCTCGGCCGGCTGCAGGTAGCTGACCCGCACCCGTTCGACACCCTCGACCGCGGCCAGCTGCGGCAGCAGCTTCTCCAGCGCACGCAGGTCGCCCAGGTCCTTACCGTAGGAGGTGGAGTTCTCGCTCACCAGGACCAGCTCGCGGACCCCGCGGTGGGCCAGCCAGTCGGCCTCGGCCAGCAGCTCCTCGGGCGCGCGCGAGACGTAGGCGCCGCGGAAGGCGGGGATGGCGCAGAAGGAGCAGCGGCGGTCGCAGCCAGAGGCGAGCTTCAGCGAGGCGACGGGACTCTCGTCCAGACGCTTGCGCAGCACGCGGGGCCCGCTGGCGGGCGCCAGGCCCGCCGGCAGGTCGCCGTGCCCGGGGATGCTCGCCTTGGCGGCCGAGCGCTCCACCGGCGAGATCGGCAGAAGCGTGCGGCGGTCGCGCGGCGTGTGCGGCTTGAGCGGCCTGCCCTCCAGCACGTCGTCGAGGCGGGCACCGATCTCGGCGTAGTCGTCGAAGGAGATCACCGCGCTGGCCTCGGGCAGCGCCTCGGCCAGCTCGTTGCCGTAGCGCTCGGCCATGCAGCCCGCGGCCACGACCTTGGCCCCGGAGTCCGCGGCGGCCAGCAGCGTGTCGATGGAGTCTTTCTTCGCCGAGTCGATGAAGCCGCAGGTGTTGACGACGACGACGTCGGCATCGTCGTCGTCGCCCAGCTGCCAGCCGGCAGCATCAAGTCGCGCGGCGAGCTCCTCGGAGTCGACCTCGTTGCGCGCGCAGCCCAGAGTGATCAGCGATACGGTTCGGCGGGATGACATGGTGGACACTACGGTATCGGCACTTGGCCACTACCCGTCGCACCTCCCCCGCACTCGTCAGCGCGGACGCGGCGCCGAGACGCTGTAGGTGCGCCTGACCAGCTCGCCCCGCGCGCCCGGCGACCCCAGCTCCTTGCCGTTGACCTGCAGCGACACCGCGCCCGCGTCGTGGATGGTCATCCGCACCGTCTTCTTGGCCGTCCACGTGGACGTCTTGCCCGCCGGCAAGGTGCCCGCGAAGAGCTTGCGCCCGTCAGCGTCGCGCACGTTGAGGTACGACGACCGCTTGGCCCGCACCTTGACGGTCACCATGTCGGACTTCTTCTGGGTGGACAGCGCCGCCGCACGGCGGGCCGGACCCGCGTTGGGCACGTTCGGCGGCACGCTCGGCCGCGAGGAGACCGGCTGGATGTCGGCCGTCGGCACGTCGCCCGACCCGCCCATCGCCCTGACGACGCCGAAGATCACGACGATGGTCAGCGCGACGCCCAGGGCCATCGTCCAGTTGGGGCCCCTGCGCTCGCGCAGCTTGAGCCCCTTGAAGTTCTGGAAGACGGCGGCGGCGCGCAGCGGCTGCGACACCCCGGCGTGCTGGGCGTCGTAGCGCTGGACCATCGCCTCGGGGTCGACGCCGACCGCCTTGGCGATCGCCCTGACGTGGCCTCTGGCGTAGAAGTCGCCGCCGCACATGGAGAAGTCGTCCCGCTCGATGGCGTACAGGAGCGCCTCGCGAATCCGGGTGGTCGCGCTCAGCTGGCCCACCGTCAGCCCCGCCGCCTGCCTCGCCTGGGCCAGTACAGCCCCCATGCTCTGATCGTTCACAACGACGCCTCCCCGCCCCCGACGTTGCGTAGTTACTCCTATTCAATCAGTTATCGTCGGCAACGGTGCGCAGGGGTCACTCTCCCCGCAAGTCGGCCAGCAGACCGGGCAGATCGTCGGGCTTCAGCAGCACCTCGCGCGCCTTGGAACCCTCGCTCGGGCCGACGACGCCGCGCGACTCCAGCAGGTCCATGAGACGGCCCGCCTTCGCGAACCCGACCCTGAGCTTGCGCTGGAGCATCGACGTCGAGCCGAACTGGGTGGTGACGATCAGCTCGGCGGCCTGGATCAGCACGTCGAGGTCGTCGCCGATGTCCTCGTCGATCTCCTTCTTGACCGCCACGGCGGCCACGTCGTCGCGGTACTCGGCCTGCATCTGCTGCTTGCAGTGGGAGACGATCCCGGCGATCTCCTTCTCGGAGACGAACGCGTTCTGGATGCGGATCGGCTTGCTCGCGCCCATCGGCAGGAAGAGCGCGTCGCCCTGGCCGACCAGCTTGTCGGCGCCCGGCTGGTCGAGGATGACGCGGGAGTCGGTGAGCGAGGAGACCGCGAAGGCCAGCCGGGACGGCACGTTGGCCTTGATGAGGCCGGTGACGACGTCCACGCTCGGCCGCTGGGTGGCGATGACCAGGTGGATGCCCGCCGCGCGCGCCAGCTGCGTGATGCGGACGATGGAGTCCTCGACGTCGCGCGGGGCGACCATCATGAGGTCGGCCAGCTCGTCGACGATCACCAGCAGGTAGGGGTAGGGCTGGTAGACGCGCTCGCTGCCGGGCGGCGGCACCAGCTTGCCCGCCTTGACGGCCTTGTTGAACTCGTCGACGTGCCGGAAGCCGCTGGCGGCCAGGTCGTCGTAGCGGCGGTCCATCTCGCCCACCACCCATTCGAGGGCCTCGGCGGCCTTCTTCGGATTGGTGATGATCGGCGTGATCAGGTGGGGGATGCCCTCGTAGACCGACAGCTCCACGCGCTTGGGGTCGACGAGCACCATGCGCACCTCGTCAGGGGTGGCGCGCATGAGGATCGAGGTGATGAGGCCGTTGACGCAGACGGACTTGCCCGCGCCGGTGGCGCCCGCGATGAGCAGGTGCGGCATCTTGGCCAGGTTCGCCACGATGGTGCGGCCCTCGACGTCCTTGCCGAGCCCCACGATCATCGGGTGGTGGTCGGCCTGGGCGACCTGCGAGCGCAGCACGTCGCCGAGCGCGACCAGGTCCTTGTCGGCGTTGGGGATCTCCACCCCGATCGCCGACTTGCCGGGGATCGGGGACAGGATCCGCACGTCCGCCGACTTCACCGCGTAGGCGATGTTCTTGGTGAGCGCGGTGACCTTCTCCACCTTCACGGCCGGGCCGAGCTCGATCTCGTAGCGCGTGACCGTCGGGCCGCGGGTGAAGCCGATCACCTGCGCGTCGATGCCGAACTGCTCCAGCACGCTGGTCAGCGCGTTGACGACGGTGGTGTTCGCCTTGGTCTGCGGCTTGGGCAGGGTGCCGGGACTGAGCGCCTGCAGGTCGGGCAGCACGTACGGGCCCGCCTGCGGCGACAGCACCAGCTGCTCCACCTTGCGCGGCGCCGGCGTCGGCTCGGGCGGCGCGGCGACCGGCCGCGGCGGCTCGGGCGCCTCCTGCGGCTCGTCCTCGACCAGCCCGGGGACGATCTCCGGAGAGTGCCGCTCCTTCTCCGACAGGACCGGGCTGTCGTACGGCTTGGCCCCGTCGGGCGGCTCCGGCTTCTTGGTCCTGACCCGCTTCTTCACCGGCTCGCTCGGCCTGGGCGCGGCGCCGCCCTTGTCGAAGAGCATGTGGCGCAGCTCGGCCAGCCGTTCGGGGATCCGGTGCACCGGCGTGGCGGTGATCACCAGCACGCCGAATCCCGACAGGAGCAGCAGCAGCGGGATCGTCACCCACGCGGGCAGAATGCTCGCCGGCGGCGCCGAGACGATGAACCCCACCATGCCGCCGGCCGCCGAGATCTTGTCCATGCCGTCGGTGGCGTCGCCCGCCGGGTACGGCACGTCGTTGACCACGTGGACGACCCCGAGCACGCCGGTGAGCAGCGCGCTCCAGCCGATCACCATGCGCCCGGTGTCGGCGTTCTGGTCGGGATGGCGCAGGAAGCGCCAGGCCAGCAGACCGAGCAGCAGCGGGATCGCCCACGCCAGCGAGCCGAAGACGCCGTGCATGACGGCGCTGACCACCTCGGAGACCGTGCCGCGCGACTGGCGCCACGTCATGGCGGCCAGCACGATCGCGCCCGCCAGCACCGCCAGGCCGACCCCGTCGCGCCGGTGGGCGGGATCGAGCTCGCGCGCCTGGTTGCCCAGGGCTCTGGCGGCGCTGCCGATGCCGTTGGCCATCAGCATCCACAGGCCGACGATCAACTTGCCGATCATGGTGAAGACCCAGCTGATCGGGTCCTGGTGGGTGGCGGGGGGTCTGCGGGCGGGCGCCGACGTCTTCTTCGAGCGCGTGGCTGACGGGGATGTCGTCCGCTTGGCCGGAGTCGAGCGTGACGAGGTCGGTCGCTTCGCCGGCCCCTTCGATGCGCCTTTCGGCGTACGGGTGGCCATGATGCCAAAGGTACGTCGGAGACAGTGTCGATGCGGTGGAGGCTCGCCGATATCCCCGACGTCGAGATTGCGAGCTCTTTCGGGTTTGGTGCGCGGTGGGCGGCGGGCCGGCCCCGCCAGGCGGCTTGCCGCGGTCAGGCGGCTTGTCGCGGTCAGGCGGCTTGTCGCGGTCAGGCGGCTTGTCGCGGTCAGGCAGGGAAGCGGTAGATCGTCGTCGAGGTGTAGGTCTCGCCCGGCCGCAGCACCGTCGAGGGGAAGTGCGGCTGGTTGGGCGAGTCGGGGAAGTGCTGCGTCTCCAGGCAGAACCCGGCGTGCCTGCCGTACGGCGTGGCCACCCCGTCGAGCATCCCGCCCGCGTAGAACTGCACGCCCGGCTCGGTGGTGGAGACCTCCATCACCCGCCCGCTGACCGGCTCGACCACCCTGATCCCGCCGTCGAGGACGAAGCAGTGGTCCTCCCAGCCGCCGATGCGCCGGGGCTCGGTGAAGTCGAAGTCCGTGCCCTTCACGGGGGCCGTCTCGCCCGTGGGGATCTTCTGCTCGTCCACCGGGAGGTAGTGCGGGGCCGCCATCCGCAGCACGTGACCCAGCACGTCGCCGCCACCCGCGAGGTTGAAGTAGCTGTGGTTGGTCAGGTTGACCACGGTGGGCGCGTCGGTGCGGGCCCGGTAGTCGAGCCGCAGGGCGCGTCCGTCCAGGGTGTAGGTGATCGAGGCGGTCAGCGTCCCCGGGTAGCCCTGGTCGCCGTCGGGGCTGACCAGTTCGAGGGTGACGGCCGCAGTGGAGGCGGCGGTCACGCGCCAGATCCGCCTGTCGAACCCGTCGACGCCGCCGTGCAGGCTGTTGGGCCCGTTGTTGACCGGTAGCTGGTGGGTGGTGCCGTCGAGCGTGAAGCGGCCGCGGGCGATGCGGTTGCCGTACCGGCCGACGACGGCGCCGAAGTAGCGGCTGCGGGTGCGGTACTCCTCAGGGTCCTCCAGGCCGAGGACCACGTTCACGCCGTCCACCTCCAGCGACTGCAGGGCCGCGCCGTAGGTCAGGACGGCCGCGCGCATCCCCTCGCAGGACAGTTCGTGACGCTCGATGCTCATCCGCGTGCCTCCTCCGCCGACCCGACGCCCACCCGGGCATCTCCCCGACCCGACCCGACGCTCACCTGCGCTGACGACCCGCACCTCGCTGCGCGACCCGGCACGACCCGACGCTCACCAGGACACGACCCCGGCACGACTCAACGCTGACCGGGACACGACCCGGCACGACCCAACGCGCTCCAGGACACCCCGGCACTACCCGACGCTCACCTGCGCGCCTCGGCTGTCGACTCGCGGACGACCAGGCTGGTCTCCAGCGTCGTCACCCCCGGGGCGCCCGCGGCGTCGACGGGGTTCAGCAGCATGTCGACGGCCATGCGTCCCGCCGCCGCCGTCGGCATCGCGATCGTGGTCAGCCTGGGGCTGCCGAACCTGCCGGGCAGGATGTCGTCCACCCCGATGACGCTGACGTCGCGCGGCACCTGCGTGTCGCGTTCGGCCAGACCCTCCATCAGCCCGATGGCCACCAGGTCGTTGTAGGCGAGCACGCCCGTGGCGCCGGAGGCGATCACGTCGGTCACGGCCGACCTGCCGCCGAGCTCGGTGGGCGGGTTGGGGCCGAGGAAGACCACGTCCGCCTCACCTGCCGTGGCGGCCGCCTGCATCTCCTTGCTCGTCCACGACCCGCTGGGACCGGTCACCAGCGCGATCCTGCGGTGCCCCAGCGCGACCAGGTGCTCGATCGCCTGCCGGGCGCCCCTGCCGACGTCCATCAGCACCGTCGACATGTCCTTCACCCTGCGGTTGACGACCACGAGTGGCACCTGCTCGCCCAGCCGCTCGATCGTGCTGTTCGCCAGGCGCGGACCGCACAGCAGCACGCCGTCGACCTGCTTGGCGAAGGCCTGGATCAGTTCCTCCTCCACCTGCGGGTCCTCGTCGGTGTCGGCCACGAACACGTGGTAGTCGCGCAGCCGGGCCTGCGCCTGGGCCGCCTTGATCAGCGACGAGAAGAACGGGTTGGCGATGTCGGCCACGATCAACCCGAGGTTGTGGGTCCTGCCGGTGGTGAGCGCCCTCGCCGCCCGGTTCGGCCGGTAGCCGAGGTCGTCGGCCACGGCGAGCACCCTGGTGCGCGTCTCGGCGTTCACCAGATGGGGCGCGGAGAAGGTGCGCGACACCGTCGACACGTGCACGCCTGACGCCCGCGCGACGTCCCTGATCGTCACCGCCACAGCAGGCCTCCCTCGACCACTGGCCGCACTCTAGTGCAATCGGTTGTAGCGGCGTCAATCAGCCGGACCAGGACTTACTCGTTGTCACCGCGTCCCGTCAGCGCTGCTCCAACCATCGCTTGACGGCTCCCCGCCGTACCCGAATACTCCGGTGCAACCGGTTGCTACATCGAGCCTCGGGAGTGGGGTAGCCGATGACACGAACACTGGTGACGGGCAGCGCGGGACGGCTCGGCCGCAGCGTCGTCGTCGCATTGGCGCAGGCGGGTCACGAGGTGATCGGCGTCGACACCGCACCGGGCACTCCCCCGCAGGCCGCCGCCACCCTGCCCGCCGACCTGACCGACCTCGGCCAGGCCTACGAGGTCATGACCCGGTTCCGGCCGGACAACGTGGTCCACCTGGCCGCGATCGCCACCCCCTTCAGCAGGACGGAAGGGGTGACCTTCCGCACCAACACCCAGCTGGCCTTCAACGTGTGTGAGGCGTCCGCCGCCACCGGCGTCGCCGGCGTCGTGGTGGCCGGCAGCCCCACCGTCATCGGGTACGGCACGCCCGCCTGGCGGCCCCGGTACCTGCCGATCGACGAGGAGCACCCCACCGAGCCGTGGAACGCCTACAGCCTGTCCAAGCAGGTCGCCGAGCAGGTGACGGCCACCTTCGCGCGCGCCTCCCGCACCAGGTTCGCGGCCGTCCGGCCGTGCTACGTCGTCGCGCCCGAGGAATGGGCGGGAGCCCCCACCCAGCAGGGCCACACAATCGCCGAGCGGCTGGACCGGCCGGAGCTCGCGGCGGTCTCGCTGTTCAACTACATCGACGCCAGGGACGCCGCCGATCTCGTCACCGCCCTGCTCGACCGGCTGCCCGGCGTCCCCAGCGGCGAGGTGTTCTTCGCGGGCGCCGCCGACGCGCTGGCCCGCGCGCCGCTGGCCGAGCTCCTGCCCGAGATCCTCCCCGGTACGGCGGCCGCCGCGCACACCCTCACCGGCGCCGCCCCCGCCTTCACCTCGGCCAAGGCCGAGCGGCTGCTCGGCTGGACGGCCAAGCGGAGCTGGCGCACCGAGCTGGCCGGGGCATGACCACCGAGCTGCGCGTCAGCGCCCGCACCGCCGAGCTCCTCCGCCCGTGGGGGCCGGACGTGCCGTACAACCACGTCGTGGTCGTGCGGATCACGCTGGACGGGCCTCCTTCGGCGCGCTGGGGCTGCTGGCCGAGCCGTACCCGGTGAGCTTCGCGGGCGCGAAGGTGACGGTCGGCGGCCACCGGGGGTTGGGTCTGCTGTTCCGCTGATCCACCCGGCCCGGCAGAAGGCCGACCTGACACCGACCCACATCACCCCTGCCGAGCCGCCCGGATCCGACCCGAGCCAGAGCCGACGTGACACCGACCCACATCACGCCGGCCCAGTCGCCTGGGTCCGACGCGGGACGCCCTGCCGGGGACCTCGTCGTGTGGGCGCTACAGGGGCTGCAACCGTTTGGTGCTGGCCTTGCTCGGCCGGGACCAGTGACTGATGCAACCGGTTGCATTAGTGATGGAGGTGATCATGTTACGTGGCCTGCTCGCCGTCACCCTGCCGGCCCTCGGGCTCACCGCCCTGCCCGCCGACGCCGCCCCGCGCCCCGAAACCGCCTCGTCCGCGCAAGCCCTCCCTCCGGAAGCCGTCCCGCCCGCGGAAAGCGCCGCGCCTGCCCTCCCGCCCGTGGAAGCCGCACCGCCCTCCCGCCCGGTTGCCGGCGCCCCCGCCATGGGACACGTTCACCGTCCCCGAGCAGGGCGCCTACCGGCTTCACGCCAGAGTGATCGCCGCCACCGACGGCGACGACTCCTTCTGGGTCAGGTCGGACGGCGGCGCGTGGACGCAGCGGAACGGGATCCCGCTCGGCACCTCCTGGCACTGGGCCGAGGTCCCGGTCGCCTACACCCTGTCGCCCGGCACCCACACGATCGCCTTCGCCTACCGGGAGGACGGTGCCAGGCTCGACCGGGTGGCCCTGACCAGCGACACCGCCTTCACCCCGGAGGCCGGATGACCGATCCGGGCGCGGGCGCGGTCACCAGCGTCCGCCCAGCTCGCGCAGCGTGAACAGCCCGCCGACCCGGTCATGGAGGGGCTCGGCCAGGTCGGGTTCGCCCTGTGCGGCGACGAGCGGAGCCGCGTGCCCCTCGGAGTCGTCCCGCGGCTCGTAGCCGATCGCCCTGGCCTCCTGCAGCGACCACCACCGTCGCGCGTTGTCGGACACTCCCCACACCACGTGGTACCCGGTGGCGCGCATCGCCGCCTCCAGCAGCCGGGCGCAGTCGCCCGGCGAGATCCAGGTGGCCAGCCCTCTGGTGTCGCCGGAGCCCTCGTTGCAGGTGCCGAGCCTGATGACCGTCACGTTGATGCCGAACCTGTCGTGGTAGAGGCTGCCCAGCGCCTCCATCACGACCTTGCTCACGCCGTAGAGGGTGTCGGGCCGGGGGAAGGCGTAGTCGGGCAGGTCGGCCCCGCCGGCGGGGCGGGTGTGGAAGCCGGCCGCGTGGTGGCTGCCCATGAGGACGACGTGCCGTACCCCTTCCTGGCGGGCGGCCTCCAGCAGCACGTACGTGCCGTTCATGTTGGCGTCGACGATGTCGGCCCACGGGTGTTCGCGGCTCTGGCCGCCGAGATGGATGACGGCGTCGACGCCTTTCATGGCCGAGGCCATGGCGTCGGCGTCGGTCAGGTCGGCGGTCACGACCTCCTCCCCGGGTCCGGCCTGCAGGGGGAGCACGTCGGACAGGCGGAGGATCCGTCCCTCACGGGCGAGGAGAGGGCGGAGCAGGGTGCCGACTTTCCCGGCAGCGCCGGTGACAAGGATGCGCATGGTGACTGTTGTACACGCCTCTGGCGTGAATTCACATACATGGAATGTTGACGCGATGCAGGCCAGTCGTTACGTTCACATGAACGAATGACACATTCGCGAAGCGTGTCCACGTATGTGAACGAGGAGGCGGTCTGATGCCACGCCATCTGCTCGGGGCCGCGTTAGTCACGGCGCTCGCCGTCACCCTGTCCGGCTGCGGTTCCGGCGGGGGTTCGGGTGACCAGGCGCTGGAGATCTGGATCCGGCAGGCACCGGACTCCGACTCCGCCAAGACCGCCGTCAAGCTGGCCGACGCCTTCACCAAGGCCAGCGGCGTCAAGACCAAGGTCGTCGCCCTCTTCGACGACTTCGAGACCAAGCTGCAGCAGCAGGCGGCGCAGAAGAACCTGCCCGACATCGTCATCAACGACACCGCCCAGCTCGGCAACATGCAGACGCAGGGCTGGCTGCGGGAGGTCGACAAGGCCAGGATCAAGGGCGGCGACCAGCTGTCGGACCGGGCGTGGCAGGCCGCGCAGGCCGGCAACGGCAAGTACTACGCGGCGCCGTTCTCCGCGCAGGCGTTCGCGCTGATCATCCGCAAGGACTGGAGGGAGAAGGTCGGCCTCCAGCCTCCGCAGAGCTGGGACGACCTGGCGAAGCTGGCCAAGGCGTTCACCGAGCAGGACCCCGACGGCAACGGCCAGAAGGACACCTACGGCTTCGTCGCCCCCGCCGGCACCAAGCGCGGCTACGCCTCCTGGTACGCCTCCTCGATGATCTACGCCAACGGCGGCACGTTCCTCACCGACAACGGCGGCGGCCGGTTCGCCCCCGCGGTCGCCGACCCCAGGACGGTCGAGGCGGTCACGTGGCTGCAGAACCAGTTCTGCGTCGCCAGGACGGTCAACCCCGGCGCGGTCAGCAACGACACCACCGTCACCCACGAGGTCTTCGAGAAGGGCCAGGGCGGCATCTACCTGGTCGGGCCGTACGTGCTGGCCCGGTTCGTCAAGAGCATCGGCACCGACAGGCTCGAGGTCGTCAAGGTGCCGAAGGGCCCCTCCGGCGGTCCCGGCACGCTGGGCGAGGGCGAGAACGTCTACCTGATGGCCGGCTCGGCCGACGAGGAGGGCCAGCAGAAGTTCGCCGAGTTCGCCGTCTCGCCCGAGGGCCAGAGGATCGGCATGAACAAGGACGCCAACGGCGCGATCGTCAGGCTGCCGGTCAACAGGACCGTGGACGTGTCCGCCGAGCGGACCGATCCGCGGTGGAAGGTGTTCCAGGACGCCTACGCCGACGCCGTCTACAGCTCCCCCGTCCCCAACTGGGCGCCCATCAGGCAGACCTCGGCCGACGCCATCAACGCGGTGTGGGCCGACTGCGGCGCCGACGTGAAGACGGCCATGGACGGCCTGGCCACCAGGCTGAGCGCGGAACTGCGGGCCCAGAAGGCATCGTGACCACGACGCTCGCGCGGCCCGAGCAGCGCACGGCTTCGCGTCACCGTCCCGGGCAGGGGCGGTGGCGCGGCACCGCCGTCGCGTGGCTGTTCCTCGCCCCCGCCCTGATCCTGTTCCTGTACTTCAAGTTCATCCCCATGTTCGAGGGCCTGCGGATGAGCTTCTTCAAGGTCCAGCCCTTCCTGGGCGACGAGTGGGTCGGGCTCGGCAACTACCGGACGATCATGTCGGACGACGCGTTCGTCAGCGCGGTCTCGCACAGCGTCGTCCTGGCCGCGGGCACGACGGTCGGCTCGCTGGTCCTCGGCCTGGTGCTCGCCCTGCTCGTCGAGGGGCCCGCCCGCTACCTGTGGTTCGTCAGGACGGCGGCGTTCCTGCCGGTGGTCACCACGATGGCGGCGGTGGCCGAGGTGTGGCGGATCATGTACCACCCTGACGCCAGCGGCCTGCTCAACAGCGTGCTGGGCTGGGTCGCCGTCGACCCCCAGCCGTTCCTGGCCAGCGAGGACTCCTCGCTCTGGTCGATCATGGGGATGAGCGTCTGGCGCGGCACGCCGTACGACATGATGATCTTCCTGGCGGGCCTGGTCGGGATCGACAGGACCCTGTACGAGGCGGCGGCCGTGGACGGCGCCGGCACGTGGTCGAGGCTGCGCCACATCACGCTGCCCGCGCTGCGTCCGGTCTTCTGGATCCTCTTCACGCTGGCCGCCATCCGCGGGCTGCGGGTGTTCGTCGAGGTGTACGTGCTCACCAACGGCGGGCCGAACGGCTCGTCCGAGGTGCTCATGACCCTCATCTACAAGCTCGGCTTCCAGCGCAGCGAGCTGGGCGTCGCCGCGGCCGGAGGCGTCGTGCTGTTCGCCGCCACGCTCGCGCTCACCGTGCTGGTCCAGCTGATGCGCAGGAGGCGGCCGGCATGAGATTCGACAGCGCGCTGGGCCTGGAGGCGCGCGGGGGGCCGCTGGCGACGGCGGGCAAGGTCCTGGTCTACTCCGTGATGGTGCTGGTCTTCACCGGGCCGCTGGTCGGACTGCTGGTCAGCGCCTTCAGCAGGACGCTCGACCCGACCGGCTTCACGCTGTGGCCCGACGAGTTCACGCTGGAGAACTTCGCCCAGGCCGCGGACAAGAACGTCTACCTCTACCTGGTCAACTCCTTCGTCGTCGTCGGGTTCGGTCTCGCGCTGCAGATGACGGTGAGCGTCTTCGCCGCCTACTCGCTGGCCCGCAAGCGGTTCAGGGGCATGTCGTTCGTGCTGCTGATCATGCTGGCCACGATGATGCTGCCCGAGGAGATCATCGCGATTCCCCTCTCGCTGGTGCTGGCCGACATGCCGCTCCTCCACGCGAACCTGATCGACTCCTACGCGGGAATGATCCTGCCGGTCGGCGCGTGGGGCTTCTCGATCCTCGTCATGACCGAGTTCATGAAGGAGGTGCCCGTCGAGCTGGAGGAGGCGGCGAAGATCGACGGCGCGGGCGAGCTGCGCACGTTCTTCACGATCATCCTGCCGCTGTGCAAGCCCGCGCTGGGCGTGATCGGCGTCTTCGGGTTCACCATGATCTGGGACCAGTACCTGCTGCCGCTGATCGTGGCCAACGAGTCGAGCCACTGGACGCTGCCGATCGCGCTGCGCTCGCTCCGCTCGGACGAGGAGGTCGGCATCGGGGTGCTGCTGGCGGCGTCGCTGCTGGCGCTGCTGCCTTCGGTGATCGCCTTCCTGGCCTTCCAGCGGCAGTTCATGCGTGGCCTGACCAGCGGCGCCGTCAAAGGGTAGATGTCCATGTACATGGATGGCATCCATTATTCTGTCAGGCATGGAGCCCTCGATGGTCAAGTCAGCCGAGCGAACGGTCCGCATCCTGGAAACCCTGGCGGCCTCGCCCGAACGGTTGACCCTGTCGGAGCTCCAGCAGCGCACCGGCTTCCCGCGCAGCAGCCTGCACGCCCTCATGCGCACCCTCGCCGGGCTCAGGTGGGTCGAGACGGAGCCCGGCGCCTCGGCCTTCGGGATCGGGCCGCACGCCCTGCTGACCGGCACCGCCTACCTCGACAAGGATCCCGCCCTGCCGCTGGCGCACGACACGCTGGAGGACCTGCGGGAGGAGATCGGGCACACGGTCCACTTCGCCCGGCGCGACGACGCGCACGTGCTCTACCTTGCCACCCGGGAGTCGCGCGACCGGCATGCGGTCTCCAGGGTGGGCCGCCGGCTGCCCGCGAGCGTGACCGCGCTCGGGCAGGCACTGCTGGCGCAGCTGACCGACGACGAGGTGGCCGCGCTGCTGCCCGACCCGCTGCCCGCGCTCACCGAGCACTCGATCACCGATCTGGCCAAGCTCACCGACGAGCTCGATCAGGTACGCGCCCGCGGCTACGCGCTCGAGCGAGAGCAGGGCACACCTGGCGTGGCCTGCGTGGCCGTGGCCGTGGACTACCGCATCCCCGCCACCGACGCCATCAGCTGCTCGATGCCCGCGGACCTGGCCCGCGAGGAGATCGAGCGGATCGCCGAGGCGGTCATCAGCCACACCCGCAGGTTGGCTGCCACTCTGCGCCGGGAGGGCATCCGATAACACATCATCCGGCGCGTTCTCTGGAGGAAAGAAATGCGTCTTGATGGTGTTCTGTTCTTCCCCGTGACCCCCTTCGGGGCCGACGGCTCCGTGAACGGCCAGGCGCTGGCCGCGCACGTGGCCAAGGGGGTCACGGCGGGGGCCGGAGGGGTGTTCGCCGCCTGCGGCACCGGCGAGTTCAACGCCCTGGCGCTGGACGAGTACTCCGCCGTGGTGGCCACCTCCGTGTCCGCCGCCTCCGGGCGGGTGCCCGTGCTGTCCGGAGCGGGCGGGTCGTTGCCGTTCGCCCAGGCCTGCGCGCGGGCCGCGGCGGAGGCGGGCGCCGACGGGCTGCTGCTGATGCCGCCCTACCTGGTGACCGCCCCCGCCGCGGGCCTGGTCTCCTACGTCCGGCAGGTCGCGGCCGCCACCGACCTGCCGATCATCGTCTACCAGCGCGGCACGGCCCGCTTCACGCCCTCGGCGGTGGCCGAGCTGACCGGACTGCCCAACGTCATCGGCTTCAAGGACGGCCTGGGCGACTTCGACCTGCTGCAGCGGATCATCCTTCGCGTACGGCAGGCGACGGACCGCCCGTTCACGTTCTTCAACGGGCTGCCGACGGCCGAGCTGACGGTTCCGGCGTATCGGGGCCTCGGAGTGCCGCTGTACTCCAGCGCGGTCTTCGCCTTCGCCCCGGAGATCGCGCTGACCTTCCACAAGGCGGTCACGGGCGGGGACGAGGTGATGGTGCAGCGCCTGCTCACGCGCTTCTACCTGCCACTGGTGGAGCTGCGGGACCAGGTGCCCGGCTACGCGGTGTCGCTGGTCAAGGCGGGCGTACGGCTGCGCGGGCTGGACGTCGGCGGCGTGCGGGCGCCGCTGGTGGACCCGTCGCCCGGCCACGTCGCCGAGCTGGAGCGGATCATCGCGGCGGGGCTGGAGCTGGCGGGGTAACCCCACGGCCCGTCCTGCCCCGTCCCGGCCACCGCGGCGGCCGGGACGGGGCAGGACCTTCGGACAGACCTCGCGGTCGCCGACGGCCCTCGCCCCGCCCGCCAGACGGTCAGCCGTCGACGCGCCGCGGGACGCCCAGCGGGTTGTCGTCGCGCAGCTCGGCCGGCAGCAGCTCCTGCGGCCAGCCCTGGTAGGCCGTCGGCCGCAGCCACCTGCGGATGGCCATCGCCCCCACCGAGGTGTGCTCGGGGGCGGTGCTGGCCGGCCACGGACCGCCGTGGTGCATCGCCCAGCACACCGCCACGCCGGTCGGCCAGCCGTTCCAGATGAGCCGGCCCGCCTTCCGCGCCAGCACCTCGGCGACCGGCGCGGCCTCGGCAGTGTCGGTGGCGTGGACGGTGGCGGTCAGGGAGCCGTCGAGCCGTTGCAGCACCTCGATCAGCTCGGCCGCGTCGGAGTAGGTGACCACGATCGACGAAGGGCCGAAGCACTCCTCGGCGACCTCGGGCAGCCGGGCGGCGAAGGCGGCCAGGTCGATGGTGAAGACCTTGGGCGCGACCGCCCACTCCCCCTCGCCCTGGCCGCCCTCCGCCAGCAGGGTGAGCTTGGACAGGCGCTCGAGCCCCTGAAGGTAGCCCTCCCTGATGCGATCGCTGAGCATCGGCGAGCCGTTCGTGCCGGCGACCGCCGTACCGAGGGAGGCGATCAGGTCCGCGTCGTCGGGCGCGAAGACCAGGCCGGGGTTGGTGCAGAACTGCCCGGTGCCGAGCGTGAGGGACGCGGCGAAGCCCTCGGCCAGCCCTTCGCGCGCGGCGGAGGGCAGGACCACGACCGGGTTCACGCTGCCCAGCTCGCCGTAGAACGGGATCGGGTCGGGGCGCTCGTCGATGAGCGCCTGGATGGCCTTGCCGCCGGGGATCGACCCGGTGAAGCCCACCGCCACCACGTCGGGGTGCTGGACCAGCCGCTTGCCTGCCGCCAGGCCGTGGACCAGGCCGAGCAGCGCGGGGTCGGGCAGCGCCGACCTGATGACGCGCGCCGTCAGCTCGGAGGTCAGCGGGTGCCCCGGGTGCGCCTTGACGACGACGGGACAGCCCGCCGCGAGCGCCGAGGCGGTGTCGCCGCCCGCCACGGAGAAGGCGAACGGGAAGTTCGAGGCGGAGAAGACGCCGACGACACCGGGCAGCGGGTGGTTCATCCGGCGCACGTCGGGCTGCACCGAGATGACCGCCTCCAGGTGACCGCCGTCGCGCAGCACGCCGGCGAAGAGCCGGAACTGGCTGGCCGCGCGGGCCACCTCGCCGCGCAACCTGGTCTCACCGAGCGCGGTCTCCCTGTCGGCGACGGCCCAGAGCTCGTCGACGTTGGCCTCCAGCGCCTCGGCGACGGCCTCCAGCACCTCGGGTCTGCGCGCCGCGCGCCAGGCAGGTCCCGCCGCGTGCGCGGCCGCGACGGCGGCGTCGACGTCGGCGTCGGTGGCCTCGGGGACGCCTTCGCCGAAGGTGCCGCCGGTGCGCGGGTCGTATGCGTGGATCATCGCCTCACCCCTATGCAATATCACACTTCACTCTACCTTGCCTTGACACTGGCTCCGCCAGATTCTTACAGTACTGACATTCGTCCACAATTCTGGCGGTTGTTCACATATATGAACATTAGAGAGATCACGGTCACCCCGGTCGCCTTCCGCGACCCGCCTCTGCTCAACGCCGCCGGAGTCCACGAGCCGTGGGCGCTGCGCACGATCGTCGAAGTCGTCACCGACGAAGGACTGTCCGGGCTCGGCGAGACCTACGGCGACCTGGCCCACCTGGAAAAGGTGCGCACCGCGGCCAATGCCCTCGTCGGCCTGGACGTACACGCCCAGAACGAGATCTACGCCCGCGTCTCCACCCTGGTCGGCGACGTGGTGAGCGACCTGCACGGGCTGACGGGAGCGGCCACCAAGGAGAAGAGCATCGACCGGGTCTACTCGCCGTTCGAGGTCGCCTGCCTGGACATCCGGGGCAAGGCCACCGGGCGCCCGGTGAGCGATCTGCTCGGCGGCGCCGTACGGCAGGCCGTGCCGTACAGCGCCTACCTCTTCTACAAGTGGGCCGGTCACCCGGGAGAGCCCGACGACAGGTTCGGCGCGGCGCTCGATCCCGAAGGGATCGTGGCGCAGGCGCGGCTGCTGATCGAGGAGTACGGCTTCCGCTCCATCAAGCTCAAGGGCGGGGTGTTCGAACCCGCCCAGGAGGTCGCGGCGATCCAGGCGCTGCGCGCCGCCTTCCCCGACCACCCGCTGCGCCTGGACCCGAACGCCGTCTGGTCGGTCGAGACCTCGATCGAGGTCGCCCGCGCGCTGGCCGGGACGCTGGAGTACCTGGAGGACCCCACCGCCGGCATCTCCGGCATGGCCGCCGTCGCGGCGCAGGCGCCGATGCCGCTGGCCACCAACATGTGCGTGGTGACCTTCGAGCACCTGCCGCCCGCGATCAGGGAGGGCGCCATCGGGGTGCTGCTGTCCGACCACCACTACTGGGGAGGGCTGGCGCGTTCGGTGCAGCTGGCCAGGCTGTGCGAGACGTTCGGGATCTCGCTGTCCATGCACTCCAACTCCCACCTCGGGATCAGCCTGGCCGCGATGACGCACCTGGCGGCCGCGGTCCCGAACGTCGCCACCGCCTGCGACACGCACACGCCCTGGCAGGACGGGCAGGACGTGGTGGCCCCCGGAGCGCTCCGGTTCGTGGACGGGGCGGTGCCCGTGCCCACCGGGCCGGGGCTCGGCGTCGAACTGGACAGGGACGCGCTGGCAGTGATGCACGAGCAGTACCTCAAGTGCGGGCTCACCTCCCGCGACGACACCGGCTACATGAGGAGGGTGAACCCCTCGTTCGTCACCAGCCGCCCCCGCTGGTAGCCCGATGCGCATCGCCTACGCCTACCCCTGGGACATCGTCGGCGACCCCGACGCGCCGGCCAGGCTCACCGAGCTGGGCGTCGACGCGGTCGCGCTGGCCGCCTCCTACCACGCCACCCGCGCCGCCACCCCGTTCCACCCCGAGCACCGGGTGCTCGACGTGCCGTACTCCGCCTTCTACCTCCCGGTACGGCAGGCGGCGTGGGGCCGCCTCGTCCCGCCGAACCCGACCTGGACCGCGCCCGACGCCTTCCTCAGGGCCCGCGAGGCGCTCAGGGCGGCCGGCCTGCCGGTGCACGCCTGGACCGTCCTCACCCACAGCAGCCGTCTCGGCGCCGCGCACCCCGGCCTGGTGGTCCGCAACGCCTTCGGCGACCCCTACCCGTACGCGCTGTGCCCCGCGCACGAGGACGTCGTGGACTACTGCGAGCGCCTGGTGCGGGAGATCGTCACGGTGGGAGCGCCCGACGGGATCATCCTGGAGGCGTGCGGGCCGATGGGGTTCGGGCACCAGAGCGTCCACGAGAAGACCGCCGGCGCCGACTGGACCCCCGTGCAGTCCGCGCTGCTGTCGCTGTGCTTCTGCACGGCCTGCGAGAACGGCTACCAGGACGCCGGCCGGCTGCGCGCGCTGGTGCGCGCGGCCATCGACGGCGCCGCACCCGGCTCGGCGGCCTCCGGCTCGGCAGCCCTCGGTTCGACGGATCCCGGCTCGACAGGGCCCGGCTCGGTGGCGGACGCGCTCGGTGAGCAGGCCGCGCACGTGCGGGAGCGGCGGACCGGGCTGGCGGGGGCGCTCAGGGCCAGGCTCGTCGCGGCCGCCCGGGAGGCGGCGCCGGGCCTGCCGATCAGGATCCACGCCGCCCCCGACCCGTGGGCGGCGGGGCCCTTCGCCCCCCTTCCCGACGGGGATCCCGCGCTCGACGGGCTGGTGGCGATGTGCTGGGGCACGCCCGAGGAGGCCACCGCCAACCTGGAGCGGCTGTCCGCCATCGCCGCCCCAGGCCAGCGGCTCGGCGCCTACGCGCTGTTCCTGCCGCCCAAGCCGGCCGACCCCGACCACCTGGCCGCTTCGTTCGCCGCGTTCGCCAAGGCGGGGGCGGACGAGCTGCATCTGTACCACGTGGGGCTCGCCTCGCCCGCCCGCCTGGCCGCCCTCACCGTGGCGCTGCGGCTCTCCCGGTCCGTGTAGGCGAGCCGCCATTCCCTCCGGACGGAATGCGGCGTTGATTCGTGAGTCAGTGCCGAGTGGCACAACCGATGCAGCGTCCACCCGTCGCGTGCTTCGAGCTCGGCCGAGTCGGTGATCCCCGGATGGACGAGCGACCGGGTGAGGGTCTCGAAGAGCTCGGTGGCTCGCCGGTAGGGCAGAGGGGCTCGCCCGTCAACCGATTGTGAGGTCGAACAGCGCGGCGATCTGCTCGCGGGACAGCGCCCGGGTCCGGAACGGAAGCGCGGGCCGGCGCTCGATGCCGACGATCGGATTGCCGGCCGGCCAGCCGCGGGCCCGCCACCAGATGACGGCGGCTTTCATCACCGACATGTGACGGTCGACGGTGTCGGCCTCGATCAGCGGATCCGCTGCGCGAACATCTCGGCGAGCACGTCGACCGGCCCTCCGTCGAGCGCTGCGAGTGGCTCGGCGCCCCGCCGGTCGCGACCCGAGGCAGGCACTTATGATCCTTTTAACCCGTATGGGTCTAAAGTACTAGCAGGCTAGATAAATGGAGATTCGGTGATCGAGTTCCATCTGGACGGCAGGTCGGGTGTTTCGCCGTACCTGCAGCTGGTCCAGCAAGTACGGCACGCGCTACGGCTAGGCATGCTGCGCAAGGGCGACCAGCTGCCGACTGTCAAGGAGGTCGTGGCGCAATTGGCGATCAACGCCAACACCGTCCTCAAGGCTTACCGGGAACTCGAGCACGAGGGCCTGGTCGCCGCCCGGCCAGGGGTGGGGACGTTCGTGACGGCGACGCTCACCGACACCTCGCTGGCCGCGCACGGCCCGCTGCGGCTGGAACTGCGGCGCTGGCTGGCCAAGGCACGGCGCGCCGGCCTCGACGACGAAAGCATCGAGGCTCTCTTCATGACGACCTTCCGGACCACCGCTCAGGAGGACATCGCGTGACCTCTGTCCTGCAGGCCCAGGGACTGGGCAAGAGATACGGCAAGCGCTGGGCGCTGCGCGAGTGCGCCATCGACATACCGGCGGGCCACGTCGTCGGGCTGGTCGGCCCCAACGGCGCCGGCAAGACCACGCTGCTGAGGCTGGCCGGCGGCCAGCTCGAACCGACGGCGGGCGGCATCACCGTGCTCGGCGGCCGTCCCGCCGGCGGACCCGCGCAGCTGGCCAGGGTCGGGTTCGTCGCCCAGGACACCCCCGTCTACGCCGGTCTGACCGTCGCCGATCACCTGCGGCTGGGAGCACGGCTCAACCCCCGCTGGGACGCCGCCATGGCGCGGGAACGGATCAAGCGGCTCAACCTCGATCCCGCCCACCGGGCGGGCAGGCTGTCCGGCGGCCAGCGCGCCCAGCTCGCCCTCACCCTGGGTCTGGCCAAGCGGCCCGAACTCCTGATCCTGGACGAGCCGGTCGCCTCGCTCGACCCGCTCGCCCGCCGCGAGTTCATGCAGAGCCTGATGGAGGCCACGGTCGAGCACCAGTTCAGCGTGGTGCTCTCCTCCCACCTGGTCTCCGACCTGGAACGGGTCTGCGACTTCCTGGTCGTGCTCGTCGAATCCCGCGTGCAGGTGGCGGGAGAGGTCGACAAGCTGCTGGCCACCCATCACCGGCTCACCGGCCCGCGCCGCGATCCCGACCGGCTGCCCGCCGACCAGCACGTGGTCGCCGCACGCCATACCGACCGGCAGAGCACGTTCGTGGTCCGTACCGAGGCCCCGATCCACGACCCCACCTGGGCGGTCACCCAGCTCAGCCTGGAGGACCTGGTCCTGGCCTACATGGACGACCGCCGCGCCGAGAACCGGCGAGTCGGGCTGGAGGTGCAGCGATGATCTGGCTGACCTGGCGCCAGTTCCGCGGCTCGGCCGCGATGATGGCCGCCTTACTCGTCATTCTCGCCGTCGTCCTGGCCCTGACCGGCCCGGACCTGGCCACCCGCTACTCCGCCGGGATCGCCGGCTGCGCGCAGGACAACACCTGCGACCGCTTCTACGATCAATTCTTCGACGCGTACGAGATGCCCTTCATGGCCGTCAGCCTCGTCGTGCTGCTCCTGCCCGCTCTCGTCGGGCTCTTCTGGGGAGCACCGCTGATCACCCGCGAACTGGAGGCGAGCACGCACCTGCTGGTGTGGAACCAGAGCATCACCCGCGGCCGCTGGTTGGCGGTCAAGTTCGGTTTCGTCGGCCTGGTCGCCATGGCCGCCGCCGGCCTGTGCGGCTTCGTCGTGACCTGGTGGTCCGATCCCCTGGACAAGTCAGCCTCGGAGAGCCTCGCCCTGATGGCGCCCCTGGTGTTCGGCGCTCGCGGCATCGCCCCGGTAGGGTATGCGGCCTTCGCCTTCGTCCTCGGCGTAACCGTGGGCATGCTCGTGCGCCGCACCCTGCCCGCCATGGCCCTCACCCTGGCCGTGTTCGCCGCGATCCAGCTCGCGATGCCGCTGGCGGTCCGCGCCCACCTGATGCCCCCGGCCACCGGGACCTTCGAGCTCAGCCAGGCGAACGTGGAGAACGTCGGCCTGTCACAGGAGGGAGGCGGACCCGTGCGGATTCTCCTGAGGTCGGCCGTTCCCGGCCACGCCGGCGCCTGGGTCCTCCACAGCGGCCTGGTCGATCCGTCCGGACGCACGATCTCCGATGGCGCCGGCGGAGCCGCCATCCAGGTCTCCACGACGTCGGGGCCCTGCTCACCGTCGGGGGCGGCGGGCCGCGGGGACCGCTGCATGGTCGAGATCAACCGGCTCGGCTACCGGCAGCAGGCGACCTACCAGCCCCTCGACCGCTTCTGGACCTTCCAGTGGATCGAGACCGGGATCTATGCCCTCCTCACCCTCGGCCTCGCATGGTTGTCCTTCTGGTGGATCCGGAGGCGCCTGTCATGACCGTCAGGACCGTGACAGCCGGGCTCGCCCTCCTCTTGGCGGCGGCCTGCGCGGCACCGACGCCGCCGCGGAGCCAGGCGAGCGCGGCAGCCAGTACGGTCTGCGCGCCACCCCACGGACCTCCCGGGGCGGAGACGGCCACCACGATCGACGTCATCGAGCAGGCGTACTTCTGCATCCTCGGCAACTACTACAGCGGCGCCACGCTGGACGCCCGCTCGCTGACCGCCGGATTCGTCGCCCTGACGCAGGAGCTCAACCGCAAGGGGCGCGACGTGCCCGAGGCCACCATGCCGGCGCTGACCGGTGACCGGAAAGCCGACTGGGCCGCTTTCGAGGCCGTCTACCGGAAGGTCACCGATCAGGTGCCGGACCTGCGCGAGCGGCTGGCCGTCGTCACCCTCGAGGGCATCGTGGCCGGCCTCGGCGACAACCACGCCTCCTGGGCGCACGACGTCGAGCAACCGCCCGACTACTACGACGGTGACGGCTACGGCCTGGGCCTCCAGGCGAACGTCAATGGTCCACAGGTGAACGGCAACCCCGGCGTCGCCCTCCCTCCGTTGTTCGTCACCACCGTGCAGGGTGGCGCGGCGCGGGCCGCCGGACTACGCCCGGGCGACATCATCGAATCGATCAACGGATCGGCCCCCTTCATCGACGGGAAGGCCACTCCAGCGATCGCGGCTCTCTACCCGCGATACCCGGAAGCGCGCCCGGTCCGGCTGCGGCTCCTGCGGCAGACCACCGGCCGCCGTTGGATCGTGACGCTCAAGCCCGGCCTCCACCAGCGGGATCTGTCCGCCCTGCAAGTGGTGCAGTCGAAGCTGCTTCAGGACGGCATCGCCTACGTACGGCTGCGCGGGTTCTCCCCCGACTCCGCGGACAGGGCTCTCAAAGCGATCGCCAGGCTGCGTACCGGCCGGACGCTCACCGGCGTCGTGCTGGACCTGCGCGGCAACGGCGGCGGCAGTCCCCTGGAGGCGATCCGGCTGGTGAGCGCGTTCGTCCACGGGAAGGCCACGGCCTACCTGTGCACCGTGGACGGCACGTGCGAGACCTTGCGGACCGACGACACCGTCGAGCTGCTCGACCTGCCGCTGATGGTGCTCACCGACCGCAGCTGCGCCTCGGCGTGCGAGCACTTCAGCTCCGCGGTCAAGGACCTGGGCGCGGGCCGGTTGGTCGGCACCAGAACCGCCGGCGTCATCTCCGGCCCGGCGCAGCCTTACCTGCTCGGCAACAACACCGTTCTGCGTTTCCCCGTCAGGCACCACCTCGGGCCCGATCGCGAGGTGATCGACCGGATCGGCGTGCCCCCCGACCACTACGTGCCCCTGACCCCGGAGGACGCGGCCGCCGGACGCGACCCCGCGCTGGCCAAGGCCCTGGCCTTGCTGCACAAGTGAATGGACCTCTCGATGAGACAGATCCTGGCAGTCGCCGCAGGACTGGTCGTCCTCACCGCGTCCGCCTGCTCCGCACCCACGCCGCCCCGGTCCGCTGTCCCGTCGGCCACGCCGACCGGCCCGGCCGTCCTGCCCACTCCCACCGGCGCCCATCCGGTCGGCACCACCGCCCTGTATCTGACGGACACCTCCCGCCCCGATCCCTGGGATCTCGACGTCGACGCCAGGCAGCTCAAGGTCACCCTGTGGTATCCGACCGAGCAGCGGGACGGCGAGCGCGCACCGTACATGACGCCTGAGGAATCCGAGCTCATACTGGAAGGCTTGGGGATCACGGGCGTGCCGTCCGACAGGCTGAGCAAGACGCGGACGAACGCCGTCAAGGACGCGCGACCCGCGGGGCGGAAGCTTCCGCTGGTGGTGCTCTCCCCCGGCTTCACCAAGCCGGTGAGCACGCTCACGTCCCTGGCCGAGGAGCTGGCCAGCCGAGGGTACGTCGTGGCCGGGATCGACCACACCTACGAGAGCTACGCCACGACCTTCCCCGACGGGCGGGTCGCGAAGTGCCTCGCGTGCGACAGCGACACCGACCCGGGCTTCGGCACAGGGCTGGTCCAGGGCCGGGCGACCGACGTCTCCTTCGTGCTCGACCGGTTGCCGTCGACGTGGGACGGCGCCGACCTGATCGACCGCTCCAGGATCGCGATGGTCGGCCAGTCGATCGGCGGGGCCAGCGCCATGGCTGCCATGGTGAAGGACTCCCGGGTACGCGCCGGGATCGACATGGACGGCACCACCTACGCCCGGATCCCCAAGAGCGGGTTCGCCCGGCCGTTCATGTTCCTGGGCTCGGCGCAGCACGTCCCCGGAGGCCCTGCCCCCACGTGGGACCGCGACTGGAAGCTGCTGACCGGGTGGAAGCGCTGGCTCGTGCTGTCGGGCGCGGAACACCAGTCCTTCACCGACGGCCCACTGGTGGAGGGCGCCCTCGGCGTCAAGCCCGCCTACGGCGTTCTGCCCGCGGCGCGCGCCGCCGAGCTCACCCGCACGTACGTGGCGGCCTTCCTCGACCAGCACCTGAAGTCGCGGCGGCAGCCCTTCCTGGACAAGCCGTCCTCGCGCTACCCGGAGGTCATGTTCTGCCCCACGGCCTGCGGTCAGTCCTGATTCCCGGCGCGCTCCCCGCACTATCGGGGGACGCTGACCGCAGCTCGCCCAGGCGTTCGGAAACAGCGTGATCCACCGGACGGTCATGCCGGCGGCCGGAGGGGTCGTGGAACCGAAGTCTCGCGATCCCGACCGCCCGCGCGACGGCCCCGCCTGCCGTACGGGCAGCCGTAGGGGGCGCCGGGAGGGCCGGTCAGCGCACCTGGGCGAGGTAGGGGAGGTGGGTGGCGCCGTCGAACGGGGCGAGACGGTCGGTCACCGCCGTGGTGAGCGCCGCCGCCGCGCGCTCCGCCTGGGCGACCACCTCGGGCGGGTAGCCCAGCAGCACCTGGTGGTCGGCGAACTCGTCCTCGTCGTCGACGTACACCTTCCCCTCCCTGGTGCGCACCACGTCGAGGTCGAGGTCGACCATCGTCACCTCGCCGTCGCTCCACTCGGGAACGGTGGTGACGTCGATGTAGAGGTCGGTCTTGTGACCCTCGTCGTTGAACAGCGCGACCCACCACTCGTTCCTCGGGAAGAGCATCACGAACGCCTTGTCCCACACCACCGGCGGCCCGTCACCCTTCGCCCCCGTCGTGCCGGCCTCGCAACCCACCCACACCCCATGGGCGTCCTCCCCGAGTAACCTGGCCGGGTGGTGCCAGTGGAGGGAACCGCCGTACTTGCGGAAAACGACCTTCATGCACCCGACCGTACAACGAGCCCGCTCTCGTAGGCCGCGATGACCAGCTGGGCCCGGTCGCGGGCGGCGAGCTTGGTCAGCAGGCGGCCGATGTGCGTCTTGACGGTCGCCATGCTGAGGTGCAGGTGCTCGGTGATCTCGGTGTTGGACAGTCCCCGCGCGATCAGCGTCAGCACCTCGCGCTCCCTGTCGGTGATCCCCTCCAGGCCGCGCACCGCGGGCCTGGCGAACTCCTCGATGAGCCTGCGCGTCACCGTCGGCGCCAGCAGCGCCTCCCCCGCCGCGACCACCCTGATCGCGGCCAGCAGGTCGGCGGGCGGGGTGTCCTTCAGCAGGAAGCCCGACGCTCCCGCCCGCAGCGCCGCGTAGACGTAGGCGTCGAGGTCGAACATGGTCACGATCAGCACCCTGGCCGCGTCGCCGATCCTCCGGGTGGCCTCGATGCCGTCCATCTGCGGCATCCTGACGTCCATCAGCACCACGTCCGGTCGCGTGGCCATGGCCAGCTCGACCGCCTGCGCGCCCGTGCCGGCCTCACCGGCCACGCTCATGCCGGGCTCGTTCTCCACCAGCACCCGGAAGCTGCCGCGCAGCAGGGCCTGGTCGTCGGCGACAAGGACGCGGATCATGCGTAGGGAAGGGTCGCGGCCACCCGGAACCCGCCCTCCGGACGCGGCCCCGCCGAGAACGCTCCGCCGTACATCGCGACCCTCTCTCTCATCCCCACCAGCCCGTGGCCCTCGCCGTCGCGCCGGCCGTTCCGCGTCGCGGCCCCGTGTCCTGGGCCGTCGTCCGTCACCTCGACCCGCGCCCGGCCGCCGTCGGCGGCCACCGTCACCGTGCAACGGGCCGGGCCCGCGTGCTTGACGACGTTCGTGAGCGCCTCCTGCACGATACGGTGTACGGCCAGCCGCACCCCGCCGGGAAGCCCGTCCAGCCCCGAGGCCGCCAGCTCCACCCGCACCCCCGCGAGCCTGGCGCGCTCGGCCAGCTCGTCCAGCTCGGGCACGGGACGCAACTCCGGTGGTTCGGTGCGCAGCACGCCGAGCAGATGGCGCATCTCCACCAGCGCGTCGCGGCTCGCCGTCTCGATCACCCGCAACGCGTCGTGGGCCTCCTCGGGCCTGCTGCGCAACACGTGGTTGGCGACACCCGCCTTCACCGCGATGAGTCCCATGCTGTGGGCGACGACGTCGTGCAGCTCGCGGGCGATGCGCAACCGCTCCTCGGTGACCAGCCGTTCGGCCGCGCGTGCCGCGTACTCGCGCCGCTCGCGCACGGCGCGGCCGACGGTCCACGAGCCGCCCAGCGCGGCGATCCCCAGCACGACGTCACCCGCCGCGCGCGACCAGTCCGCCGGCGCCCCCGCCACGGTCAGCATGAGGACCGCCACTCCGGTCACCACCGCGATCGCCGTGGTCGGCGCCCGCTTCGCGCAGGACAGCGCCACCGTGTACAGGGCGTAGGCGGGCGCGACACAGGCGGCGCCCACCCCTAAGACCAGGCCCGCCGCCGGCGCCACCGCGAACACCACGACGAAGACGCCCACCGGCCACCGCCTGCGCACTCCCAGCGGCAGGCCCAGGCCCAGCGCCAGCACGATCGCGACCCAGGCGGGCACCGGCGCGCTGGCCGCCGACGTCATGGCGGCCAGCGCGACGACCCATCCGGCCGCGCAGTCGAGCGCGATGAGCTGGCCCCGGGTGAGCCGCCTGGTGAAGTTCACGCCCCGCACGCTATCCGGCCGTCCCGGGCTCCGGCGTCATACCCGGGTCCGATGCGCGGGACGCGGGCCGTACCCGACCGTGAAGGGGTGATCGACGTGAGAGAGCTGACCAAGACGTACGGCGCGACCCGCGCCGTCGACCGCCTGTCCTTCACCGTCGAGCCGGGCCACGTCACCGGCTTCCTCGGTCCGAACGGCGCCGGCAAGTCCACCACGATGCGGGTGATCCTCGGTCTCGACGCGCCCACCTCCGGCCAGGCCCTGGTCAACGGCCGCCGCTACGCGAGCCTGCGCAGGCCGCTGCGCGAGGTGGGCGCGCTGCTCGACGCCAACGCCCTCCACCCGGGCCGCAGCGCCCACGACCACCTGCTCAGCCTGGCACTCACCAACGGCATCGGCGCCGCCCGCGTCGCCGAGGTCCTCGACCGCGTCGGCCTGACCGGGGTGGCCCGCAGGAAGGCGGGCGCGTTCTCGCTCGGCATGAAGCAGCGGCTCGGCATCGCCGCCGCGCTGCTCGGCGACCCTGGCGTGCTGATGTTCGACGAGCCGGTCAACGGGCTCGACCCCGACGGGGTGCGCTGGATCCGCGAGCTGATGCGCGCGCTGGCCGCCGAGGGCAGGACGGTGCTGCTGTCCAGCCACCTCATGAGCGAGATGGCCGTGACGGCCGACAGGATCGTCGTCATCGGCGAGGGCCGCCTGATCGTGGCGGCCGCCACGCGGGAGCTGACCGACCGCTACGACTCCCTGGAGTCGGCCTACCTGGCGCTCACCGCCGGCAGCGTGGAGTTCGGAGCCGCCCGGTGATCGCCGGCGAACGGCTGAGCCTGCGCCCGGTCCCCTCCACCGCCTGCGCCCCTCGCTCGTCGCCGTCCCGCGGCGCAGGGCCCCGCTGCCGGCCAAGACGGCCGTGGTGACGGCCCGCGGTGATGCCGCCGAACATGGTGCCGCGGATCGCGGGGAACGGATCTCCGCTCGGATCAGACGCCCGTGAACAGGACCGCCGTCGAAGGGAAGAACGCATGAACGTGCTCGCCGCCGAATGGGTGAAGGCCCGCTCGGTCAGGTCCAGCTGGTTGCTCGTCGGCCTGAGTCTCGGCGCGGTGCCGCTGGCGGCGGCGATCGCCTGGGCGGCGATCGGCATGTACGACGCCGCGTCCCCGCCGATGCGGCGCACCGCCCGCATCGCCGAACTCGAGGAGGTGGTGCTGATCGTCCCCCAGCTGTGCATGGGGGTCATGGGAGTCCTGGCGATCACCTCCGAACACGCCACCGGACTCATCAGGACCAGCCTGGCCCTCGTCCCGCGCCGGTGGCCGGTGCTGGTGGCCAAGTCGGCGGTCGTGGGCGGGCTCGGGCTGGTCGTGGGACCCGTCGTGGTGTTCGTGACGTACGCGGCCACCGCGGCGATGCTGGCGGGACGCTTTCCCGTGGCGTCGTTCGGCGAGCGGCTTCCGACGCTGGTGGCATCGGCCGTGACGGTGGCGGTGTTCGCGCTGCTCGGACTGGGGCTCGGCGCGCTGCTGCGATCCGCGGCGGCGGCGATCGCGGTGCTGGTGGGCTTGGTGTACGTGATCCCGATCGTGGTCGGGAACCTGCCCGAGCCGTGGAGCGAACCGCTCGGGTCCGTGATGATCGGCGCGCTGCCGCGGGAGATCGCGGGGGCGGACCTGACGTCCTCGGTGTACGGGGCGCTGCTGCCGCCACCGGTCGCGGGGGTGGTGCTGGTGCTCTACGCGGTGGTGCCGCTGGCGGCGGGCCTGGCGGCCGTCCACCGCCGCGACGCCTGACGGGCGAGCCTGGCGGCCGTCCACCACCGTGACGCCTGACCGGCGGGCCTGGCGGCCGTCCACCACCGTGACGCCTGACCGGCGGGCCTGGCGGCCGTCCACCACCGTGACGCCTGACCGGCGTCCCCGGCACGGCCGTGCTTCATGACGCGGCGAACACCCCGCCCCGTGGCCGCCCTCCGTGTACGACAGACTGGGCCGGAACCCCAGCAGCCCGGACACCGCCGCCCGCGGGAGACGCGGCCGGGCCGCTCAGCAACCCGGAGAGGAACCCCCACCCCCTGATCGCAGGGATCGGGGGCGGGGTTCCTCCGGCGGCGGGATCAGACCTCGACGATCACCGGAATGATCATCGGGCGGCGGCGGAAGGTGTCGCTCACCCAGCGTCCGACCGTCCTGCGCACCACGCGGCGGATCTGCGCCATGTCGACCACGCCGTCGGCCGCGTTCTGCTCGATCGCCTTCTCGATCATCGGGATGATCTCGCCGAAGCGCTCGATCTCGATGCCCGACCCACGCGCGTGGATCTCAGGACCGGCGACGAGCTTGCCGCTGGTGGAGTCGACGACCACCACGACCGACACGAAGCCCTCGTCCCCGAGGATCCTGCGGTCCTTGAGCGACAGGTCGGTGATCTCGCCGACCGAGAGGCCGTCCACGTAGACGTACCCGGCCTGCACGGCACCGGTGATCTTCGCCCGGCCGTCGACCAGGTCGACGACGACACCGTCCTCGGCGATCACGATGTGGTCGTCCGGCACGCCGGTCAACTCCGCCAGCTTGGCGTGCGCCCGCAGGTGGCGCCACTCGCCGTGCACGGGCATGAAGTTCGACGGGCGCGTCAGGTTCAGCACGTACAGCAGCTCGCCGGCCGCCGCGTGCCCCGACACGTGGACCTTCGCGTTGCCCTTGTGGACGACGCGCGCTCCCCACCTGGTCAGCCCGTTGATGACCTTGTTGACCGCCGTCTCGTTGCCCGGCACCAGCGAGGAGGCCAGCAGCACGGTGTCACCGCTCGCGATGCGGATCGCGTGGTCGCGGTCGGCCATGCGCGACAGCGCCGCCATCGGCTCGCCCTGCGAACCCGTGCAGATCAGCACGATGTCCTCCGGCCGCCACTCCTCGAGGTCACGGGAGTCGACGATCAGGCCGGGCGGCACGCTCAGGTAGCCGAGGTCGCGGGCCACGCCCATGTTGCGCACCATCGACCGGCCGACCAGCGCGATCTTGCGGCCGTGCTTGGCGGCGGCGTCGATCACCTGCTGGACCCGGTGGACGTGGGAGGCGAAGCTCGCCACGATCACCCGCTTGGCCGAGGTGCGGATCACCTCGTCGATGACCGGACCGATCTCCCGCTCGGAGGTGACGAACCCCGGCACCTCGGCGTTGGTCGAGTCGGACATCAGCAGGTCGACGCCCTCGGCACCGAGCCTGGCGAAGCCGCCCAGGTCGGTCAGCCGCCCGTCGCTGGGCAGCTGGTCCATCTTGAAGTCGCCGGTGTGCAGGACGATGCCGGCCGGCGTGCGGACGGCCACCGCGAGCGCGTCGGGAATGGAGTGGTTGACCGCGAGGAACTCGCACTCGAACGGCCCGAACCGGCGCCGCTCCCCCTCCATGACCTGTACCTTCTCCGGCTGGATCCGGTGCTCGGTCAGCTTGGCCTCGATGAAGGCCAGCGTCAGCTTCGACCCGACGAGCGGGATGTCGCGCCGCTCCCGCAGCAGGTACGGCACGGCGCCGATGTGGTCCTCGTGGCCGTGCGTCAGGATCAGCGCCTCGACGTCGTCGAGACGGTCCCTGATGTACTCGAAGTCGGGCAGGATCAGGTCGACTCCCGGCTGCTCGGGATCGGGGAAAAGCACCCCGCAGTCGACGATCAGCAGCCGGCCTTCGTACTCGAAGACCGCCATGTTCCGGCCGATCTCCCCGAGACCGCCGAGCGCCACGATGCGCAGGCCGCCCTCAGGCAGCGGCGGCGGGGGGCCGAGTTCCGGATGCGGGTGGCTCATACGCTGCCCCCAGGCCGGTCAAATCGTGAACTCAATATCTCCGTTCCTCCCCGTTTTCATCAGTCAGCCAACTTCACTCCGCCGGCCACGAGGCACGCCCGCAGCTCGGCGATCTGCGCAGAGGTGGCCTCCACCAGCGGAGGCCGCATCGGGCCGACAGGCCGGCCCGTCAAGCTGAGTGCCGCCTTGACCATGATCGCGCCCCCCGCGCGGTTCATGATCCCGTCGATCACGGGCAGCAGCTGCCGGTGGACGGCGGTCGCCTCCGCGACCTCGCCCGCCCGGTGGAGCTCGATCATCCGGGCCAGCTCGGCGCCCACCACGTGGCCCACCACGCTCACGAACCCCGCCGCGCCCACCGACAGCCACGGCAGGTTCAGCGCGTCGTCGCCCGAGTAGAAGACCAGGTCGGTGGCGGTCATCACGGTGGAACCCGCGAACAGGTCGCCCTTGGCGTCCTTCACGGCCACGATCCGCTCGTGCTGCGACAGCCTGATCAGCGTATCGGTGTGGATGGGCACGCCCGCGCGGCCCGGAATGTCGTAGAGCATCACCGGCAGCGCGGTCGCGTCCGCGACGGCGGCGAAATGCCGGTACAGGCCCTCCTGCGGCGGCTTGTTGTAGTACGGCGTCACCACGAGCAGGCCGTGAGCGCCGGCCCGTTCGGCCTGCCTGGCCAGCTCGATGGTGTGGCGCGTGTCATTCGTGCCGACACCGGCGACGACGGTCGCCCTGTCACCCACGGCCTCCAGCACGACCCGCAGCAGGCGCTCTTTCTCGGCGTCGCTGGTGGTCGGCGACTCCCCGGTGGTCCCGCTGACGATCAGACCGTCGTTGCGCTGCTCGTCGACCAGGTAGGCGGCCAGGCTGCGCGCGGCGTCGTAGTCGACGGCGCCGTCCGCGGTGAACGGCGTGACCATGGCGGTCAGCATGCGGCCGAACGGAGCTTCGGCGGTGCGAGAGGGCGATGCCATAGTGCGAACGGTACCCGGATTCCCGCACGTCCCTAACCCCGCCACCCCCATAAGGCCATTTCCGAGCCCTTGTCCGGCTCCTCCCCCACTCGCCTCCGGCCCCATACCCGGCTCCTCCCGCGACCGCCGGGCCGCTCGCGGAGTTCCCCGCCGCCGACCCGTCCCACACCCTCCCGCCACCGCCTCCCGCACCAGCCGATCACCGCTCCCCCGCCGATGTCGCGCCAGTCCTCCGCTGCTGTCGCCCGCACCTCGCGCCATCCCGGCGCTCCGCGCCCCGCCGTTCGCTCCGACCCCTACGGCAAGCGGGCTCGAGGCAACCGTGGTCACCGCTGACCGCCCGTCCATCACGCGTACTCCAGCGGGACTCCGGCGGGCCGCCGTCACGTCGTCCCGTCGCTGAGCGTCACCGGTTCCCAGGGGTGCCGTCCGTAACGGCGGCCGGCCACGCGCGCTCGGTGAGGCGTATCCCTCGACAGACGCCGGCCCCGGGACCAGGGTGGCGGCGGGGGCGGCTTGCCGTACGGGATGGGGGGTGGCCGGAAAGGCCCGCACGCTGGGGGGTTGGCCGGAAACGCCGGCACGTGGAAGAGGTCGCCGATATGTGCTCGGGGGTACACACATCGACGACCTCTACCGGAGAATCGCCGCACCTTACGCGGGCGTTACAGAGTTCTCAGAATATTTTTCCGAACCGCCCAAAGTTGGAACTCCAAGTGCATTCGATGACGGTGGGTTACCTGCCGAATACGGCAACATGGGGCAACGCCTCACAGCAACCTCAGGGATGGACTAGTGGCAAGTTCCGATCCGGTCTACCTGCGCGTCGTCGAAGACATTCGGCGGCAGATCAACGACGGCACCCTTCCCCCCGGCGCGCCCATCCCCTCACGGGCGCAGCTGACCCGCAAATATCAGGTCGGCGAGACCGCCGCCCGCCACGCGCTTCGCGTCCTGGCCGGCGAGGGCCTCATCTTCGGTCGGGTGGGTTCGGGACACTACGTCAGGGAGCGCCCGGACCTCGCTCCCCTGCATCGCTGGCGCTTCCACGACCACCAGGCGCCGTTCGCGGCCGACCTGCAGAGCCAGGGCAGGCGCGTCACCTGGGACTGGCACAGCGAGCCCGTGGCCGCCACCCCCGAGATCGCCCAGCGCCTCCGCGTCGAGGAGTCGACCACCCTCACCAGGATCCATTACGTGTTCCGCGGCGACGGCAAACCCCTCCAGCTCGCCACGTCGTACGAACCGCTCGAGTTCGCGCCCCACTCCGACGAGGAACGCCGCGGCCTGATCGGCAGGCTCTCCTCCTACGGGATCAAGGTGACCGAGATCGTCGAGAGCGTGCACACCCGGGTGCCGCGCCCCACCGAGATCGACGCCCTCGACCTGTCGGCGGGCGTCCACGTCCTGCACCTCAAACGGACGCACTGGGCGAGCGAACGTCCCGTGGAGACGAGCGACATCGTCGTTCCCGGCGACCGCTTCGAAGTCGTCTACAGCATGGCCGTGCACCTGTGACCCCTCCCCACGCACCACCGGGCGGCGCCTTCCCCCGCGCCGCCCGGTCCCCCCTCCTTCAACGCCGGCCCCGCACCCCCTCCTGCGGCGGCCACGAGACACGGCCGACCCACCCTCCCGGCCCCTGATTTGTCGGTGCCCGTTGATACAACCGGCAGGGTGCCGATCCGGAGGTGTCGATTGCGCGTCAAGGACCTGCCCGCCGCCGACCGCCCGCGCGAGCGCCTGCTCGCCAGCGGTGCCGCAGCCCTGGCCGACCGGGAGCTGCTCGCTCTCCTCATCGGTCACGGCACCAGGGAGAGCGACGCCGTCGACCTCGCCGCCCAGCTCATCGCCCACTGCGGCGACCTCGGCGAGCTGGCCCGCTCCGACGCCCACCGCCTGCTCGCCGTCCGCGGCGTCGGCCCCGCCAAGGCGGCCCGCATCGCCGCGGCCTTCCATCTCGTACGGCGTGCGCAGGAGGGCCCGGCCCGCGCCCGCATCACCTCGTCGAGCGACCTGGCCGCGCAGGCGGCGCCGTACCTTCGCGGACACCCCCGCGAACGCCTCGTTGTCGTGATCTGCGATCCACGCGGCTCGGTCCTGCGCCGCGCCCTGATGACGGAGGGCGGCGCCGACCACACGCCCGCCCCGATCCGGGAGATCATCACCACCGTGCTGACCTCGGGCGGCGCTGCCTTCGGGGTGGCGCACAACCACCCGAGCGGTTCTCTCGACCCGAGCGAGTCCGACCTGGCCACCACCCAGCGCCTGGCCGACGCCGCCGACACCGTGGGGCTGCGCTTCCTCGACCACGTGATCGTCACCGACACCGCCTGGCGCCGCATCCCCGTCCCGCAGACCCCGGAAACCGGCTAGCCGCCGCCGTTCCGAGCACCTGACAGGCTTCCTGAACCTCGTCCAATCCCCGCAAGCCCATTGGCCTCTTCCTGCCTCGCGCTGCCCGGCCGGCGATGGGAACGCTCGGTGGGCCCCTGGCCGGCAGCCGCGACCGCTGCCGCCGAAGCCCACCGAGCGTTCTCCGCGCGGCCCCGCTCCCACCCGACTGGACGAGGGGCCGCGCCACCCGAGAAGGCTCCACACTGCGCCTGTACCGCTCGGGCGGCCCCGCGACGCAGTACGGGGCCACCACACTCGATGTCACTCACCTCCGTCGGGCCGCGCCGGCGCGGGCGCGGTCCGACGGAGCGGGCCTCCACGGGCAAGTGCTCCATGGGGGAACGACGCCCGGCCGGAGACCGCGCACCTCGGGCAGGGGGGTGCGGGAGAGACTCCGCCCGGGGTACGGCCACGAGCTGGAATGTCCCGGTGAGGTCGCTGCACGACACGTCGGACATCCGCACGCTCACACGGTGAGAGGCCTCTGTGGGGTCGGTGAGTGAGGGTTACCGGTGACGATGCCCCACAGAGGCCACGTGCCCCGGACGAGCGAGCGAAGATCGCCCAGGGCACGCTTCCCGGCGCTCCCACACCGCACGGCGTGGGGCACCTGCATCGTCTCCGGCGGGTCCGCGCCAGACCCGCCGGAGACGACCACTCGCAGGGACGGCTGATCCAAGGGGATGCCCCCACGAGCGGCCACGCACCCCGGACGGCCGAGAGGACCACCCGCCCGGGGCACACCTACAAGCTCACAACAACGCCCTGCTCCGGCGGGCCGGGCCCGGCCCGCCGGAGTGGCCTCGCACAAGGACACGGAACCTGGGATGACCCCTGTGCGAGGCCGTGCACCCCGGGCCGGCCGGGCAAGAGCCGAGCCCGCGGTACGACCAGTGAGGGACGAAGGATGCCGGTCAGTCCCACCGGCCGCGGTGGACGCCGCCTTCGGACAGGCCGAGCATCGGCATCCACCAACCCCACGACTGCTTCCCCGACCGATGCCGCCCGAGCCGAGGAGGTCGTCTCGCCCCGGCCAGACACGTCCGCCAGGCGATGACCTTCCACAACATGATCAACGCGCCTCCCCGCGAAGGAGTCGCTGCCAGAGATCTTCCACCTCGGCGCAACGCAGCCACGGCGACTCATGAACCAGGGTCACCTCTCCTCCTTGGCTCAGGCGCCGGATGAACATCAGCCCAGCCGCCTGGCAGAGCTCGTAGAACACCGGCACGCAGTTACACGTGTACGACTTCACCCGCACCCGATCGGCACGCGGCACCTCCAACGACCAGTCGATGGACACGTAGTCCTCAGCGAGGCCGGCGACATGTCGACTGACGCAGACAACCTCGGGCCAGTCGTCCTTCTCCACACGAAGGAGAATACGTCTAGTCGTATCTCTACGTCTAGCAAGACGCAATAACTTGCCCAAGTAGACGGAGCGTTATGCGCCACCTGGTACCCGTTCGCCTAGCTTTCGTATGTGCTCGACTACGACGGAGACACCCATCTCTATCTTCAGATCGCCGAGATCATCCGGCAGCGCATCGACGGGCTGTCGGCGGGCCATCCCGTGCCCAGCGAGGCCGACATCCAGAAGGAGTTCGGGGTCGCCAGGACCACGGCACGGCGCGCCATTCACGTGCTGCGCGAGGAAGGGCTCATCTACACCGTCCAAGGTGAGGGCACATTCGTCGGACACCCGGGCGCAGCACCCCGTAATCCGCGCAAAACCCCGTTGTTCCGGCAGATCGCCAGCGATATCGAGAAGCGCATCAGGACCGGGCAACTCCAGCCTCGCCGGCCGATCCCCGGCGAGACGGCGTTGACGCAGGAGTACGAGGTGGCCCGCGAGACAGTACGGCGCGCCATGGCGTTGCTTCGCGAGCAAGGCTGGATCTACACGGTCCCCGCACGGGGAAGCTTCGTCTCACCGAAGGAGTCGTGGCCCCAGGCTTGAATTCGCTCGACTGCTTGTATCCAGGCGTCTATCTTACGTCTGTGCTTGACCGAGACGGACCCGTACCTTTGTACAGGCAGATCGCCGACTGCCTCCGCGAACGCATCGCCGAGGGCGTGCTCCGCCCTGGTGACGCCGTCCCCAGCGAGGCCATGCTGGAGGCCGAGTTCGGCGTCGCACGCGCCACGGCCCGCCGGGTGGCCCAGCAGCTCAGGGACTGGGGCCTCGTCCACACGGTGCAAGGGGAGGGGACGTTCGTGGGCGAGCCAGGAGTGCCCCGCAAACGCCGGAAGGCGCCGCTCTACGACGTCATCGCAGGCGAACTCGCTCAGCGGATCAGGAACGGCGAGCTGCGCCCGAACAGGCCCATCCCCAGCGAGAAGGAACTCATGAGACGGTTCGGGGTCGCCAAGGTGACCGTCAGAGAGGCGGTCGCCAGGCTCCGCGAGCAGGGACTGGTCTTCACCGTTGCCTACCGGGGCAGTTACGTCGCCTCGCGCGATTCGTGGCCTGAGGCGGCAGGTGAGGGCTCCGGCTGCTGAGCCTGCCGGAGGCCGTCACGCACCGCGTTCGGTGCCGTCCACCAGCCGGAAGGACATGCAGACGACCTCGGTGGTGTCGTCGACCTCGTATCCGGCATCGTTCCAGAAGCGGCGGTGCACCTCGCCCCAGTGCTCGACCGACCGGTAGCCCTCGCCCTCCGACTGGGCGAACTCCCAGGTCACCTGGCGGAACGGCACGACCTTCACCCCGGTGACCTCCACCTCGGCGAGCCGGTGGTCGTCGTCGTCGACCAGGGCCAGGCGCTCGCCGACGTGCTCGAGCTCTTCGTTCTCCGCGCGGTAGTCGTGGGCGAGCAGGCCGGCCGTGCCGGTCTTGGCGCCGGACAGGACCAGGTCGTTCAGCCGGGCGCGCAGGTCACCCGGTGTGCCGAGGCCCAGGATCCTGAGCCCGTCGATTCTGCCCCACACGGCCGGCAGCCTACCGGGGCTCGCCTGAAGGCCCGTTGCGCCGCCGCCACGACCGGTCGTCCGGCCATCCCCGGAACGCCGCCGCAGGTCGCACGTCACAGCCGCTCCAAGGCGCATCGGCGCTCCGCGGTCGTCGGCCAGGCGACGCGCCCGGGGTGGGGCGCCCGGCCGCCCGGCCGTGGCTCAGAAGACCGGGATGATCTCCTCGGGGTCGATGAAGTCGACCTGCACGCCGTCGATGTCCAGTTCCGGGATGGCAGGGAACTCGATCCCCCACCGTTCCACGATCGCCCGCACCCTGGCCATCGCCACGCGCCAGTTCTCGGCCTGCTCCTCGTACGACAGCACGCCCAGCCCCGCCGTCCGGGCGTGGTCCATCAGCACCCGGTGGTTGGGCAGGAAGTACGGCGGCAGGTCCCAGAACCCCTCGGGCGGCTCCCACAGGATCATCGACAGGAAGACGAACCCGGCCCGCAGCTGCCGGGTGATCAGCGAGCGGACGTCGTCGGTGAGGCCTGGCCACTCGTTCTCCAGGATCGTCATGCAGATCTGGAGGTGCCGGGACTCGTCGCGGCCGATGCGCTGGAACATCTCGCTGAAGACCGGGTGCCTGGTGCCCGACGCCATGCCTCTGAACAGCGTCGACGCGGCCATCTCGCCCATCATGAACGAGGTGAACAGCACCGGCAGGGAGTACTTGCCGACCGCCGCGGTGTAGCCGTTCCAGTAGCGCCCGCCGTTGTGGTACAGCCAGCCGATGTTGTTGTGCGCCGCCTTCTCCAGGTCGGTGACGGGGGTCCAGTCGAGGGGTCCGCCGGGCCAGAGCCTGGCGATGGTGCGCTGGCAGCACTCCTCGTGGTTCATCTCGTCCCTGGTGATCGAGAAGAAGCACTTGCGGACGGGGTCCTCCTCGTGCTTCTCGAACGCCTGGATGGTCGCGCGGGCGAACACCGCGGGCCCTGAGGCGTCGAAGTTGGCGAGGACGGCGAACCAGTACATGATCCCCAGCCGCTGCTCGACGGTGAAGTCGTCGGGGGAGAGCCCGTCCCAGGGCAGGTCGGCGGGGTTCCAGACCATGCGCTTGGACTTCTCGTAGATCGCCGCCAGCTTCTCGGTCTCGACCCGCCACTCCATCGGATAGATGTTCGGCTGGGGGATCTCGGGCGCTGGCCAGAATCCGCCTTCGGGGATCGTGAGGTCGGCCATGATTTGTGACACCTCCTGCGCTCATCCTGCGCTGAGTTGTCACATCTTTCAAGGACTACGTACGGCTGCGCTGCGTCACCGCCACGCAGACCAGGACGGCCAGCGCTCCGAGCACCGTGGCCATGCCGTACCGCTCGCCCAGGAACAGCCACGCCCACACCAGGGTGAGCAGCGGCTGGGTGAGCTGGGTCTGCCCGGCGCGGGCGATGCCGCCCTGGGCCAGGCCCGCGTACCAGGGGACGAAGCCGAGGAACATCGAGATGAGCCCGACGTAGAGGAACCCGCTCACGGACGCCACCGAGAACGACACCGGCGTGGTCAGCGCCAGCGCGGCGGTCACGGGCAGCGTCACGGGGATGGACACCACCAGGGCGTAGGAGATGACCTGCCAGCCGGGCGTGGTGCGGGCGAGGCGGCCGCCCTCGGTGTAGCCGAGCGCGGCCGACAGGAGGGCGGCGACCAGCAGGAGGTCGGCGAGGGAGACGCTGCCGCCGCCCTGGGAGACGGTGAAGACGGTGATCGCGACGGCTCCGGCCGCGCAGGCGACCCAGAACAGCGGCCGGGGGCGTTCGCCCGCGCGCCAGACGGCGAAGGCGGCCGTGGCGGCCGGCAGCAGGCCGATCACGACGGCGGAGTGGGCGGTGCCGGCGCCCAGGTGCAGGGCGAGGCCGCTGAAGACGGGGAAGCCGAAGACCACGCCCAGGGAGATGAACGCGTAGGGGCGCCACTGGGCGCGCGGCGGCACCAGCGGCAGCCGGGCGGCCTTGAGGCAGGCCAGCGCGACGAGGCCGGCCAGCAGTGCCCGCCCGATCGCCACCAGCCACGGGTCGAAGCCGCGCATCGCGAACACGGTGGCCGGAAAGGAGCCGGAGAAGGCCAGCACGCCGAGGAAGGCGAGGAGGGTGCCACGCCTGGCGTGATCGGCCCGTACGGGAACCGTTACTCCACCGGACACGATAGCGCTATTGTTACTTCTCATGAAAGACGATAGCAGTATCGCCCAGATCGCCGCGATGCTGCGCGAGGAGATCGGGACGAAGCAGCCGGGCGACCGGTTGCCGTCCAGCCGCGAGCTGATGCGGCGCCACGGGGTCAGCCCGGTGACCGTCTCGAGGGCGATCGGGCAGCTCGCCGCCGAGGGCAGGGTGGTCACCAGGCCCGGCGTCGGCGCCTTCGTGGCCCCTCGCCCCGCGCGGCTCACGGAGATCTCCGACATGTCGTGGCAGACGGTCGCGCTCGGCGACCGGGTGATCGACGACTCGGGCGTCACGGCGCTGCTCACGACGCCGCCCGAAGACGTGATCCCGCTGACCGGCGGCTACCTGAACGCGGCCATGCGGCCCGACCGCCAACTGTCGGCGGCCGCCTCACGGGCGGTCAAGCGCCTGAACGCCTGGGCCACTCCCCCGCTGACCGGCGTCCCCGAGCTGCGGGGGTGGTTCGCCCGGCAGGCGGGCGGCGAGCTGACCGCCGGTGACGCGCTGGTCGTCAGCGGCGGTCAGGCCGCGCTCAGCCACGCCTTCCGCGCCCTGGCCGCCCCTGGCACGACCGTGCTGATGGAGACGCCCACCTACCCCGGCGCCATGGCCGCGGCCAGGGCGGCGGGCCTGCGGACGGCCGCGGTGCCGATGGACGCCGACGGCGTGCTGCCCGACCTGCTGGCCGAGGCGTTCGCGGTGACGGGCGCGCGGGTCTTCTACTCGCAGCCGACGCTGCACAACCCCACCGGCGCGACGCTCACCGACGTGCGAAGGGAGCAGGTGCTCCAGGTGGCCAGGGCGCACAACGCGTTCGTGGTGGAGGACGACTACGCCCGCTACCTGACCGAGCACGCGCCCACCCCGATGATCGCCCTCGACCGCTACGGCACCGTCGTCCACATCAGCTCGCTCACCAAGATCCTCGCCCCCAGCCTGCGCCTGGCCGCGGTGATCGCCCGGGGCCCGGCCGCCCACCGGTTGCGGGCCGGCCAGCTCGTGGAGTCGTTCTTCGTGGCCAGGCCGCTGCAGGAGACGGCGCTGGAGTTCGTGAGCTCACCCGCCTGGCCCCGTCACCTGACCGCCGTCCACGCCGAGCTGGCAACACGCCGTGCGACGCTCGCCGCCGCCCTCGCCGCCGCGCTGCCGGAGGCCGAGCCGCACCTGGTCCCCCACGGCGGACTGCACCTGTGGGTACGGCTGCCGCCGCACGTCGACGAGGCCGCGCTGGTCGAGGAGGCCCGCAGGAACGGGGTTCAGGTGAGCCCGGGCCGCATCTACTACCCCACCGAACCGCCGGGGCCGCGCCTACGCCTGACGCACAGCGCCGCCGTCCATGTGGCCGAGCTGACCGACGGGGTGCGGCGGCTCGCCTCCGCGTACGCGCGCCTGAGCTGATCAAGCCCTTACGATGGGATGTCGTAACCGGACGAACACCCGCGTTTATCGAGTCAGGCGTCATCGCGAGCCCCGAATCACCGATACGGTGTAACACGTGCCCTCGAGATCCTCCGGTCGCGGGCACAACGGCAGGCGAAGGAGCGGGCCGAGATGGCAGACGTAGGCGTCCGGGCGGCCCGGCGCGGAGATGTGCTCCAGGTGGCGAACACTCAGATCCGCGCCTGGCGCTACGGTTATCGGGAGTTCCTCCCCGAAGGGCCGCTCGAGCAGATGACGGGCCCCGCAGCGGAGAAGATGTGGCTGCGCCAGTGGGACGAGGCGATCGCCTCGCCGCCCACGCGCATGCATCGCGTGCTCGTGGCCGTGGAGACCATCCTCGACACCGAGGGCTTTCCCGCGCTCGGCCTGGGCGGCGCCAACGCGCCCGCCACGCCGCGCGGCGGCGAGCGCGTGGTCGGCCTGGTCTCCCACGCGCCCGCCGAAGACCCCGACCTCGACCCGACGGTGACGGCCGAGATGCTGACGCTGCTGGTCGACCCCGACTTCGTCCGGCGCGGCCACGGCAGCAGGCTGCTCAACGCGACCGTCGACTACATGCGCGAGGACGGCTTCCGGCAGATCGTCACCTGGGTGTTCGCGGAGAACTACGCGATGCTCGGCTTCCTCGAGTCCGCCGGATGGGGCGAGGACATGGCCGAACGCGTGCTCGACATGGGCCGTCCGATCCGGATGGTCAGGCTCACGACGGACATCAGCTGATGGCCACGCTCAGCCAGTGGGTGCAGGGCGCCCGCCCGCGCACCCTTCCCAACGCGGTCGTACCCGTCGTCGTCGGCACCGGCCTGGCGGTCGGCGAGGGCGGCCCGATCTGGTGGCGTGCCGTGGTGGCCCTGCTGGTGGCGTTGTTACTGCAGATCGGCGTCAACTACGCCAACGACTACAGCGACGGCATCAGAGGCACCGACGACCGGCGCGTGGGCCCGATGCGCCTGGTGGGCTCGGGTGTGGCCGCCCCTCGCGAGGTGCTGGCCGCCGCGCTCGGCTGCTTCGCCGCCGCCGCCGTCGCCGGCCTGACGCTGGTGGTGGCCACGCAGGCCTGGTGGATCCTGCTGGTCGGCGCCGCCGCGATCGCGGCCGCGTGGTTCTACACCGGCGGCAAGCGCCCCTACGGCTACCGCGCGCTCGGCGAGGCGGCGGTCTTCGTCTTCTTCGGCCCCGTCCCCGTGATGGGCACCGCCTTCGTCCAGACGGGCCACCTGTCGTGGGTAGCGCTGGCCGCCTCCGTCCCGATCGGCCTGCTGTCGTGCTCGATGCTCGTCATCAACAACCTGCGCGACGTCGTCACCGACGGCCCGGCGGGCAAGCGCACGCTGGCCGTGGTGCTGGGCGCCGAGCGCACGCGGGTGATGTACACGGTGTGCCTGGTCGCCCCGCTGGTGATCCCGCTGCTGCTGATCCCGTTCACGCCGTTCGCCGCGCTGCCGGTGCTCGCGGCGCCGCTGGCGATCGGCCCGGTGAAGACCGTCCTGTCGGGCGCCACCGGCCCCGCGCTCATCGGCGTGCTGCAGGCCACGGGCAAGCTGCAGATGGCCTACGGCCTGCTCTTCGCCGTCGGCCTGGCGATCACCTTGTAGGCGGCTACAAACCGGCGGGCCGATCTCGTAGCCGCCGATAACCGTCCTGGTCAGACCCTCCTGGTTCACTGAATCCGGTATTCAGCGACTCCGGAAGGAACCGTCCATGGAGCAACGCGGGATCGAGCTGGTTCCTGCGGCCGAGCGGTACGGCCGCCCTCGCGACCTGCTCTTCCTCTGGGCAGGCACGACGACGACCGTCTTCACCGTGGTCTACGGCACCATCGTCGTCGCGATGGGGCTGAGCTTCTGGCAGGCCGTGGCGGCCATCGTCATCGGCAACCTGCTCGCCTTCCCCCTGGTGGGGTTCAGCAGCATCCAGGGGATGCAGCAGGGCACCTCGACGATGGCGATCTCCCGCGCCGCCTACGGCAACAAGGGCGCCCGCGTGCTCGGCTTCTTCGGCTGGCTCAACATGGTCGGCTTCGAGGCCGGCGGCATGGTGATGATCACCCTGGCCGGGCTCACGCTGCTGGAGCAGGCCGGCGTCTCGAGCGACGGTCTCGGGCTGAAGGTGGCGATCGTGCTGGTCGCCGCGGTCATCCAGCTCATCCTGCCGCTGATCGGGCACTCCGCGGTCATGAAGGCGCAGAAGTACCTCACCTGGGTGTTCCTGGCGATGTTCGTGATCATGGCGATCCTGGTCGCGCCCAAGGCGAACCTGTCGGCGGCGGGATCGGCGGACTTCTCCACCTTCACGCTGGCGGTCATGCTGGTGATGTCGGGCGGCGGCCTGTCGTGGGCGCCGCTGGGCGGTGACTACTCGCGCTACCTGCCGGTCGACTCCTCCAGGAAGGCCGTGTTCGGTTACGCCTTCCTGGGCGGCTTCGTGCCGTACCTGCTGCTGATGGTCCTCGGCGCGGCCGTCGCCACCGTGGTGACCAACGCCAGCGACCCGATCTCCGGGCTGCCCGGTGCGTTGCCGTCCTGGTTCGTCGTGCCGTACCTGCTGCTGACCGTGGTCACGCTCTTCGCCGCCAACACCACCGACCTGTACTCCTCGGGCCTGAACCTGCAGGCGGCGGGCATCAACGTCAAGCGGTGGCTGGCGGTCGTCCTCGACCTGATCCTCTGCGTGATCATCACCTTCGTCGCGATCACCTCCGACTCGTTCAACACGATGCTGAACGCCTTCCTCGGCCTGCTGGTGATCTGGCTGGCGCCGTGGGCGGGCGTGTACGTCACCGACTGGCTGCGCCGCAGGGGCCGCTACGACGCCGCCGCGCTGTTCGACGACCACGCCCCCGACCAGGTCCGCTGGCCGGGCCTCATCGCCCAGGCCGCCGGCATGGTGGCCGCCGCGCTCTGGCTGAACTCCAGCGTGTTCGTCGGCTGGATCTCCGGCGCGACCGGCGGCTCCGACTTCAGCATCTTCGCCGGCTTCGTCGTCGCCGGAATCGTCTACGCCGCCCTGGACCGCCGACCGGTCCCCGTCAAGGAGCTCGCCCATGCATGACCTGCTCGATGTCGCCTACGGCCGCCGGCCCGCGGACACGATCATCACCAACGGCACGCTCGTCAACGTGCTGACCGGCGAGCTGTACCCGGCCGAGATCGGCATCAGCGGCGACCGGATCGCGGCCGTCGGCCCCGCCCTCGACCGCGGCCCGGACACCGAGATCATCGACGCGCGCGGCGGCTTCCTGGTGCCCGGACTCATCGACGGCCACCTGCACATCGAGTGCAGCAAGCTGTCGGTGACCAGCTTCGCCAACCTGGTCGTCCCCTTCGGCACCACCAGCGTGGTCTCCGGCCTCGACCAGATCCTCGTGGCGCAGGGCCTCGACGGCGTACGGCAGGCGCTCAACGAGGCGGCCGCCACCAGCATGCGGATCTGGTGGGGCGCCCCCGCCAAGGCCCCCTACACCGTGCCGCAGTCGACCGTCGGGCACACCTTCGGCCCCGCCGAGCACCGCGTCGCGCACGAGTGGCCCGAGTGCGTCGGCGTCTGGGAGACCGTCCAGGAGATGGTCGAGCACGGCGACCCCGCCGTGATGGCGGCGCTCGAGCTCGCCCACCAGCGGCGGCTGCCGATCTTCGGGTGCGCGCCCCTGTCGGACGCCCGCCGCATCGCCGGCCTGGCCGCCGCGGGCATCAGGCTCGACCACGAGTCCTACTCCCACGAGGAGATGCTCGAGAAGCTGCGCCAGGGCATCTACGCGATCGTCCGCGAGTCGTCCGTCGCGCACTTCCTCGAGGAGAACATCCAGGTCGTCGCCAAGGTGGGCGCGCGGCGCGTCGCGTTCTGCACCGACGACGTGCACGCCGCCGACGTGCTGGCCGGCGGGCACATGGACAAGCTCGTCAGGATGGCGATCAAGGCCGGCGTCGACCCGGTCACCGCGATCCAGATGGCGACCGTCAACTGCGCGGAGATGTACCGCATCGACGACCTGGTCGGCAGCATCGCGCCCGGGCGCTTCGCCGACGTGCTGATCGTCGACTCGCTGGAGGAGTTCAAGGTCAGGGAGGTCGTCGCCGGAGGCCGTCTGGTGGCCAGGGACGGGGCCATGGTCGTGCCCGCCGTACCGCCGGCCAGGGGCGAGGTGCGGCCCTTCCCCGTGCGCCAGGTGACCGCCGACGACCTGGCCCTGCGCTCGGCGGCCGACGAGGTCACGGTGCTCACCCTGAACTTCACCGAGCAGGTCTTCGTGCGCAGGCGGCGCGACGTCACCCTGCCCGTCGTCGACGGCGTCGTCGAGCCGTCGGTCGAGCACGACGCGCTCCTGGTCACCGTCGTCGAGCGGTACGGCAAGACGGGCAACATGCCCGTCGCCGTGGTCAGCGGCATGGGCCTGCGCAAGGGCGCCATCGCCACCAGCGCCGCCCCCGACGACAACAACATCATCTGCGTGGGCGCCTCCCGCGCCGACATGGCGCTCGCCGTCAACACCGTCTCGGCGATGGGCGGCGGCCAGGTCATCGTGGTCGACGGCACGGTCGTCGAGTCGCTGCCGCTGCCCGTCGCGGGCATCGTGTCCGACATCCCCGCCGCCGAGATGGCGGTGCTCGAACAGCGGCTCGACGACGTGGCACGCTCGTTGGGGTGCGGCCTGCCCGCGCCGCTGATGTACCTGTTCTTCCTGTCCATCACCGCCATCCCTGATTACGCGGTCACCGACCTCGGCCTGGTCGACTGCGTCAACCTCGAGATCGTGGAGGTCATCCAATGAACGACTTCATCGCCGGGCTGCCCAAGTGCGAGCTCCACCTGCACATCGAGGGCACGCTCGAGCCGGAGCTCAAGTTCGAGCTGGCCCAGCGCAACGGCATCGCCCTGCCGTACGCGTCGGTGGAGGAGATGCGGGCCGCCTACTCCTTCGACGACCTGCCGTCGTTCCTGGCCGTCTACTACGAGGGCATGGGCGTGCTGCGCACCGAGCCCGACTTCTACGACCTGGCCATGGCCTACCTGCGCAAGGCCGCCTCGCAGAACGTCCGCTACGCCGAGATCTTCTTCGACCCGCAGGCGCACACCTCCCGCGGCGTCCCCTTCGACGTGATCATCCGCGGGCTGCGCCGCGCGCTCATGGACGCCGACGCCCGGCTCGGCATCCGCGCCCAGCTCATCATGTGCTTCCTGCGCGACTTCCAGGCCGAGTACGCCATGGCGACGCTGCTGGAGTCGCTGCCGTACAAGCAGTGGATCGTCGGCGTCGGCCTCGACTCCGACGAGAAGGGCAACCCGCCGGCCAAGTTCGCCGCCGTCTACGAGCGGGCCAGGCAGGAGGGCTACCTGCTGACCATGCACTGCGACGTCGACCAGGAGAACTCCGTCGAGCACATCCGCCAGTGCCTGGACGACATCCAGGTCGACCGGATCGACCACGGCGTCAACATCCTCGAGGACCCCGCGCTGGTGCAGCGGGTCCTCGACAGGGGGATCGGGCTGACCTGCTGCCCGATCTCCAACTCCATCGTCACCGACTCGATGAAGGCCGAGGGGATCAGGAAGCTGCTCGACCTGGGCGTGCGGGTGACGATCAACTCCGACGACCCGGCGTACTTCCCCGGATACGTGCAGGAGAACCTGGCGGCGCTGGAGCTGTCCAGGGAGGAACTGCTGCAGGTGCAGCGCAACGCCTTCGAGATCGCGTGGCTGCCGCGGCAGGTGAAGGACGGGTACCTGGCCGAGCTGGAGGCGTACGCGGCCGGGGCCTGAAAGCACGGTCCCAGCCGAGCATCGCCGACGCGGGTCCGGCCGGGCGTCATCCTGCGGTGGGCTCCCGCCGTACACGTGAGGATTCCGTCGTGTGTTCCGCGTACTCCCCGGGGGCGCATCACCTCAGGGGGACGTGGGGGAACGTCGCGGCCACCACCCAGGTGCCGTCCTCCCTCGGGCCGTACGCCAGGGTGCCGCCGTAGGTCTCGACGTCGGCGGTGAGGCTGCGCAGCCCGTAGCCCGTCCCCTCCGCCCCGCGTGTGGCGTGGCGGGGCGGGTGGCTGGTGGCGGTGATCGTGACGCCGTCCCCGTCCCGGTCCGCGGCGAGGTCCAGGCGCGTGCCGGGCCCGCCGTACCTGAGCGCGTTGGTGGCCGCCTCGCCGACGAGCCGGTGCGCCACCGCGCGCACGGCGGCGGGCAGCTCGGCCACGAGCTGGGGCGGCGCCGCCGGAACGTCGAGACCCGCGGCGCGCAGCTGGTCCAGCCGCTCGGTGAGGTCGTCGGCCGCGGTCGCCACCTCCAGGGCGTCGAGGTCCCTGATGGCGTCGCGGACCTCGGCCAGCGCCTCCCGTCCCGCGCCGAGCACCCGGTCGACGCGCTCGCCGTCCGCGGGCGTCAACCGTGCGGCGGAGCGCAGCGCCTCCGTCTGGACCAGCATGACGGTGATCGTGCGGGCCAGGGTGTCGTGCAGACGCCGGGCCAGCAGCTCCCGGCCCTCGGCGGCGGCCAGCTGCTCCTCCACGACGCGGCGCTCCAGCCGCAGCCGGGCGCTCTCCGCCGCGAACGCGCTGCGCTCCCGCACGTTCCGGCGGCGTTCGACGCCCAGCATCCAGGCGGCGGCGAAGATGGCCACGACCTCCCCCAGGCCGCGCTGCGTGCTCGCGGCGACGGCCGCGGCGGTCACGCCGCACACGCCCCACCGGACCAGACGCGCCTCGCTGGTCGCCGCCGTGTACATCGCCACCAACGCCGGCAGGTAGCCCAGCGCGCGCGTCATCCCCGCCGCCATGTGCGCGGCCGTGAACACACCGACCACGCACAGCACGGCCCCGGGCGCGCGGCGGCGCCACGCCAGCGGCAGGATCTGGCCCACCGACAGCGGCACCGAGGCCGGTCCCCCGGCCGCGAACAGCGCGGCGGCCACGGCCGTGAGCGCGACGTCCACCACGACCTGCCACCTGACGCGCAACCGGCCGGCGAGCACCTGCCTCACACCGCCTCGCTTCCCCCGAGCCCCTACCATCGGGCACATGATCCGGCTTGTCATAGTCGACGACCAGGCACTGGTACGGGAAGGCCTCGCCCTCATCCTGGGCGCCCAGCCGGACGTGGACGTGGTCGGCGAGCTGGCGGACGGCCAGGCGCTGCTCGACCTCTTCGCCGCCGATCAGGACCCCGCGGACGTCGTGCTGCTCGACCTGTACCTGCCCGGCATGGACGGCGTGCGGGCGCTGTCCCTGCTGCGCGGCGCGCACCCGGAGACACGCGCACGCGTCCTGATGCTCACCGCCGTCGGGCGCGCCGCCGACATCCAGCGCGCCCTCGCCGCCGGTGCCGACGGCTTCGTGCTCAAGGACGCCAGCGGCGGCGAGCTGGCCGCCGCCGTACGCGCCGCGCATGGCGGGGTGACGGCGCTCAGCTCGTCAGCGGTCGACATGCTGTGGCCCAAGCAGCGCCCGGCGGCCGTTCCACCCGCGGGAGCCGGGGTCAGCACGCTGACCAGGCGGGAACGCGAGATCCTCGGCCTGATCGCGCAGGGGATGGCCAACCAGGACATCGCCGGCGCGCTGACGCTGGCGGAGCGCACGGTGAAGACGCACGTCAGCAACATCCTGGCGAAGCTGCAGGTGAGCAGCCGCACCCAGGCCGCGCTGCTCGCGCGCGACCTGCTGCGCCAGTCCTGAAAGCCGCACGGCCGCGACCAGCCGAGCCCTGAAAGCCGCACGGCCACGACCGGCCGAGCCCTGAAAGCCGCACGGCCACGAACCGCCGAGGGAGTCCTACGAGGCAGTCCTAAAGGCATAGTGCGGCTACGTCCTTCGCCGGTTCTCCTCGGCTGCCGCGGCGGCGATCCTGGTGCCGCCGTCTACCTCCAGGAGCCTGCCACCATGCGTTTCCGACGCCGCACCGTCGTGCTCGTCGCCCTGCTCGCACTCGCCGCCTTCGTGTACGTGAACAACGCCTCGTGGCGGGCCGCCGACGGAGGCCCACCCCTGCTGCTGGCCCACCGCGGGCTCGCCCAGACCTTCCGCTTCGACGGCATCACCAACGACACCTGTACGGCGGAGCGCATCCACCAGCCGGAGCACCCGTATCTGGAGAACACCCTCGACTCGATGCGCGCCGGCTTCGCGGCGGGCGCCGACATGGTGGAGTTCGACGTCCAGGTGACCAGGGACGACCGCATCGCCGTCTTCCACGACGCCACGCTCGACTGCCGCACCGACGGCACGGGCGCCGTGCGGGACCACACGCTCGCCGAGCTGAAGAGGCTCGACATCGGCCACGGCTACACCGCCGACGACGGCGCCACCCACCCGTTCCGCGGCAAGGGCGTGGGCGGGATGCCGGTCATCGAGGAGGTCATGGCCGCCTTCCCTGGCCGGGAACTGCTCATCCACGTCAAGAGCGACGAACCCGCCGACGGCGAGCGGCTCGCCGGCTACCTCGCCACGCTGCCCGCCGACCGGCTGCGCACGCTCGCCGTCTACGGGGGCGACCTGCCGGTGGCGGCGCTGAGGAAGAGGCTGCCCGGCATGCGCGTCATGTCGCGGCAGACGATGAAGGACTGCCTGCTGCGCTACGCCGCCGTCGGCTGGACGGGATACGTGCCGGACTCGTGCGAGAACACGCAGCTGCACCTTCCCGAGCAGTACGCCCGATGGATGTGGGGCTGGCCGCACACCTTCGTCGCCCGGATGCGCGAGCACGGCACCCGGGTGATCGTCGTGGCGGGATCGGGGGACTTCTCCGAAGGCTTCGACACCCCCGCCGATGTCGCCAGGATCCCCGAGGGGTACTCCGGCGGCGTCTGGACCAACCGCATCGACCGCGTGGCCTCCCTGCTGCGCCACCGGCCGAGCCTGCGCCACCGGCCGAGCTGACGGTCTCCGCCGGGCACCGGCGGCTCAGCGCTCGCGCCCGCACCGGTACCGGCCCCGGTGCGGGCGGCCGTCACGGGCGCCAGTACAGTGCGGGGTCGGGGTGCTCGACGAAGCCGAGCGACCGGTAGAGCGGTTCACCGTCGCGGGAGGCGTGCAGGTCGACGCGGGCGACGTCCTGTTCACGGAACCAGTCGAGCAGCCCGTGCATGATCGCGCGGCTGTGGCCGCGGCGCCGGTAGGCGGGGTCGGTGACCACGCCGATCACGTGTCCGACCCGGCCGTTGTGCGAGTGCGGGCCGGGGAACCACTGCTCGATGGTGCCGATGCCGCAGGCGGCGAGACCGTTGTCGCCGTCCACGACCAGGATGCACGCGTCGTCGGCGGTCAGCTTGTCCTTCAGAACCGTGGTGAGCGCGTGCCGCCACTCGTCGCCCGCTGAGGAGGGGTTGAAGAAGTCGCCGCCGAGGGTCGCGAACAGCAACGCCCGCAGGCGCACGAGTTCCGCGACGTCATCCTCGACTGCCTGCCGTACATCGCTGTGGTACCTCATACCCAACAGCCTGATGTAATGAGCTTATGCATCTCAACCCTTACGGCGAGGGCGCCGTGAAGCTGGCCGCGAGCCTGGCCAACCGGCGCCCGGCGACCGCGGACGAGCTCGCGGACCGCTGCCGCGCCGCCGGGCTGGTGCTGGAGCGCCCGGTCACGCCGCAGGACCTCGGCCACACCCTGGACACGCTGGACGCGTGGGAGAAGATCGTCGACGCCACCGACGAGCACGAGCGCGCCGCACTGCTCAACCGCATGCTGGCGGCGGCCGCGGCCTACCCGCGGCTGACCGACCACTCCGGATCCGGCTGGCACCTGCACTACCGCGACGACCGGCAGCCGCTCGGCCCCGTGCTGTTCGCGCTGATCTCCGTCGGCACCGCGCTGCACCTGGCGGGGCGGGGGATGCACCGGCTGCAGCGGTGCGCCGTGGACGGGTGCACCCTGGTCTTCGCCGACACCTCCCGCACCGGACGGCAGCGCTACTGCTCCCACCGGTGCGCCAACCGCGATGCGGTTCGCCGCCACCGCGCCCGAGTCACACCCATGACCTCGCCATGAGCCCTTTCCAGCAGGCCCCTCAGCCCGGCGGAGCGGCGCGCCGCAGCCGGACGGCCGGGAGCAGGCCGCCCGCCGTGCCCGGGGCGCCGGGAACCGCCGTGACCAGCAGCCCCTCGATCGGGACGGCGATGCCGGTGCCCGTGCGAAACCGGCCCAGTTCCTCCCGGGCGTCCGCGATGATCCTGCCGTACACCTCGTCGCTGATCCGTTCGCGGAGCGGCGTGCTCTCGACCTCGATCCGCACCAGCTCGTCGACGGAGCCGAGCCGTACCGTCCCGGTGCGGGCGGTGATGGCGGTGACCCGCAGCCCGGCGGCGGCGAACAGCCCCGCCAGCGCGTCGGTGTCGCCCAGCTTCCAGTAGGCGCTCAGCAGGCTGACCGCTTCGGGCCCCGCGTGGCGGGCGGCCACCTGGACGAGCGGGCCGTAACCCGGCTGCCGCTCCAGCCGCGCCCACACCTGGACGGCCACGCGGCCGTCCGTGGCCACGACGCGCGCCATCTCGCGCAGGGCGCGGACGGGGTCGGGGAAGAACATCAGCGCCGACTGGCACAGCACGGCGTCGAACGACCCGTCGGCGAACGGCAGATCCGCCGCGTCGCCCTGCCGCCATTCGAGGTCGGGGCGCAGCCGCCGGGCGACGGCCAGCATGGCCGCGTTGAGGTCGAGGCCGGTCACCCGTCCCCGCTCCCCGGCGCGCCGGGCGGCGGCGCGGGCGACGACACCCGTGCCGCAGGCGACGTCGAGGACCCGCTGGCCGGCCGCGACGCCGGCCGCCTCGACCAGCCGCGGCGCCCATTCGCCGAAGATCGCGGGAACCAAACTCGACTCGTAGCTCTCCGCCTGGTCGACCGAGAGCTGGAACGTCTCCATCGGGCTGCTCATCGCGCACGCTCCGTGTCAGGTGGCCGGGTTCCCGGCCAGCATGCGCCGCGACCAGGCACGGGAGCATGGGGCGACTGCCCTATTCGCGGGCGCGTTCGCGGCGGGATAATCGTGACGTGGGGGTCGATGAGGCCGTTGCCGCCGGGAGGGCCGCCCTCGCGGCAGGTCACTGGAAGGACGCCCGCGCCGCCTTCGAGACCGCCCTCGCGCGGGAGGAGACTCCTGAGGCGCTCGACGGGCTGGGGCAGGCGCTGTGCTGGCTGGGCGAGTACGGCACGGCGGTCGCACTACGCGAGCGGGCCTTCGCAGGCTTCCGCGCCAGAGGTGAGACGCGGTATCCGGCGGTGATCGCGGCCTACTGGCTGGCGTTCGAGTACGTCGCGCTGTACGGGAACTACGCGGTCGCCAGCGGATGGCTGGAACGCGGGAAGCACCTCGCCGAGGCGGCGGGCGACTGCCCCGAGCGGGGCTGGGTCGAGCTGGCCTGCGCGATGGCGAGTGACGACCAGGCCGTCAGGCTGCGGCACATCGAGGCCGCGCGGCGCCTCGCCGTCCGTTTCGGCGACACGGACCTGGAGTTCGACGCCCTGGCCTACAGCGGCGTGTGCCTGGTGGAGCGGGGCCGTACCGATGAGGGCATGCGCCGGCTCGACGAGGCCGCGGCGGCCGCTGTGGGCGGCGAGGTGCGGAACGTGGCGGTGGTCGGCGAGATCTACTGCAAGATGCTGCTGGCCTGCGAGATGGTTCTCGACGTACGGCGGGCCGAGCAGTGGACGGCCGTGGTCGAGGCGTTCGTGCGGCGCACCGACGTCGTGTGGGCCGCGGCCATCTGCCGGATGTACTACGGCGGGATCCTCACCGCCGCGGGCCGGTGGGCCGAGGCCGAGCACGAGCTGACCACGTCCGTCCGCCTGTACGACGCCAGCTACCGGGCCCTCCGTTCCGGCTCGGTGGCACGCCTGGCCGACCTGCGCGTACGGCAGGGCCGGCTGGAGGAGGCGGAGCGGCTCCTCGACGGCCACGAGCACGACGGGTACGCCGTACGGCCGCTGGCCGGTCTGCACCTGGCTCGTGGCGAGGCGGAACGCGCCGCGACGGTACTCCGCCGCGGGCTGGCGGTGGACGGCCGGAGCGCCGAGAACCAGGGAGACCACGAGGACGGGGACCAAGGGGACCAGGGGGACCAGGAGGGCACAGACCAGGACGCGGACCAGGGGGACCACGAGGACGGCGGCCCCGAGGGCGAGACGTTGCGGGCGCCGCTGCTGGCGCTGCTGGTGGAGGCCGAGGCGGCGGCCGGGCACCTGGCGGCCGCCCGGCTGGTGTGCGCCCGGCTGCGCGCCCTGCCGGAAGCCGCCCGCACCCCGCTGACCAGGGCATTCACCGAGTATGCCGCCGCGCTCGCCGGCGAGGGCGAGGTCCGCGGCCATCTCGAGGCGGCTCTGGCGGGCTTCGTCGCGGCCGGCCTCCCGCTGGAGGAGGCCCGAGCCAGGCGGGCGCTGGCCGAGGCCCTGCGCCCGTCCGCGCCCGAGGTGGCGATCGCCGAGGCCCGGACGGCGCTGGCCGTCTCCGAACGGCTCGGCGCCCGCGCCGACGCCGACGCGGCGGCCGCGCTGCTGCGCTCGCTGGGGGTGCGCGGCAGGACCGGGCCCAAGCAGGTCGGCGTCCTGTCGAAGCGGGAGCGGGAGGTGCTCCACCTGATGGGCCTCGGGCTGTCCAATCCCGAGATCGCCGAGCGGCTGTTCATCAGCCGCAAGACCGCCTCCCACCATGTCAGCAACGTGCTGACCAAGCTGGGCCTGCGCAACCGCGCCGAGGCCGCCGCCTACGCGACGGCCCGGGCGCGGGGCGAGGATCTCGACAGACCCACTTCAGGTAAGTAGCTTCTTCTCAGTAAGGGCGCCGCCCTCGCGTCCGGAGGGCACACTCCACCGGGAGACGACCATGAACCACAGCCCCGCGGCGTGCCGGGCCCGCGAGATCCTCGACCGCGTGGGCGGGAAGTGGTCGCTGTCGGTGATCCATCAGCTCGGCTCGGGCACCAAGCGCTTCACCGAGCTCAACCGCGGCATCGACGGCATCAGCCACCGCATGCTGGCCGTCACGCTGCGGGAGCTGGAGCGCGACGGCATCGTCTCCCGCACCGTCCGCGCGGTCATGCCGCCGCATGTCGAGTACACGCTCACCGCCATGGGCCGCGCCCTGCTCGACACCATGGGCGGCCTGGTCGTGTGGGCGGAGGACCACCTCGGCGAGATCGACGCCGCCCGCGCCGCCTTCGACGCCCGGACGGCGACCGGGGGTGACCGTCCCTGAGCCAGGGGCCGGGGGACGCCGTCCACGAAGGTGATCCCGTTCGGTGCGTTCGTCGAGGTGGCGGATGGGGTCGAGGGGCTGGTCCGTGCCTCGGAGTTCCCTCCCGACGTAATGACATCAGAACAAGAAGGATCTTGCGGAGAGAACTGCGCTACTGCGCGACGCTCAGGCACGCCGGCCTGTCCGCCTCCTGGAAAGGGCAGCCGACACATTGTCGATCAACAGGAGCCCTCAATACACTGCTGGTCATTTGGGGCTGCGGCCGAGAGAAGGCGGAGCCTGGGCGGACCCACCCTGGTCGTTGGAGGGGCGTTGAAGCTGGGCTATTGGATGCTGGGCATCGGGGCAGTGGTGCTACTGGTCTGGCTTGTGGTGTCGAAGGACGCGCAGGAGCCCAGGTGCGGCGGCGAGAGGATGAGCAGCGGCGATTATTGCTCGAGCCGCCGGACGGGGCCCGACAGCTATGAGGAGAAGAAGGAGGATGCCGCGGCGGTCGCCTTCGGGATGGGGCTGATCGGCGGGACCCTCGTGGTGGGTGGCGCGCTCCTGGTGGTCGGCGAACGCGCGACGCGTAGCTTCCGAGACGGCAGCAGACAATGGGCCAGGATCCAAAGGCGGCGGGCTCAACTGGTGTTGGACATTCGCGCCACTGAACTCCCGCTCGTATCGGGGCGGGGCTACAACCAGCGAGAAGTCGATGCCTACATCGAACGGATCATTGCGGGCCTCGAAGGAAGGGAGCCCGCCGTTCGCAGGGAGAAGAACCATCCGAGCGGGATCTCGATCCTCCATGGCTTCTCGATGGCCTCACCCGGATACGACATACGTCACGTCGACGCCTTTCTAGACCATCTCTACGGCCTGCTGGACCGGGTTGACGGCAATTGACCTGGGCCAGCCAACCCCTCGCGTTCGAGGAACGTCGTCACGGCCGCGACCTAGTTGTCGTTGACGACAGCAACAGCCAACCCCCTCCCCTGGGCACGCTCCATGACGTCAGCCGCGCCGTACCGGGCCCCTTCGTCTCCATCTCGACGAGCGTGCTCAGGGCAAGCCGCCGTACGTCCGCCCTCCTGTGCCACGAGGTGCAGGAAGTCTGCCGCCCGCACGTCGACCAGCTGGACCGAGCCCCGCCCACCGCGCCGGCCGCCGGCGTGGCACGCCGCCTCCGGCCGCGCACCGAACCGGGTCCCCATCCCGCCCATATCACTCCGCTAGCCAGGAAGAGCAGTGAGCGATCGCGACCACGGGTACCGGGGGAGCACAGCCGACCGGGAACCGGCGGAAGACAGGCCCCAGGCCCTCAGACTGCCCGACGACGTGGATGACGACGCCGGGCCAAGGGCGATGGCTGAGGGCGGCGGCCGAGATCAGGGCGTACGGCGGGAAAGGGCTACGGCCAGGGCGCCGATGAGGCAGCAGAGGGCGGCTGTCAGGTAGGCCAGGTGGTAGCCGTGCAGGCGATCGTGTTGCCCGCCGGTGGCGGTCGCGACCATGACGAGGACGGCGACGCCGACGCTTACATACGGCTCGAACAAGGGCAGAGCAGGAACGCCTCCGACGGCGTGCTCGACGCGCTCGCCCGCGCGCTGCGGCTGGACGAGACCGCGCGCCTCTACAGCCTGGCGAGGCCGACCAAGGCGCGGCGCAAGAAGATCCGCCCCGAGCGGCTCCGCGGTCTCGCGGTCATGATCGAGTCGTTCGGGATGGTGCCGGCGTACGTCATCGGGCGCAGGAGCGATGTGCTCGGCTGGAACCGGATGGCGCACGCCCTCCTCGCGGGGCATCTCGACTTCGACGCGCCGCGGCTCGCGGAGGACAGGCCGAACATCCCCGCCGACGCGGGCCGGCGGCTGGTCGTGATCAATGCGAGGCCGGGCTCCTCTTCGGCCGCCGCCCTTCGTCTGCTGGCCGACCTGCACCCCCCTACCTCCGGAACGCTCTTCCTGGTCTCCGAAGCCCGGCATGCCCCGGTCTGCTCCGGACGAAGCCTCGGGGAGAACCCCGCCCGGGGTAGACGGCCGCCGCCTGCCCCGGGGTCGAGGAACGCAGGAACAGCCATGAGCGGTGAGAAAGATCTTGCAAGTCAACGACGAAGGGCGTCGCTTCCGCGGAGGACGCCCTTGAGGCGGGTCAGGTGCCGTACATGTAGGCGCGGAAGTCGAGGATGGACAGCGGTGGCACCGGCTCGTCCTCCGTGCCCGGCGCGGGGCTGCGTTCCAGCAGCTGAGTGCCGACCACAGAGCCGCCGAACACCGCGTGCAGCCGTACCGTGCCGCCCGACAGGTTACGGAAACCGTGGGACACGCCGGGCGGCACGAGGATGACCGACCCGGGCCCCACCGGCTGCCATTCCCCGTCGTAGAACGCCTCCGCCTCGCCGTCGTCGATGATGAGGACCTCCTCGCTGGTGTGGAAGTGCACGGGGATGATCTCGTCCGGCGCGAGCTTCTCGAAGTTCAGCACCAGGTTCTTCACGTAACGACCGTCAGGACGGGCCGGGTCGAGCACCAGGGAGTGGCGCGAGTTCGGCTTGTGGTTGTGCGGGTCCGGAGGAAAGGGCTGGTAGTCCATGCGAGTCACGATGCTCATGGCAGCAGTCTGGTTCCGCGTGCCCGGCGCAGGAAGATCGCACTTTTCGGGAACCCGGTGACCCCGACGTAACCGCCGAGCCCGCGCGGCTATCGCATCCGCAACGCGAGCAGGAAGTCCACCCGCTGGTCCCAGGAGTTCAGCGACCGCCCGGTCAGCTCCTCGATCCGCTTCAACCGGTAGCGCAGCGTGTTGACGTGCACGTGCAGCCGGTCCGCCGTCGCCGACCACGACCCCGACTCCTCCAGGAACGTCTCCAGCGTCTCCAGCAGGTCCGTCTGGTTCGTGGCGTCGTAGGACTCCAGCCGTCCCAGGAGGCGCGCCCTGAACGAGCGCCGCAGCGGGTCGGGGATCGCCGCCAGCAGCGTCCGGTGCGAGCTGACGTCGTCGCCGGTCACCACGCTGACCCGCTCGGCGCCGAGGGAGGCGAGCGAGCGGGCGTGCCTGGCCTCCTCGATCAGCCCGCTCAACCCGGCGGGCCCGGTGGTCACGCTGCTGACGCCGAGCGCGATCCGCTCGTCGCCCAGCCCCGCCTCGAGGATGCGGGCGCCCTTCACCAGATGGTCGGTCAGCTCAGCCGCGCTGTTGCCCGCCAGCGGGACCAGCGCGATGGCCTCCTCCCCCGCCGCGGTCACGATGCCGGGCGCGAGCGGGCGCAGCAGCTCGTCGAGGACGGCGACGCCGACCTCGGGCCCCGCGGCCGTCAGGGCGACGACCAGCAGACCGTGCTCGGTCTCCACGTGGAGGGTGTGCAGGCGGGAGACGAGCCCCGGCAGGGACGCGTCGCCCGACTCCAGCAGGCGCAGCAACTGGTCGAGGACGCGGCGTTCGATGCGCTGGGCGGCCTCCAGGCGCGAGCGTTCGAGCGCGACGAGAGCGGCCAGCTCGACCAGGACGTCCTCGCTGTCGCCCTGAGCGCCCTCCCCCTGGTAGGCGAGGAACCAGTTGGCGATCCGGTGCGGGGCGCCCTTGCTGATCGGGAAGACCGACAGGCGGTCGACCATGCCGGGCAGGAAGCGCGCGGTGAGGAAGGTGTGGGCGAGGCGCGCCCTGGAGTCCTCGTCGAGCGGTTGCGAGCCGACGATCACCCGTCCGGTCGCCGACATCACCCAGCACGGCACGTCGAGCTCGCCCGCGACCGTGTCGACCAGCTTGGTGAGGCTGCCGCCGTCCACCAGGGTGCTGGCCAGGCGCCGGCGTCCGCCGGGCGACCGGCGGGGCGCGGCGCCCAGCTCGGCGATCAGCGCCCGCAGCACCTGCTCGGTGACCTGGCTGAACGGCACGTCCACCGGCAGCGTGAGCAGCGGCAGCCCCGCGGCGGCGCAGGCGTCGATGAGGTCGGACGGCGGGACCTTGAGCGCGGTGCCGCACACGAGCGCCGCCACGTCGCCCAGGCCGCGCACGAAGGCGGTCGCGGACTCGGCGCCGGTGTGCCAGGTCAGCTCGGTCAGCACCAGCTCGCCCGGCTTGACGAAACGGGACGGGTCCGGCAGGTCGGTGGTGGCGACGCCGCGCACCCTGCGGTCGAGCAGGTCGTGGCCGGTCAGCACCTTCAGCGCGAGGTGGTCGTCGTGGACGAGGTCCCTCAGCCGCATGGCCAGCTCTCCTGGCGCCAGGCCGCGTCCCAGTACATCCACTCGAACCGGGCGGTGGTGATCGCCCGCTCCACCAGCCGCTCCCGCTCGTCGGCGGTCAGCGTCAGGCCGTCGAGCAGGTCGAGCACGCCCGCGACGGTGTCCTGGTAGTCCTCGCCGCCGTAGGTCTCGATCCACCACGCGTAGAGCGGGTCGGGCGACGACTCGGCCAGCAGCTTCTCCCCGACGCGGGCGTAGATCCAGTAGCAGGGCACGATCGCGCCCAGCGCCTCCGGGAAGGTGCCCAGCGAGCAGGTCCGCACCAGGTACGACGCGTAACCCACTGTGGTCGGTCCGGCGGGCGACTTCAGCGCCTCCGCCTCGTCGAGCCCGAACGCCGCCAGCAGCTCCAGGACGAGGCTGTGCTCGACCTCGACGGTCCTGGCGGCGTCGGCGGCGAACCTGTGCACGGCTGACGGCTGCGGCGACCTGGCGGCGCAGGCGGCCAGCGCCCTGGCGTAGTCGGGCAGGAAGTGCGCCTCCTGCATGACGTAGTGGCGGAAGGCCTCGCGCGGGAGCGAGCCGTCGGTGAGCCCTTCGAGGAAGGGATGCCGCAGGATCTGGCGATAGACACCGTCCATCGCCCGCCACAGTTCGTCGCGAAACCTCACACTACGGGACGGTACATCACTATCCGTGGCGCGAGTTCGATGCCGAGCTCCCGCTCGTGCCGGACGATGGCGCGCAGCTCCGGCCCCGGGTCGTCCATGACGGCGAAACCGTGCCGCTCGTACCACGGCCCGTTCCACGGCACGTCGCGGAACGTGGTCAAGGTCACCCCCGGCGCGCCCACGGCCAGCGCGTGGTCGGCCACGGCCGCCACGAGCCTGCCGCCGATGCCCTGCCGCATGCTGTCAGGATGGACGGCCAGCTGGTCGAGATGGACGTTGCCGTCGACCATGCTGATCATGGCGAAGCCCCTGCCCTCCACCAGCACCCTGCCCGGGTCGTCACACTCCTCGACCATCGTGGTGCCCGGCGGGAAAACGATTCCGACCTGCGCGAACAGGCCATCGGCCGCACGCTCGACATCAGCCAGCCCCGCCAGCTCGTCCTTGTCCGCCCAACGCACCATCGACACGCACGCACCTTTCCCTGGATGGTGTGCACTGGCATTAGTGTGATGATCGTGTGCCGGCTGTGCGGAGCCGGAACCCCTCCACAGAATGTGCCCATGCTTCGGCATGGGCACATTCATTTTCACGGGTGGAGCCGGGTCGAGCCGGTTGGCGCCGGTGGTTCGAGCCGGTCACGCCGACGGGTCGCGCCGGCGGTTCGCCGGTTGGCGCCGGTGGCTCGGGCCGGCTACAGGTCGAGCAGGGCCTCCAGGCCCACCGTGAGCCCCGGCAGCTCGCCCACCCTGCGCACGCCGAGCAGCACGCCCGGCGTGAACGAGGCGCGGTTCATCGTGTCGTGCCTGATCGTCAGGATCTCGCCGGCGCCGCCGAGCAGCACCTCCTGGTGGGCGATCAGCCCGGCCAGCCGTACGGAGTGGACATGGACGCCGCCGACGTCGGCGCCGCGCGCCCCGTCGAGCGCTGAGCTGGTCGCGTCGGGCATCGCCGCCATGCCCGCCTTGGCCCGCGCCTCCGCCACCAGCTCCGCCGTCCGGCGGGCGGTGCCCGAAGGGGCGTCGGCCTTGTTCGGGTGGTGCAGCTCCACGATCTCGACCGAGTCGAAGTATCGGGCGGCCTGCTGGGCGAAGTGCATCATCAGCACCGCGCCGATGCCGAAGTTCGGGGCGATCAGGCAGTTGGTGCCGGGAAAGCGCTCCAGCCAGCCACGCACCGTGGCCAGCCGCTCCTCGTCGAACCCCGTGGTGCCCACCACCGGGTGGATCCCGTGGGAGATGGCCCACTCGAGGTTGCCCATGACCACGTCGGGATGGGTGAAGTCGACGACCACCTGCGCGCCCTCGAGCGACTCGATCGGATCGTCCTTGTCGACGGCCGCCACGAGCTCCATGTCGGTCGCCGCCTCGACGGCCCTGCACACCTCGACGCCGACCTTGCCGCGCGCCCCGAGCACACCCACTCTCATCACGCCCCCACCCTATCGGGCCGCCTCCGCCCGTACGGCCCCGGCGCGTCCTTCTCCCCGTACGGCAAGCGGGCCCACGCCCACCCCAGGCACGGGGCCGGTCCCTGTCCAGGGTGACGCCACTCCAGCGCACGGGGCCGGCCGCCGTTACGCGACACCCCCGACCGACCCACGGGGCCGGAGTCATGGGCCTCACGGGCCCCGAGGGTCCGCCGTCACACCATCCACGGGCCCCGCAGCCACGGCCAGGGCCCCACGCGCCCCACAGCCACGGCGGCGCGGCGGGCAGTGCCGGCCCGCTGGAGTGGCCAGGCAAGCGAAAAGGCCACCGAGTGACCCCGGTGGCCTTGACCCCGCTGTGCCGTCAGGAGATCGCCGAGGAGAAGTCCTTGTCCGCGTACGGGCCGATGACCGCCAGGGTCAGCGGGCGGTTCAGCACGTCCTTGGCGACCGCCGCGATCTCCTCGGGGGTGACCGCGTCGATACGTCCCAGCACTTCGTCCACCGACATCAACTCGTCGTAGACCAGCTCGTTCTTGCCGATCCGCGACATCCGCGAGCCGGTGTCCTCCAGCCCCAGCACCAGCCCGCCGCGCATCTGGCCCTTGCCGCGCAGGATCTCCTCCTCGGTGATCCCGTCGGAGACCACCCTGGCCACCTCGTCGCGGCAGATCCGCAGCACGTCGTCGATCTTCGAGGGCAGGCAGCCCACGTAGATCCCGAACTGCCCCGTGTCGGCGTAGGCGGAGGTGTAGCTGTAGGCGGAGTAGGCCAGGCCGCGCTTCTCCCTGATCTCCTGGAACAACCGGGACGACATGCCGCCGCCCAGCGCCGCGTTGAGCACGCCGAGGGCGAAGCGCCGGTCGTCGGTGCGCGACATGCCGGTGGTGCCCAGCACGAGGTTGGCCTGCTCGGTGGGCCGGTCGAGCACCCTGACCTCCGACCGGCTCGGCGCACCGGGACCGCTGGTGCGCGGCGGCGCGCACTCGCGGGGTCCCTCCAGCGCGCCCGCCCGCTCGTAGGCCCGCGCCACCAGCTCCACCACGTGCTCGTGCTGGATGTTGCCGGCGACGGAGACGACGGTGCGCGGCGGCCGGTAGTAGGTGCGGTAGTACTCGACGATCCGGTCACGCCCGAGGGCGTTGATGGACTCGACCGTGCCGAGGATCGGCCGCCCGATCGGCGAGTCGCCGTACAGGGCGGCCGAGAACTGCTCGTGCACCACGTCGGAGGGGTCGTCGTCGTGCATGGCGATCTCTTCGAGGATCACGCCACGCTCGGACTCGACGTCCTCCTCGGTGACGAGCGAGGAGGTGACGACGTCGGCCAGCACGTCGACGGCCAGCGGCAGGTCCTCGTCGAGCACCCGCGCGTAGTAGCAGGTGTACTCCTTGGCGGTGAAGGCGTTGATCTCGCCGCCGATGCCCTCGATGGACGCGGAGATCTGCATGGCGTCACGCGTCGGCGTGCCCTTGAACAGCAGGTGCTCGAGGAAGTGCGTGGCCCCCATGTGCTCGGGGGCCTCGTCACGCGAGCCGATGCCGACCCACATGCCGACCGCGACGGAGCGCACGGTCGGCATGGTCTCGGTCACCACACGCAGCCCACCGGGAAGGACGGTGCGCCTGACCACCCCGGCACCGTCCCTGCCAGGGTGCAGCGTGACCGTGGTCACGAGGCCTCCTTCGTCGGCCCCGTGACCACGGCGCTGTGTCTACTGGTGCCCTCGCTTCGCTCGGTCACGAGTTCCGGTCTTCTCCGTCGGTCGCGGCGGGCTTGCGGACCCTGGTGCGGGTACGGCGGGGCTTGTCCTCGCGCGGCTTGTCCTCGGCGGGGGCGGCGGCGGCCGGAGCGGCCTCCTCCTCCGGCGCGGCGGCAGCGGTGGCCTCCTTGGCGGCGGCCTCCTTCTCGATGACCTCGACCGGCACCAGCGACAGCTTGCCCCGCGAGTCGATCTCGGCGATCTCCACCTGGATCTTCTCGCCGACGCCCATGACGTCCTCGACGTTCTCGATGCGCTTGCCGCCGTGCAGCTTGCGGATCTGCGAGACGTGGAGCAGGCCGTCCTTGCCCGGCATCAGCGAGATGAAGGCGCCGAAGGCGGCGATCTTCACGACCGTGCCCAGGTAGCGCTCGCCCACCTCGGGCATGTGCGGGTTGGCGATGGCGTTGATCGCGCTGCGGGCGGCCTCGGCCGAGGGGCCGTCGGTCGCGCCGATGTAGATCGTGCCGTCGTCCTCGATGGTGATCTCGGCGCCCGAGTCGTCCTGGATCTGGTTGATCATCTTGCCCTTGGGGCCGATGACCTCGCCGATCTTGTCGACCGGGACCTTGATGGTGATGATGCGCGGCGCGGTCGGGTTCATCTCCGCCGGGGAGTCGATCGCCTCCTGCATCACGTCGAGGATCGCCAGGCGGGCGCCCTTGGCCTGCTTCAGCGCGGCGGCCAGCACGGAGGCCGGGATGCCGTCGAGCTTGGTGTCGAGCTGGAGGGCCGTGATGAGGTCCTTGGTGCCGGCGACCTTGAAGTCCATGTCGCCCATGGCGTCCTCGGCGCCCAGGATGTCGGTCAGGGTGACGTAGGTGTCGCCCTCGCCGATCAGGCCCATGGCGATGCCCGCGACCATCTCCTTGAGCGGGACACCGGCGTCCAGCAGCGCCATCGTGCTGGCGCAGACCGAACCCATCGAGGTGGAGCCGTTGGAGCCGAGCGCCTCGGAGACCTGGCGGATGGCGTAGGGGAACTCCTCACGCGACGGCAGGACCGGGATCAGCGCCCGCTCGGCCAGCGCGCCGTGGCCGATCTCGCGGCGCTTGGGCGAGCCGACGCGGCCCGTCTCACCCGTGCTGTAGGGCGGGAAGTTGTAGTTGTGCATGTAGCGCTTGGTCCGCTCGGGGTTGAGCGTGTCGACGACCTGCTCCATGCGCAGCATGTTCAGCGTGGTGATGCCCAGGATCTGGGTCTCGCCGCGCTCGAACAGCGCCGAGCCGTGCACCCGCGGGACCACGTGGACCTCGGCGTTGAGCGCGCGGATGTCCTTCGGACCACGCCCGTCGATGCGGACGCCCTCCTTGATGACCCGCTCGCGCATGAGCTTCTTGGTCAGGCTGCGGAAGGCGGCGCTCAGCTCCTTCTCGCGACCCTCGAAGTCGGGCAGCAGCTTCTCGGCCACCAGACCCTTGACCCTGTCGAGCTCGGCCTCACGCTCCTGCTTGCCGGCGATCGTCAGCGCCGCGGCGAGCTCGGACTTGACCGCGCCCTCGACGGCCTCGAGCGCGTCGTCCTGGTAGTCGAGGAAGACGGGGAACTCGGCCGTCTCCTTGGCCGCGACCTTGGCGACCTTGGACTGCGCCTCGCACAGCACCTTGATGAACGGCTTGGCCGCCTCGAGGCCCTGCGCGACGCTCTCCTCGGTCGGGGCGGCGGCGCCCTCGCCGACCAGCTTGAGCGTGTGGTTGGTCGACTCGGCCTCGACCATCATGATCGCGACGTCGCCGTCGTCGAGGACGCGACCGGCCACGACCATGTCGAAGGTCGCGCGCTCCAGCTCGGGGTGGGTCGGGAAGGCGACCCACTGGCCGTCGATCAGCGCGACGCGGACGCCGCCGATCGGGCCGGAGAAGGGCAGCCCCGCCAGCTGGGTCGACAGCGAGGCGGCGTTGATCGCGATCACGTCGTAGAGGTGGTCGGGGTGCAGCGCCATGACGGTCGCCACGACCTGGACCTCGTTGCGCAGGCCCTTGACGAAGGACGGGCGCAGCGGCCGGTCGATCAGGCGGCAGGTGAGGATGGCGTCCTCGGAGGGACGGCCCTCACGGCGGAAGAACGAGCCGGGGATGCGGCCCGCGGCGTACATGCGCTCCTCGACGTCGACCGTCAGCGGGAAGAAGTCGAGGTTGTCCTTGGGACTCTTGGACGCGGTGGTGGCGGACAGGACCATCGTCTCGCCGTCGAGGTAGGCGACGGCGGAGCCGGCCGCCTGCCGGGCGAGCCGGCCGGTCTCGAACCTGATCGTGCGCGTGCCGAACGAGCCGTTGTCTATGACGGCTTCGGCGGTGTGGACACCCTCCACGGGGGACCTCCTTGATGGTTGGTCACCCGCGCCCTCTTTCACCGGCACCCTTCGTAAGGTGCAGCGCCGGTCTTCGATCGAAGCGCCCGGTCACGATGACCGGAAGCCACTACCGAGGACCGGCCCGCAGGCGTCGCGGGTCGCATGGTGCTGTAGCGGACGCGGGGGCTTTCAGTGCGTCTCGGATATTCAGTTGTCCGACACTAGGCGCGCCGGATGCCATATGCGAAGGGAGCGGCGCCGGGCGCCGCTCCCTTCCTACTTTATCGGCGCAGGCCCAGCCGCTCGATGAGCGAACGGTAACGCGCGATGTCGTTGTTCTGCAGGTACTTCAGCAGGCGACGCCGGCGACCGACGAGCAGCAGCAGGCCACGACGGCTGTGGTGGTCGTGCTTGTGCGTCTTGAGGTGCTCGGTGAGCTCACTGATGCGCTTGCTGAGCAGCGCGATCTGCACCTCGGGCGACCCGGTGTCGCCCTCGGCCGTCGCGTACTCGGCGATGATTGCCTTCTTGGCAGCGGTGTCGAGGGACACGGCTCTCCTTCGATCTACGGACACGCGTCGATGAGATGAGATTGCGAGCGACCGTGCGTGCCTACAGTCGCCGCGAGAAGGCACTTCAGGGCAGCGCACAGCGCCACCGTTACAGAGCCGACATGCAAGGTTACCATTGCGGTCCGCTCCCTGACACATCGTTCTTGCCGGGCCGCGGCCGAACCGTCCGTACGCCGCCCGTGGCGGTCACCCCCGTCGCCAGTGTCCCGGGCGGCTGAGCGACGGCGGGATGCGCGTGGCCGCGTCTCCCCTGGCGGCGTCGAGCTGCGACTGGGTGAGGAACAGGCAGCCGCGCAGGTCGGCGCCGCTCAGGTCGGCGTTCCTGAAGTCGGCGCCGATCACGTCGGCTCCGCGCAGGTCCGCGCCCCGCAGGTCGGCGCCGATCAGGTAGCCGCCCCGCAGGCTCACGCGGCGCAGGTCGGCCCCCTTGAGCCTGGCGCCCATGAGATCCGGCTTCATCGTGCGCCCGAGCCGCTGCCCGCCGTGGCCGCGCACCAGCTCGCCGGCCTGCCGCAGCAGGGGCGCGACCGCCGCGCGCAGCGCGCCCGTGTCGGCCTTCACCAGGACGTCGGCGTCACCGCCGATGAGCTCCTCGATCTCGTCGGCGGCCCGGCCCAGCTCCCCGTGGACGGCCTCGGCCGCCGGCCAGCCCAGCGCCTCGGTGACGTAGTAGAGCAGCTCGTGCAGGTCGCGCATGACGGGGAAGACCTCGCCGGCCCGGCCCGCCAGACCCGCCTGGGTGACCTGCTGGCCGGCGCCGAAGCAGTCGTAGACGGTGCAGCCGGGGAAGCCCTTGTCCCGCAGCTGGGCGTGGATGCCGCAGCGGTGGTCGGCGCGCAGGTTCGGGCACGCCGTTCCGGCCGGCTTGTCGATCGCGAAGTCGGCCGAGGCCGCGAACGCCGGCACGACGCAGCACAGGCCGGCGCAGCTCGCGCAGTCGGCACGCAACGACGCCAGGGCCCGGCGGCCGCCGGCTCCCTCGTCCACATGGTGTCCCACAGATGTTCCTCAGGTGCTCAGGCGGGGTGCGGCCGTCCGCCGGTCAGGCGGCGGACCTCGGCCACGTCGGCATGGATCTGGTCGATGAGCGCCTCGATGGAGTCGAACCTGGTGTTGCCGCGCAGGCGCGCGCCGAAGTCGACGGCCACGTGCATGCCGTACAGGTCGAGGTCGTCCCGGTCGAGCGCGTAGGCCTCCACCGTCCGCGGCACGCCCTCGAAGGTGGGGTTGGTGCCGACCGAGATGGCGGCGGGCCAGACGCAGCCGTCGTAGCCGGCCGGCAGGTTGCCGACCGCGACGCACCGCAGCCAGCCCGCGTAGACGCCGTCGGCGGGGATGGCGGTGTTGGGCGCGGTCTCGACGTTGGCCGTGGGGAAGCCGAGCTGGCGGCCGCGCTGGTAGCCGCGCACGACGACACCCTCCACCCGGTGGGGGCGGCCCAGCGCCTCGGCCGCGGACTCGACGTCGCCCGCGGCGACGAGCTCGCGGACCAGAGTGGATGAAACACCGGACACCAGGGGGATCTCCTCGACCGTGAAGTCGTACTTGTCGCCCAGCTCGCGCAGGGTCGCGGGGTCGCCGGCGGCCTTGTGGCCGAAGGCGAAGTTCGCGCCGACCACGACCGCCGCCGCGCGCAACCGTTCGGCGAGCACGCTCTGGGCGAAGTCGGCGGGGCTGAGGCGCGACAGCTCCATCGTGAACGGCACCACAAGCACCTCGTCGACGCCCAGCGCGGCCAGCAGCTCGGCCCGCTGCCGCGCGGTGGTCAGCCGGGGCGGCTGGGTGCCGGGCCTGACGACCTCGGCGGGATGCGGCTCGAACGTCAGCGCCACGCACGGCAGGCCGAGCGAGCGGGCGACGGCCACGGCGCGCTCGACCACCCGCCGGTGACCGAGATGCACGCCGTCGAACACGCCGACAGTGACGACGGATCTTCCCGACTCCTGCACGCCCGCGCCCCATTCGCTCTCGTGGCGGATCAACCACCCTCAAGCGTGCCATGCCGCGCGGGGTGTTTCGCAACGGGGTGACGGCGGGTGCCGGTGTTCCGACCGGGAGCAGGCGAAACAGCCCAGGCGGTACCATCCGCTGCATGTCCCGATACGCCTTGCTGATCCTGCCCGCCTTCAACCGGGTCTACGGCGAGAGTGCCGTCCGCCTGACACGCAGCGAGCTGGAGGTCTTCGCGGCCGTCTCCGACGTGGAGGAGACGCGGATCGGCGGCGTGCCGTACGTGACGTTCGAGGCCGACGAGCCCGACCTCGGGCTGCTGTCGAACCTGTCGTCCGTCTACGCGATCTTCGGTATCGAGGGCGACCTGCTGCGGCCCCTGCAGATGCGCCCGCTCGACCGGCTCTCCAGCGACCTCATCACCATCCAGAAGTACGCGGGCAAGACCAACGAGCACTTCACCAAGCTGCTGCTCAACGTCACCGTGCTGGCCTCCGACTTCCCGCTGGACGGCCATCTGTCGGTGTTCGACCCGATGTGCGGCCGTGGCACCACGCTCAACCAGGCCCTCATGTACGGCTACGACGCCTACGGCATCGACGTCGACGGCAAGGACTTCGACGCCTACAGCGGCTTCCTCAAGACGTGGCTGAAGAACAAGCGGCTCAAGCACACCGCCGAGACCGTGCCGGTCAGGCGGGAGCGGGCGCTGATCGGCCGGCGGCTCAACGTGTCGTTCGGGCTGTCGAAGGAGGCGTTCAAGGCGGGCGAGACGCAGCAGGTGGCCGTGGTCAACGCCGACACCCTGCGCGGCCGCGAGTTCTTCAGGCCGCGCTCGTTCGACGTCGTCGTGACCGACGCGCCGTACGGCGTGCAGCACGGCAGCAAGGGCGCGACGGGCCTGTCCCGCAGCCCGCTCCAGCTGATCGCCAAGGCGGTGCCGGTGTGGGCAGAGCTGCTACGGCCGGGCGGCGCGATCGGCATCGCCTGGAACACCTACGGCGGGTCGCGCGACGACCTCGCCGCCATCCTGGCCGCGCACGGGCTCGAGGTGTGCGACTACCCCGACTTCGCCCACTGGGTGGACCAGGCGATCGTCCGCGACATCATGGTCGCCCGCAAGCCGTAGCCCCGCCGGGGAGCCGGTCAGCCGGCGAAGACCGCCAGGGGGCGAGCGGTGCGCCCCTGCTCCTCCACCAGCGCCAGCAGCTCCCCGTCCGGCCCGAACACCCCGATCGGCCCCTTGCCGAGCCCGGCCGACGGCAGCCGCCCGCCGTGCGAGATCACCCGCGCCTCCTCGGCGGTCACGTCCCGCCGGGGGAAGGCCGCCGACACGGCCGCGCCGATCGGCAGCACCACGCATTCACCGGCCAGCTCCTCGATCGTCCTGGCGAGGGACAGGTCGTACGGCCCCACCCTGGTGCGCCGCAGCGACGTCAGGTGACCGCCGACCCCGAGCGCCGCCCCCAGGTCCCTGGCCAGGGCCCTGATGTAGGTCCCGCTGGAACACCTGATCGTCGCCCTGATGTCGGGCCCGTCGATGGACTCGACGGCGAAGTCGTACACGGTGACCGGCCGGGCGGCCAGCTCGACCTCCTCGCCGGCCCGCGCCCGCTTGTAGGCGCGCTCGCCGTTCACCTTGATCGCCGACACCTGCGGAGGCACCTGCATGATCCGTCCGGTCAGCGCCTCGATGCCCTTGCGCACGGCCTCGGCCGTCACACCGTCCGTCGCCGCGGTGGCGATGACCTCGCCCTCGGCGTCGTCGGTGTTGGTGGTGACGCCCAGCCTGATCGTCGCCTCGTAGACCTTCTCGGTCAGCGCGAGGTGTCCCAGCAGCCGGGTCGCCTTCTCCACGCCGATCACCAGCACGCCGGTGGCCATCGGGTCGAGCGTGCCGGCGTGCCCGACCCGCCGGGTGCCCGCGATGCGCCGCATCTTGCCGACCACGTCGTGGGAGGTCCAGTCGGCGGGCTTGTCCACGATGATCAGACCGCTCTCGGCCATCTACTCTTCCTCAGCAGTTCTCGAAACCGGTCCATCGTCACGTCAACGCCGTCGTGGGAGGTGAATCCCGCCGCGTACCGGTGGCCGCCGCCGCCGAGCGCCGTGCAGATCGCGCCGACGTCGACCCCGCCCTTGGAACGGGTGGACACCTGCCACACGCCGTCGTCGTCCTGTTTCAGCACCACCGCGACGTCGGCCTCGTCGGTGCGGCGGATCACGTCGATGATCGCCTCCACCTCGGAGTACGGCAGGCCGTAGGCGGCCCTGTCGGTGTGGGTGACGTACGTCCACACCAGGTCGTCGTCCAGCACCACGCGGTCGAGGGCCGCGCCGAGCACCTTCAGGTACCCGAACGGGGAACGGTCCCACAGCTCGCGGGCGATCTCGTCGGTGCGCAGCCCGGCCGCCACGAGCCTGGCCGCCATCAGGTGCGCGGCAGGCGTCGTCGAGGAGTGGCGGAACGAGCCGGTGTCGGTCACCAGCCCGACGTACAGCAGCGTCGCCATGTCGCGGTCGAGCGGCTGCCCGAGGCGCCGGATCAGCTCCTCGGTGAGGACGGCCGTCGCCGCCACACCGGGATCGATGAGGCTCACGGTGCCGAAGCCGTGGTTGGAGGCGTGGTGGTCGACGACGATCACCTCCCGTGCCTTGCCCGCGTTGGCCGCCAGCAGCCCGAGCCGGTCGAGCGTCGAGGAGTCGAAGGTGATCATCACCTCGGGCTCGGCGGGGAAGGCGGAGGGGACCGTGAGCAGATCCTGCGCGGGCAGGAACCGCAGCAGCCTGGGAACCGCGAACCTGCGCTCGCCGAAGGAGGCGACCACCCGCTTGCCCATCGCGACCAGTGCCTTGGCCGCGGCCAGCATCGAGCCGAGCGCGTCGCCGTCGGGCGAGATGTGGCAGGCCAGCGCCACCTCGTCGGCGTCGCGGATCAGCTCGAGCGCCCGGTCCCACACCGCTTCGGGGATCGCCTGCGGTGCTCCCGCGACCGGACCGCCCGCCTGCGTGCTCAGGCCCGCACGTTCGGGGGCGCCGGCGGACGCGGGGCGCGCCGAACCGCCGCCCGCCGTACCCGGAGGAGGTCCGGCGGACCGGCGGCGGGTCTCGTCACGCACGTCCGGCGTCACGTCGCGGAGTATCCCGCGCGATCGGAGACTTCGTCCTCGTCCTCGTCCTCGTCGAGCTCCGGCTTCTTGTACGGGTCGGCCTCACCCGCGTAGGCGGCGCCCTCGGCCCGCCTGGCCACCTCCGCGTCACGCTCCTTCGCCGCCGCGAACAGCTCGTCCATCTGGCGGGCGCTGTCGGGCAGCGGGTCGTGCTTGAACGTCAGCGTCGGAGTGAAGCGGACGCCGGTCTGCCTGCCCACCTCCGAGCGGATGATCCCCTTCGCGCTCTCCAGCGCCGCGGCGCTGTCGGCGCGCTCGGCCTCGGAGCCGAACACCGTGTAGAAGACCGTCGCCTCCCGCAGGTCAGCGGTGATACGTGTGTCGGTCACGGTCACGAAGCCCAGGCGCGGGTCCTTGATCCGGCGCTCCAGCATCTCGGCGACGACCTGCTGGATGCGGTCGGCGAGCTTGCGTGCCCGTGCGGCGTCCACCATCTTGATCCCCCTAGTGTTCGGTCAGTCTTCGTCGTTGTAGAGCCGCTGCCTGGCCGACAGCAACTCGATATCGGGGCGGTAGGCCACCAGCCGCTCGCAGGCGTCCATCACCTCGCCGCAGTTGCCCGCGGTGGCGGAGACGACGGCGATGCCGATCTCCGCCCTGCGGTGCAGGTCGAGATGGCCGGTCTCGGCGACGGCGACGCTGGGGAAGCGCCGCTGCACCTCGGCGACGATGGGACGCACCACGGATCGCTTCTGCTTCAGCGAGTGCACGTCGCCGAGCAGGATGTCCAGGGTCAGGGCACCGACATACATCGTTGGCAACCACCGCAGGTCCGATGTCCGGTCGCGGGCGAGGCCGTCCGGGCGGGCCGCGGTGGAGAGCCCTGTCCGGTTCCTCGCACGCTCCGCGCGCCCGGGCCGTCCCCTGGCGTGCGGCGGTGCCGTCCGTGCGGACACGATCGGCACCAGTATCGACAACGTACCCGTACGAGCGGTTAGTCCGGTTCGTAGGGGTGAGACTGCACACCTCGCCGGCTCGTCCGGCTTCCGCCCTCGGGCGACGCCCGCCGCGGAGCGCGGCGGCCGCGTCGGGTCCGCCTGCGGCCCGGCGGCACCGGGCACGGCGGCCCGGACCCGGGCCGCACCCTGCCGGCGGGCAAGCCCCGCGGCCGGCCCCGGAGGGGACCGCCGCGCGGCCCCGGGACACGCTCGTCCACGACGGCCGCTCAGGGCCGTGGCGCCCGGGAACAGGTCCCGGGGCCAGGGTGGGAGAGCCGCAAGAACGCCGACGTGCGAGGGGCGCCCGGCGAAGGCCTCGCCGGGCGCCCTACCGTGCGTCACACGCGCGGCTTCTCCCGCATCTCGTACGTCTCGATGACGTCGTCGAGCTTGATGTCGTTGTACCCGACACCGATACCGCACTCGAAGCCCTCGCGGACCTCGGTCGCGTCGTCCTTGAAGCGACGCAGCGACGACACGGTGAGGTTGTCGGCGATGACGACACCGTCCCGGATGAGCCGGGCCTTGCTGTTGCGCACGATCGTGCCCGTGCGGACCAGCGAACCGGCGACGTTGCCGATCTTCGGCACCTTGAAGACCTCGCGGACTTCGGCGGTGCCCATCTGGACCTCTTCGAACTCGGGCTTGAGCATGCCCTTGAGCGCCGCTTCGATCTCCTCGATCGCCTGGTAGATGACCGAGTAGTAGCGGATGTCGACGCCCTCGCGCTCGGCCAGGTCGCGGGCCCGGGGCTCGGGCCTGACGTTGAAGCCGATGATGACCGCGTTGTCGTCGGCGACGGCCAGGTTGACGTCGTACTCGGTGATCGCACCGACGGCGCGGTGCAGGACACGGAGCCTGACCTCGTCGCCGACGTCGATCTTGAGCAGGGCGTCTTCCAGGGCCTCGACCGAACCGGACACGTCACCCTTGATGATGAGCTTGAGCTCGTCGACGCGGCCCTTCTCGAGGTCGCTGAACAGCTCCTCGAGGGTGCGGCGACGGCTCGACTTCGCCATGTCGGCGCTGCGCTTGCGCGCCGCGCGCTGCTGGGCGATCTGCCTGGCCATCCGGTCGTCGGAGACGACGATGAAGTTGTCTCCGGCGCTCGGCACGGCCGTCAGACCCATCACCAGGACGGGGAAGGACGGCGTGGCCTCGTCCACCGGGTCGCCGTTGTCGTCGAGCATCGCCCGGACGCGGCCGAAGGCCTCGCCACAGACGATCGAGTCGCCGACGCGCAGCGTGCCGCGCTGGACCAGGACGGTCGCGACGGGGCCGCGGCCCTTGTCCAGGCGCGCCTCGATGGTGATGCCCTGGGCGTCCATCGACGGGTTGGCCCGCAGGTCGAGCTCGGCGTCCGCGGTGAGCAGGATGGCCTCGAGCAGGTTCTCGATGCCGGTCCCGTTCTTGGCGGAGATGTCGACGAACAGGGTTGAGCCGCCGTACTCCTCGGCCACCAGGCCGTACTCGGTGAGCTGGGCCCTGACCTTGTTGGGGTCGGCGCCCTCCTTGTCGACCTTGTTGACCGCGACCACGACGGGCACGTCGGCCGCCTGGGCGTGGTTGAGCGCCTCGATGGTCTGCGGCTTCACACCGTCGTCGGCCGCGACCACCAGGACAGCGATGTCGGTGGCCTTGGCACCACGGGCACGCATGGCGGTGAACGCCTCGTGACCGGGGGTGTCGATGAAGGTGATGCGCCGGTCTTCGCCCTCGTGCTCGGTGGCGACCTGGTAGGCACCGATGTGCTGGGTGATGCCACCGGCCTCGCGCGCCACCACGTTGGTGTTGCGGATGGCGTCGAGCAGCTTGGTCTTACCGTGGTCGACGTGACCCATGACGGTCACCACCGGCGGACGCGCCGCGAGGTCGCCCTCGTCGCCCTCGTCCTCGCCGAACTCGATGTCGAAGGCCTCGAGAAGCTCGCGGTCCTCCTCCTCCGGGCTGACGACCTGGATGTTGTAGTCGAGCTCGGCGCCCAGAAGCTGCAGGGTCTCCTCGTTGACCGACTGCGTGGCGGTCACCATCTCGCCGAGGTGCAGCATGATCTGCACCAGCGACGCGGGGTTGGCGCCGATGCGGTCGGCGAAGTCGGACAGCGACGCACCACGCGGAAGCCTGATCGTCGCGCCGTTGCCGCGCGGAACCTGCACGCCGCCGATCGACGGCGCCGACATGTTGTCGAACTCCTGGCGCCTCTGGCGCTTGGACTTGCGACCACGCGCCGGACGGCCGCCGGGACGGCCGAACGCGCCTGCGGTACCGCCGCCGCGACCGCGACCGCCACCACCGGGACGGCCGGCGAAACCACCGCCGCCACCGCCACCACCGGTGCCGGTGCGCGGGCCGGCGCCGCCGCCGCCACCGGGACGACCGGCGAAACCGCCGCCGCCACCGCCACCGGGACGACCACCGCCGCCACCGGGACGGCCGGCGAAGCCGCCGCCACCACCGGGACGCCCGCCACCGCCGCCGGGACGGCCCGCGCCGCCACCGGGAGCGGCAGGACGGCCCTGCGGCATCATCATCGGGTTGGGACGCGGACCACCGGGACGGGGACCACCCGCACCGGGACCGGGACGCGGACCACCGGCACCAGGACCGGGACGCGGTCCGCCGGCGCCGGGAGCGCCCTGGCCACGACCGGCGGGCGGACGCGGCATCGCGCCGTCGCGCGGACCGCCGTCACGCGGGCCACCGGGACGCGGGCCGCCCTCGCGGGGACCGCCGTCACGCGGGCCACCCGGACGCGGCGGGCGCTGGCCCATGCCGGTCGCGTTGGACGAGAACGGGTTGTTGCCGGGACGGGGGCCGGGACGCGGACCGGGCTTGGGACCGGGACGCGGGCCACCGTCACGCTGGCCGCCGGGACCGGACTGACCGCCCGGACGCGGCGCGCCCTGCTGCTGGCCACCAGGACCGGCGGGACGGCCGCCCTGCTGGCCGGGACGCGGACCGGGACGCGCGGCGGGGCCGGGACGAGGACCGGGCGTGGGGCGCGGACCCTCGAAGCGAGGCGCCTGCGGGGCCTCGCGCGGCTGCTCGGTGCGCGCGGCCTCCGGCTGCGTCTGGTGAGGCATCGGAACCGGCGGACGCGGGGTGCCGCCGGCGGGACCGGGGCGCGGCCCCGGCTTCGGAATCGGGCCCGGACGCGGGCTCGACGAGACAGGCGCCTCAGGGGCGCCACTGCCGGCCTGGGCGTCGCCCGGCCGGGGGGCAGCCCTCGGCGGCTGCGGCTTGGACGGCGAACCGCCGCCCTTCGTGGGCTTGGATACGCCCAAAGCTTCGGTGAGCCTGCGGACTACCGGCGCTTCTATGGTCGAGGACGCCGAACGGACGAACTCTCCCATCTCCTGGAGCTTGGCCATCACGACCTTGCTCTCGACGCCGAACTCCTTAGCGAGCTCGTATACCCGGACCTTCGCCACTGCACTCCCTTACTCGGCCCGGGAGGCTGGCAGTGCCGTCCGGACCGTCGTTACCTTGACGTCTTCATCGCCGCGTGCTCATCAGGCGCTCATAGCAATCTGACTCCGCCCATCAACTCGGCGTCCTACATGACATGTGGTTCTCCCTCCAGGTGCGCTCGCAGTCGCGAGACGTCAAGCGGCCCCGGCACGCGAAAAGCGCGCGGAAACGCTCGGCGACGCTCGGCGAGCTCCAGACAGCTCAGGTCAGGATGCAGCGATGCACCCCGGCCAGGGAGCTGTCCGCGCAGGTCAGGGACCACATGGTCCTTGACCAGCACCAGACGGAGCAGCTCGGACTTAGCCGTGCGAACCCTGCAGCCCACGCACGTTCTCAGCGGGGCCGCCTGGCCACCATATTCCAGCTTACCGCTTGGACGCATCTACGGAACCGGCGGGATCATCCGCCTGGGTGTCCGGACGGATGTCGATCCGCCATCCCGTCAGCCGTGCGGCGAGCCGGGCGTTCTGCCCTTCCTTGCCGATGGCCAGGGAGAGCTGGTAGTCGGGCACGGTGACCCGCGCCACCCTGCCGTCCAGGTCGAGAACCTCGACATGAGAAACGCGCGCCGGCGACAGGGCATTCCCGACGAAGTCCGCGGGGTCCTCCGACCAGTCGATGATGTCGATCTTCTCGCCGTGCAGCTCGGTCATCACGTTGCGCACGCGTGAGCCCATCGGACCGATGCACGCGCCCTTGGCGTTGACGCCCGACTTGCGGGAACGCACCGCGATCTTGGTGCGGTGTCCCGCCTCGCGGGCGACCGCCGCGATCTCGACGGTGCCGTCGGCGATCTCGGGCACCTCCAGCGCGAAGAGCTTCTTCACCAGGCCGGGGTGGGTGCGCGACAGCGTCACCGAGGGGCCCTTGTGGCCCTTCTTCACCTGCACCACGTAGGCGCGGATGCGCTCGCCGTGGACGTAGTCCTCCCCTGGCACCTGCTCGTTGTGGGGCAGCACGGCCTCGATCTTGCCGAGGTCGACGAGCACCACGCGCGGGTCCTGGCCCTGCTGGATCACGCCGGAGACCAGCTCGCCCTCGCGGCTGGCGAACTCGCCGAAGTTGATCTCGTCTTCGGCGTCGCGCAGCTGCTGCAGGATGACCTGCTTGGCGGTGGTGGCCGCGATGCGGCTGAAGTTGCCGGGGGTGTCGTCGTACTCCCTGACGATGTCGCCGTCGTCGTCGAGCTCGGCGGCGTAGATCGTGACGTGCCCGGTGGCACGGTCGAGCTCGGCCCTGGCCTTCGCCGCGGCGCCCTCCGTGCGGAAGTAGGCGATCAGCAGCGCGTCCTCGATCGCCTTCACGACCAGGTCGAAGGAGATGTCCTTCTCCCGCTCAAGGCTGCGCAGGACGCTCATGTCGATGTCCACGAGGCTCCCCCTTAGCCCTCGTCGCCGTCGTCGTCGAGGTCGTCTTCCTCGTCCTCGAACCGGCGGAATTCCACCTGCACCCGTCCTCGGGCCAGGTCCTGATAGTCGATCCTGCGCAGCGCGCCCGCGACGTCGATCTCCACACCGTCGTCGTCGGCGCCGAGGACGCGGCCCTCGACCAGGCCGCCGTCACGCAGCTCCGCCTTGACCAGGCGTTTGGCCGCGCGGCGCCAGTGGCGCGGCTCGGTGAGCGGGCGGTCGACGCCCGGCGAGGAGACCTCGAGCGTGTAGGGCGCCTGGCCCATCGTGTCGTCGCCGTCGAGCGTGTCGGACACGGCCTGGCTGACCTCGGCGATGTCGTCGAGCGTCACCCCGCCGTCCTTGTCGACGACCACGCGCAGCACGCTTCGCCTGCCCGCGCGGGTGACCGTCACGTCCTCCAGGTCGAGACCTGCGGTGGCGACGACGGGCTCCAGGAGCTTCATCAGGTGGTCGCGGGATGATGCGCTGCCCATATCGACCTCCCTATTGTGTTGCGATCCATGACCGCCCGTGGTGGCGGCCGCTCAGTCGACGACTGCTCATACCCTATCCGCACCAGGGCACGGAAAGAGCGCCACTCGACACGCTCGAGCGGCGCGGGCTCACGAGAGCGAGACCCTACCGCACCTCGGCATCACACCTCGGCATCGCATCACGGCACGACAGGCGGAACGCGCCAACGGCCCGCCCCACCCCTTACGATGCACTGTGCCTTCCTCATCCGACCGGAGGTCGTCCTCACCTCCCCTGTCCCGGCGCGCCGTGCTCGCCGGGAGCGCGGCGATGGCGGCGCTCTCCGGCTGTACGGCCGGCACCCCCGAGCCGGCCGCCCCGAAGGCGCCCGACCCTGAGCATCTCCTGCTGCGCGAGCTGATCGCCGGCAAGGAGCGCACGATCGATCTCTACACCGTCCTGGTGAAGGCCGGCGAGACGAAGCTGGCGCCGTTCCTGGCCCGGCACGAGGAGCACCTGGCCGAGTTGCGCCGGCGGCTGCCCGCCGAGCCGGCGCCCGCCGTCTCGGCCACCCCTTCGGCGCCGCCGTCGCCGTCGAAGAAACCGGCCAGGGTGTCGCTGAGCAGGCTGCGCGAGGCCGAGCGGAAGGCGGCCGCCACGCGCGCCCGCCAGCTCGGCACCGCCTCCCCCGCCCTGGCCCAGCTGATCGCCAGCATCGGCGCCTGCGAGGCGCTGCACGCGCAGGCGCTGCCGAGGTCGCTGTGAGCGCCGCAGGATCCCCCGGAGTCCCCGCCCCCGGCACGACGCGGCGCATGCGGGCTCCGCAGGCGGGGCGCACGGGGCCTTTTCCGGCTAGGCACACGAGGGCTCCGCAGGCGAGGCGCACGGAGGCTCTTCAGGTGGGGCTCATGGAGACGGCAGGCGAGGCCGGAGGGAGTCCGCGGTGACAGACGTGCAGGCCGTGAACAAGGCGCTGGCCGCCGAGCACGCGGCCGTCTACGCCTATGGCCTGATGGGCGCGCGCACGACGGGCGACCTGCGTGACAAGGTGACGGCCGCCTTCGACGCCCACCGGGCCAGGCGCGACCAGTTGCGCGCGCTCGTCTCGGCCGCGGGTGGCAAGCCCGCCGAGCCGGAGGCGGCCTACACGCTGCCCTCCGTGCCCGGCTCCGCGGCGGCGGCCGTCCGGCTGGCCGTCCAGGTGGAGGCGGGGATCACGGCGGCCTACCTGGAGCTGGCCGCCGCGAGCGAGCCGGCGACGCGCCGCCTGGCGGCGCTGGCCATGCAGGAGTCGGCCGTCAGGTCGTACGGCTTCCGCCCCGCGGTCAGCACGGCCTTCCCCGGCATGCCCCCGCGCGCCGGTGCGCCGCAGGCGACCCCGGCGCCGGCGCCGAGCCGCTGACACCCCGCTCGCCCCGGGCGGGCGGGTGGCCCCTCTCACCCTCGGGACAGGTTGGAAACGATCGTCATGGGTAGCCGGGGCGGGTCACATTCCCCCCGATGGAGGCATTCATGGGCTGGAGCTTCAAGAAGTCCATCAACATAGGCCCGTTCCGACTCAACCTGTCCCGTGGCGGGGTCGGCCACAGCTGGGGCACCAGGGCCTTCCGCCTGACGAGGACCGCCGACGGGCGGCGGACCTTGTCGGTGAACCTGCCGGGCGGCTTCCACTGGCGCAAGACCCTGGGGCGCAGTGGTCACCGCTGACCTGGGAACTCTGCCGTGGTGCCGGTCGTTTTCCCGGCACCACGGACTTTTCCCCTAGGAGGATCGATGGGCTGGCACTACCGCAAGTCGATCAAGGTGGGACCGTTCAGGATCCACCTGTCTCGGCACGGGGTCGGGCACAGCTTCGGCAACCACAGGTTCCACGTGAGCACCACTCCTGACGGCCGCCGCCACCTCACGCTCCGGCTGCCGGGCGGCTTCCACCTCAGCAAGTCCCTCGGCGGTCGCCGGCACCGCCACTACCGCTACTAGCGCGGCAGGCGGGCCAGGAAGTCGCGGGAGAGGGCGACGATCTCCGTCAGGTTCGTCTCCAGCGCCCAGTGCCCGCCTTCCAGCAGGTGCAGCTCGGCGTCGGGCAGGTCGCGCAGGTAGGCGCGGGCCGCGCCCTCGGGCATGTAGCCGTCCTGCGGCCCCCAGACGATCAGCGTCGGGGGCCGGTGCTCCCCGAGATAGGCCTGGTAGCGGGGGAACCATTCGAGGTTCTCCTTCAGCCCCTCCATGAGCCCCACGGCGATCTCGCGCCGTGTGGGCGTGTCCATCAGCGGCCACGACAGCCGCCACAGGTCGGGGCTGATCCGCTCGACCAGGTGGTCGGCCACCTCACCGACGAACTCGTCCATGAACCCCTCCTGGCTGACCGCCTGGCTGAGGCGGGCGCGGCCGGCTGGGGTGGGGTTGGCCCAGTGGTCCTGGAGCGGCTTGTACTTGGGGCCGAACTCGTCCTCGTAGATGTCGCCGTTCTGGATGATCAGACCGGTGACGCGCTCGGGCGCCGTCATGGCCAGCCTCAGGCCGATCTGCGAGCCGTAGTCGTGCAGGTAGAGGGCGTAGCGCCGGAGGTCCAGGAGGGTGGCGAACCGGTCGAGGAACGTCGTGTAGCCGTCGAAGGTGTACGGGAAGTCCGCGGGCGTGGCGCTGTAGCCGAAGCCGGGATAGTCGGGCGCGACCAGCCGCCACCGGTCGGCCAGCGCGGGCATGAAGTGCCGGTACTGGAACGAGGACGACGGGTAGCCGTGCGGGAGGAGCACGACAGGGGCGTCCTCGGGGCCGTCCTCGCGGTAGAAGGTCCGCACCCCGTCCACGTCGATGTGTCGATGCCTCACGGGGACACAGCTACCGGAGGCGGTGATGTAACGGCGGGACGCCGAACCCGCGCCGGGACGGGCGAGCCGGACAGGCGGCCACCGGTACGGCGGGCGGCCGCCCGCCGTACCGTCAGGGGCGGCTCAGCCGCGGCAGGCGGCGAGCACGCGCTCGGCGGCCTCGGCCAGCGGGATCTCCTCCTTGGTCCCCGACGCGCGGTCGCGCAGCTCGACGACGCCCTGGGACAGGCCGCGGCCGATGACCAGGATGGTGGGCAGGCCGAGCAGTTCGGCGTCCTTGAACTTGACGCCGGGCGAGACCGAGGGCCGGTCGTCGACCAGGACGCGCAGCCCCCGCGACTCGAGCTCCTCGGCGAGCTGGACGGCCACCTCGACCTGGTTCTCCTTGCCCGTGCCGACGATGTGGACGTCGGCGGGGGCCACCTCGCGCGGCCAGACCAGGCCGAGCTCGTCGTACTTCTGCTCGGCGATCACGGCCACGGCGCGCGAGACGCCGATGCCGTAGGAGCCCATCGTGATCCTGATCGGCTTGCCGTCGGGGCCGAGGGCGTCGAGCCCGGCGGCGTCGGCGTACTTGCGGCCCAGCTGGAAGATGTGGCCGATCTCGATGCCGCGGTCGATGGACAGCTCGTTGCCGCAGCGGGGGCAGGCGTCGCCCGCGCGGACCTCGGCGGCCTCGATGGTGCCGTCGGGGAAGAAGTCACGGCCGGCCACGACGTTGGCGGCGTGCCTGCCCTGCTCGTTGGCGCCGGTCACCCAGGAGGTGCCGGTGACCACGCGCGGGTCGACGAGGTAGCGGATGCCGAGGTCCTTGAGCACCTGCGGGCCGATGTAGCCGCGCACCAGGCCGGGGTGCCTGGCGAAGTCGTCGGCCTCGAAGATGGCGGGCTCGCCGGGGGCCAGGGCGGCCTCCAGGCGCTTGAAGTCGACCTCACGGTCGCCGGGCACGCCGATGATCAGCGTCTCGGCCTTGTCGGAGCCGGGGGTGGTGACCTTGACGACGACGTTCTTGAGGGTGTCGGCCGCGGTGATGCCGAGGCCGTGCTCGGCGTTGACGAACGACACCAGCGTCTCGATGGTCGGGGTGTCGGGGGTGTCGAGCACCTGCAGCGCGGGCTGTCCCTCGAGCGGCCTGACGGCGGGCGCGGGCGTGACGACGGCCTCGGCGTTGGCCGCGTAGCCGCAGTGGTGGCAGTTGACGAAGGTGTCCTCGCCGGTGGGCGTGGGCGCCAGGAACTCCTCCGACGCCGAGCCGCCCATCGCACCCGAGGTGGCGAAGCAGATCTTGTAGTCGATGCCGAGGCGGTCGAAGGTGCGGATGTAGGTCTCGCGGTGCTGCTCGTAGGAGCGCTTGAGGCCGTCGTCGTCGAGGTCGAAGGAGTAGGAGTCCTTCATGAGGAACTCGCGGCCGCGCAGGATGCCCGCCCTGGGCCTGGCCTCGTCGCGGTACTTCGTCTGGATCTGGTAGAGCGTGACGGGGTAGTCCTTGTAGGAGGAGTACTCGCCCTTCACCATGTCGGTGAACAGCTCCTCGTGGGTGGGGCCGAGCAGGTAGTCGCCGCCCTTGCGGTCCTTGAGGCGGAAGAGCGTGTCGCCGTACTCGGTCCAGCGGCCCGTCGACTCGTAGAACTCGCGGGGCAGCAGGGCGGGGAAGAGCACCTCCTGGCCGCCCATGCGGTTCATCTCCTCGCGGACGACGCGGGTGACGTTCTCCAGGACGATCTTGCCCAGCGGGAGCCAGGAGTAGATCCCGGGCGCCACGCGGCGGACGTAGCCGGCACGGACGAGGAGCTTGTGGCTCGGGACCTCCGCGTCTGCCGGGTCGTCCCGCAGGGTGCGAAGCAACAACGACGACATGCGCAGCAACACGGCTACTCCTCGTTAGGGACTGGAGGTGAAGACCTACAGGCTACCGACTTTCCCCCGCTACAGGGCCAGGAGCGCGCCCGCCAAGGCTCCCGTGACCACGCAGGCGACCACGGCGGCGCGCAGCCTGCCGGCAGTGGTGCGCCGGAGCGCGATGAGGCTGAGGAGGGCGAGGCCGGCGAGGCCGAGGGCGGGAGCGGGCCAGAAGCCGGCGTGCCAGTCGAGCCCGCCGGGGGTGGCGCGGTCGATGATGTCGCCGAGCAGCAGTCCCGAGATGATGCCGGTGGCCAGGTCGCCCCACAGGTCGCGCCTGCGGGTGACGTAGGCGAGCAGGCCGAGCACCACCAGGTGGGCGACCAGGATGTTGAGCCCCACGGCGGTGTCGCCGATGGCGTCGAAGCCCAGGTCGCCGCGCAGCGCGCTGCCTCCCATGGCCGCCACCAGGGTGGTGACGACGGCGAGGAAGGTGGCCAGCAGAGCCCACCCGAACCCGCTCGCGGTCGCGCCCACCAGGATGGGCAGCGCGAAGTAGACGTAGGGGTCGTAGATCCCCGGGTCGATGGGCGCGACGAGCGCGCCGATGAAGCCGACCACCACTCCCCCGAGGAAGGCGGCCAGCACGTGGCGCTGAATGGCGCGCTGTCGCCGGTCATATTCGGCGAAATCAGCGTAATCAAGAACAAACTTCTCCATAGTGCACTAATCAGACTATGCGGACTTACAGCCAAAGTAAATTTCGGTCAACCAGAGGTCACTGGCATAGCAAGCAATTGCTTGGTTAGCATCGGCTTTCGTGAGCCTTTCCGAGCTGCGGGCGACCGTCCGGTCCTTTCTCGCCGCCCATCCGCACGCGCCGTGGGCGCGTTTCGCGGGCGAACTCGGGACAGCGGGGCTCGCCGTCCCCGAGGCGTACGGCGGAGCGGGATGCGGCATCCGCGAGCTGGCCGTCGTGGCCGAGGAGATCGGCAGAGCGCTGTCGCCGCACCCCTTCCTCCAGACGGCCGTCATGGCCGCCGCCGCAACCGACGATCCGGCGCTGCTCGGGGCGATCGCGGAGGGGACGCGCACGGCCACCGTCGTGCTGCCCGGCGAGCACTCCTGCGTCCTTGAGGGCGAGCGGCTCACCGGCCGGGCGCCCTACGTGCTCGACGCCGAGACCGTGCTCGTCTACGCGGGAGGGCGGCTGGTCGAGGCCGAGCCGTCGGAGCGCGTGCCGTACGCGACGATGGACGAGAGCCGCCCGCTCACCGCGCTGTCCTTCGACCACGTCCCCGTACGGCGGGCAGGCGACGGCGCGACCTGGGAGCGGGTCCGCGACCTGGGGGTCGTCGCGCTGGCCGCCGAGCAGGTGGGCGGAGCGAGCAGGTGCCTGGAGGAGGCCACCGCCTACGCCAAGCTGCGCCACCAGTTCGGCCGCCCCATCGGCTCCTTCCAGGCGATCAAGCACCGGCTGGCCGACCTGCTGCTGGTGGTGGAGTCGGCGCGGTCGGCGGCGTGGGCGGCGGCGCGGGAGCCGACGAGGGAGAACGCGGCGATCGCGGGCTCCTACTGTTCAGAGGCCTACCTGAAGGCGGCCGGCGACAGCATCCAGATCCACGGCGGGATCGGCATCACGTGGGAGCACGCGGCCCACCGCTACTTCAAGCGCGCCACCTCCGACGCCCAGCTGTTCGGCCCGCCCCGCGCGCACCGGGCGCGCCTGGAGATCGGCTAGCCGCCGAGCAGTTCCTCCCACGGCCGCCTGGCGTTGCCGCTGCGGGTGGTGTCGAGCGCCTCGGCCAGCCGCCAGAACTGCGGCCGCGCACCGGCCCTCGACCTGCCGAGCGGATCGACGGCGCGCAGCTCGAAGCGCACCCCCATCACCTCGAGCACGGCCGAGGAGCGGGCGCCGGTACCGGCCGGGCCGACCAGGTCTCCGGCGCGGCCGTAGGCACCCAGATGCTCGGCCACGTCCTCGCCCACGTCCTCACCCACATGCTCGGCCAGGAGCGCGGCGACCTCGCCGGCGTAGGGGCCGTCGCGCCAGGAGATGTGCCAGCTGTGGTCGGCGCCGCGCCACCAGGTGAGGTCGCGGCACGACTCGATGAACTCCGCCTCGCTCGCCAGCGCCGCCATCACCCTGCCGAACGCCTCGAACCTGCGGGCCTCGACGAAGGCCGGCTCGTCGGAAGCCTCTCGGGCGCGACGCGTTCTCATCTCCGGGTGCGTGCCGTCCTTCGACCGCCTCAGCCCCTGCTTTCGCCGCTTCTCCGCGCTCACGGACACTCACTCTGATCTCCCCGCGCCCTTCCCGCAAGTCCGGGTCGGCTGCTACGCTCAACCAAGCGAGCGCTTGGTTATCAATCGGGAGGCGTGGATGCGGATCAGCCTGGGATACGAGCTGGAGGTCCGCGGGCGGACCCGCGAGGTCGAACAGCAGGCGTTCGAGAACGTGATCGAGCAGGTCGTCCTGGGCGACCGCCTGGGCTTCGACACCGCGTGGTTCGTCGAGCACCACTTCACCCGCGGCTTCTCCCACTCCTCGGCGCCCGACCTGGTCCTGGCGGCGATCTCCCAGCGCACCACCCGCATCCATCTGGGGCTCGGCGTGGTGCTGCTGCCGTTCCAGTCGCCGATCAGGACGGCCGAGCGCGTGGCCACCCTCGACGTGCTGAGCGGCGGCAGGGTGGAGTTCGGCACCGGACGCGGGGCCTCGCCGCTGGAGTACCAGGCCTTCCAGCGGCCGTTCGAGAAGTCGCGCCAGATCTGGGAGGACAGCCTGGCCGCGACACTGGACATCTGGCGGGCCGACGGCGAGCCGATCAGCAGGTCGAACGAGTACTTCGAGATCCCCGACGTGGCGGTCTACCCGCGCCCCGCCCAGGTGCCGCACCCGCCGGTGTGGGTGGCGTCCACCTCGCTCGACGGCTATCTGGCCGCGGCCAGGCACGGCTACAACCTGCTCGGCATGACCATGCTCAAGGGCGTCGACGACGTGGCCGCCGACATCGCCCGCTACAAGGAGTGCCTGGCCGACAACGGCTTCGACCCCGCCACGCGGCGCGTGGCGCTGATGATCCCGTGGTACGTCGGCACCGCGCGCGAGGAGGCCGCCGACGCGGTCCTGTGGTACATCCGCCGGCAGGTCAACCTGGTCACCCCGCCCGACTACTACGACGCCCGGCACGCCACCCACCGCGTGCTCGGCCAGCTGGCGGCCGGGATGCCACCCGAGGAGGCCATGGCGACGCTGCGCGAGCACCTGATGGTCGTGGTCGACGACGTGGAGGGCTCACGCAAGGCCGTGGCCCGCATCGCCGAGGCGGGCGCGACCGACCTGATCCTGCAGTGCCAGGCGGGCGGGCTGGCCCACGAGCTGGTCTGCGACTCGATGAACGTCTTCATGACCGAGGTGATGCAGTGACCCGGTGGCTGACCCGCGACGACCTGGCGCCGCGGAGCGCCACAGGGCTGCTCCACCTCGCGCCCGACGCCTCCTTCGCCTTCCCGCTGCGGCCCGAGCTGACCGCGCAGGCGCTCAGGGCGGCGGGCGTGGGAGAGCGCGACAGGGTGGTGGTGGCGCTGGCCGAGCCCGCGGGCGGGCTGTGGGCCGCGGCCGCCGCCGGCGTGGCCGAGGCCGCCGCCTCGGTGGGGCCGCGCGGCAGGATGCGGCTGCACCACGCGCTGCAGGCGCTCGGGGCCACGGCGCTGGTGGCCACCCCCACGGGCGCGATGGACTTCCTGGCCAGGCTGCACCTGGAGTTCCTGCTGGACCCGCTCGACCTGGGCCTGCGGACCATCGTCCTGACCGGCGAGATCGCCGGCCGCCGGACGCTCGGCCACCTGGCCGCCGAGTTCGCCGCCGAGGTGAGCGAGGTCTACTCCAGCCCCTTCTCCGGCGGCGCGCTGGCCTGGCGGGCCGGCGAGGCCGAGCCGCTGGTCCCGCTCGCCGACGGCGTGCTGGCGTTCGGCGCGCTGGACAAGGACGCCACGGTGACCGACGGCCGTGCCGAACTGGTCGTCCCGTACGGCGAGACCGCGGTCCGCACCGGGCACGTCACCGTCGAGGGACGGCTCGCCCACACCGTCGGCGACCACGTGCTGGTGCGCGGCGTCTGGGTCTCGCTGCCGCGCGTCGAGAAGGCGCTGTCGAAGGTCGACGGGGTGTCGGGCTGGGAGCTGGCCGTCAGCAGGCAGGGCACGCTCGACTCCGCCACGCTCACCGTGACCTTCGCGCGGCAGAGCCTCGTCGCCAACCCGATGTGGCGCGCCCGCATCCAGCAGGCCCTGGCGGCGCTCACCCCCGTCTCCATCGCCGTCGAGGTCTCGCCCGAGGCGGTGGAGACCGCGACGCCCGGGATCCTCACCGACCACCGCGGCCACCACCTCGGCAGGGACCGCGCCCTCGTCTAGCAGCACTCGTGTAGCAGGACTCGTGTAGCAGGACCCGTGTAGGAGCACGTCATGCAGTGGGAAACCATCCCCCGGATGCTGCGCGAGCGGGCGAGGGAGCGTCCCGACGCGCCCGTCACCCTCGAGTTCGGCATGGCCGCGCTGCGCGAGCGCGCCCGGACGGTGGCCCGCGCGCTCATCGCCCAGGGCGTGCGGGCAGGCGACAGGGTGGCCGTCTGGGGGCCGAACGACCTGTCGTGGGCGGTCCACGCCTTCGGCGTGTGGGACGCCGGGGCAGTCCTGGTGCCGATCTCGGCCCGCGCGAAACGGCTGGAGGCGGCCGAGCTGGCCCGCAGGACCGGGGTGTCGATGCTGATCGGCGAGGACCGTCTGCCCGGTGTGCGGTCCTTCGAGGGTGTCCGGGGCGCGCTGGCGAGCGTGGCGGAGGCGGAGGCCAGGGCGCTGGCCGTCCGGGGGGACGACCTGTGCGAGATCATGTCCACGTCGGGCACGACGGGAACCCCCAAGGGCGTCATGCTCGACCACGCCCAGGTCCTGCGCGGCTACTGGGACTGGTCGGAGATCGTCACGCTGCGCGAAGGCGACCGCTACCCGGTGATCGCCCCCTTCGCCCACGGCTTCGGTCTCAACGCGGGGCTGCTGGCGTGCGTGATGCGCGGGGCGACGATGATGCCCGTCGCGGCCTTCAGCCCCGACGCCCTGACGACGCTCGTCGAGAGTGGCGGTATCACCATCCTGGCGGGGCCGCCGACGCTCTTCGCCCGCCTCCTGGAGGAGCTCGACCGGCGGCCGTGCGACGTGAAGTCGCTGCGGGTGGCCATCTGCGGGGCGGCGGCCGTGCCCGCCTCGCTCGTCACCCGGCTGGTCGAGCGCGTCGGTCTCGAACGCATGATCAACGCCTACGGCCTCATGGAGGGCACCGTCGTCTCGATGACCAGGCACGACGACCCCGTCGAGGTGATCGCGGGCTCGGCGGGACGGCCGGTGCCCGGCATCGAGGTGAAGATCGTGGACGCCATGGGCAAGGAGGTGCCGCAGGGCGAGCGCGGCGAGATCCTGCAGCGGGGCTACGGCGTGATGCGCGGCTACTGGGGCGAGCCCGACAAGACCGCCGAGGTGATCGACGCCGGAGGATGGCTGCACACCGGCGACATCGGGGTGCTCGACGCGGCGGGCAACCTGACGATCGTGGACAGGAAGAAGGAGCTCTACATCGTCAACGGGTTCAACGTCTCGCCCGCGGAGGTCGAGTCGCTGCTGCTGCACGAGGGGTCGCTGGCCCAGGCCGCGGTGATCGGCGTGCCGGACGACAGGTCGGGCGAGGCGGGGTGGGCCTACGTGGTGCCGAGGGCGGGCGCCGAGGTGAGCGAGGAGCGGTTACGCGCGTGGGCCAAGGCCAACATGGCCGACTACAAGGTGCCCCGCCGCGTGTTCGTCCTCGACGAGCTGCCGGTGAACGCCACCGGCAAGCTGGACAAGATCGCCCTGCGTGAGGCGGCACGGGGCGGGTAGGAATCTCGTGCGCCTTTTCGTCAGGAGTCGCCATGTTGCGCCTGCTGGCCGGGGAGGCCGCGCGCAGGTTCGGGGGGCGTGTGGCGGTCGACTCCGGCATCTCCCGACTGTCCTTCTCCGATCTCGACCGCCTCTCCGACCAGGTGGCCGCGGGCCTGGCCCACCGCGGGACACGCATCGGCGACGTGGTCGCCCTCGTGCTGCCCGACGGTCCCGAGTACGTCGTCTGTTACGTGGCCGCCGTCAAGATCGGCGCGGTCGCCGCGGGCGTCGACCCGCACCATCCCCTGAGGGTGCGCCTGCTCGCCCGGCTCGATCCGCTGATCGTCGTCACCGTTCCCGGCCTGCTGCCGGCCCTGCCGGGGCTCGACGTCGTGACGCTGGCCGGCACCGGGTTCGGCGGGCTGGCCAGGGACGAGGCGCCGCCGCCCCCGCTGCCGCCCGACCCCGGGCGCCCCGTCGTGATCACCCACACCTCGGGCAGGACCGGCCCGCCCAAGGCGGCGGTCTTCGGGGAGCGGCAACTGGAGGCGATCAGAGCCCACGGGGCGGGTGCCCGCTGGGGCCAGGGCGACTCCCGCCTGCTGTGGCACCCGATGGGCCACATGGCCTTCGCCACCCGGCTGCCGGCGTTCCTGCAGACCGGCAGGACGACGCACGTGCTGCCGCGCTGGGACCCCGAGGCGGCGCTGCGCCTGATGTGCGAGCGGCGGCTGCGGGTGCTGCACGGCACGCCCGAGCAGCTGGCCGCCATCCTGGAGGTGCCGGGCGAGCCGCCCTCGCTCGACCTGGTCCTGTCCAGCGGGGGACCCGCCGAGCCCGAGCTGATCAGGCGGTTGCGGACGCGCTTCGGCGTGCCCGTCTGCAACCGCTACCTGTGCACGGAGGCGGGGCTCGGGCTCGGCACCCGCCCCGACGACCCGCCGCAGGACGCCGAGCTGACCGTCGGCAGGCCGCGCCCCGGCGTGGACGTGTCCGTCCGCGACCCCGCGGGCCACCCGCTTCCCGCCGGGGAGAAGGGCGAGGTGCTGCTGCGGTCGCAGGCGGTCATGAGCGGGTACGTCGGAGACGGGGACGCGAGGGTGTTCGCCAAGGACGGGTTCGTCAGGACGGGCGATACGGGATTCCTGGACGAGCTTGGCCGCCTGCGTCTGGTCGGTACACAATCACGAACATAGCGTCGCCACCGAGGAGGCAGCGTGTCGTTGCGCGTGGCAGTCGTCGGATCGGGCCCCGCCGGCATCTACACGGCGGAGGCGCTGGTGAAGCAGTCGAGGGAACCGGTCGAGGTCGACGTGCTCGAGCGGCTGCCCACGCCGTTCGGGTTGGTGAGATACGGCGTCGCGCCCGACCACACCTCGATCAAGTCGATCGCCAACTACCTCAGGCGGGTCCTCGAGGACCCGCGTATCCGGTTTCTCGGCGGGCTGACGCTCGGCGCCGAGGTCTCCGTCGAGGACCTGCTGGCCTGCTACGACGCCGTCGTCTACTGCACGGGCGCGATGGTCGACAGGAAGATGGGCATCCCGGGCGAGCACCTGCGCGGCAGCGTCGCCGCCACCGACTTCGTGAACTGGTACTGCGGCCATCCCGACGTCTCGCCCGACATGTTCGAGCTCGACAGCCCCGAGGTCGCCGTGATCGGCGTGGGCAACGTGGCCGTGGACGTGGTGCGTGTCCTGGCCAAGACGGCCGACGAGCTCAGCAGTACCGACGTGCCCGACGAGGTGCTGGCCCGGCTGGCCGACAGCCAGGTCAAGGCGATCCACATGATCGGACGGCGCGGGCCCGAGCACGCCAAGTTCACCCTGAAGGAGCTGCGGGAGCTGGGCGAGGTCGGCAACGCCGACGTGTGCGTGCGGCCGGACGAGGCGGTGGTGCTGGGCGCCGACTTCCCTCGCCAGATCAGGGGCAACATCGAGGTGCTGCGGTCGTGGTCGGAGCGCCCGCCGGTGGGCCGCCCCCGCAGGCTGGACGTGCGCTTCTGGCTGCGTCCCGTCGAGATCCTGGGCACCAGCCGGGTGGAGGGCCTGCGCCTGGAGCGCACGCGCCTGTCCGAGGAGGGCAGAGTGGTGGGCACGGGCGAGTTCGAGACGCTGCCGGTCGGGATGGTGCTGCGCTCGGTCGGCTACCAGAGCGTGCCGCTGCCGGGCGTGCCGTTCTCCACCGAGACGATGACCGTGCCGAACGTCGCCGGCCGGGTGCACGAGCGCGAGTACGTGGCGGGCTGGCTCAAGCGCGGGCCGACCGGCGTCATCGGCACCAACAAGTCCGACGCCGCCGAGACCGTCCGTACGCTGCTGGCCGACGCCCCGTCGGGCGCGGTCGCCCGCATCGACGACCTGCTGGCCGAGCGCGGCGTCAGGCCCGTCACCTACGAGGACTGGCTGGCCATCGAGGCGGCCGAGGTCGCCCTCGCCAGGACGCTCGGCAGGGGGGAACGGGTCAAGCTGGTCGGCCTGGAGGCGATGCTGGCCGCCTGCGGCCGGTCGGCCCCCGTACCGCCGTGACCATGACGCTCGGCGCTCGGTAGCGTGTGACGATGCGCATCACCGTCGCCGGTTTCGCGGACGTCCACCGGGTCCAGCAGGCCCGCTATCCCGCGCCGAAGCCGGGCTGGCAGCCCGTGCACACGGTCTACGTCCCCGCCGACCTGTTCTCCTCCTCGACGCCCTCCTCGTGGGGCGGCCAGGCGCTCGACCTGATGAAGGACCACCTGCCCGACGCCGCCGCCATGGCCGAGGTGTTCGGGCTGCCCCCGGCGCTGGCGGCCGACGTGCACGCGCGGGTGGCCGCCAAGCTGGCCGCCGAGCCCGTCGAGGACCTGCGCGTCGACTTCGAGGACGGCTACGGCGTGCGGCCGGGGGCCGAGGACGGCGACGCGGTCGCGGCCGCGGCGGCGCTGGCCCGCCTGCACGCCGAGGGCGGCCTGCCGCGCCGGTGGGGGCTGCGGGTCAAGTCGTTCGCCGACGGCGACCCCGACCGCTCGATCCGCACGCTGGAGCTGTTCCTCGCCGAGCTGCTCGACCGGGCCGGCGAGCTGCCGCCCGGCTTCACGGTCACCTTCCCCAAGGTGCTGATGGAGGAGTACCTGCGGCAGTTCGCGCAGGTGCTGGCCGCTCTGGAGGGCGAGCTCGGCCTCGCCGCCCCCCTGCGCTTCGAGATCCAGGTGGAGGCCCCGCAGACCGTGCTGTTCCTGCGCTCCGACCTGGCCGAGTCGCTCGGCGGACGGCTCGCGGCGGCCCACTTCGGCGTCTTCGACTACACCGCCGCGCTCGGTCTGCCGCCGCACGAGCAGCGCCTGGACCATCCCGCCTGCGACCACGCCCGCCACGTCATGCAGACCGCGTTCGCGGGGACGGGGGTCGAGCTGTCGGACGGCTCGCTGGCCGCCTCGCCCGCCTCGGCCGCGACGGCGGACGTGCACGCGCTGTGGCGCAGGCACGCGGCCCTGGTCAGGCACTCGCTGGCGCACGGCTACTACCAGGGGTGGGACATGCACCCCTCGCACCTGGTGTCCCGGTTCGCCACCGTCCATGCCTTCCACCTGGCGCACTACGACGCGTACGCCGCCCGGGTGCGGGCCTGGGAGGAGCGCAGCGCGGCCGGGGGCGGCGTGATGGACGAGCCGGCCACGATCAAGACCCTGGTGGCCGCCCTGCACCGGGCGGACTCGGCGCTCGGCTGACCGGCGCCGCCGTCAGCGGTCCCTGTCGAGTCAGCGGGTCCTGTGGGTTCAGAGGTCCCTGTCGATGTGGGAGCGCCACTGGGCGACGCGGCGGGCCTCGACGGGTGCGGTCCACGAGGGGCGCACCGCGCTGCCCACGTGGAAGGCGCGCACGCCGTAGTCGAGCAGCGTGGGGATGTGGGGCAGCTTGAGCCCGCCGCCGGCGAGGATCAGTCCGGCGTCGCCGGCCTCCGCGCGCGCCTTGAGCACGGGCAGCCCCTCGGCGACGCCGGCGGGCACGCCCGAGGTCAGCACGGTCGCCAGGTTCGGCAGCAGCCGTACGGCCCGCCAGGCGGCCTGCACGTCGGCGGCGTGGTCGACGGCCCGGTGGAAGGTCCACGGCAGCGGTGAGACCGCGTGGATGAGCGCCTCGGTCGCCTCCAGGTCCACGGCGCCCTTGGCGGTCAGGAAGCCGAAGACGAACCCGGCCGCGCCCGCTTCGGCCAGTTCCTTCACCTTGGGGACGAGCTTGTCGAGCGACTCGGAGGTGAAGTTCGGGTCGGTGCGCAGCATGACCATCTGGGGCAGCGAGCACGCTCTGGCGATCGCCGCGACCGTCTCCGTCGCGGGGGTGAGACCGTCGGCCGCCATGTCGGCGACGACCTCGACACGGTCGGCGCCACCTTCTTCCGCGGCCACGGCGTCGCGCGCGTCGAGCGCGATCACCTCGAGCAAGGATCCGGTCATGAAAGAGAGGTTATCGCCTAATCTGCCCTCCTCTTGGCACAGAGGAGGGCAGCGATCATATCTGACAAACCACGTCAGGCATCGACAAGATCCAGGGTCCGGAACAGGTCGTCGGCGACGCTGGTGCGCATGCCGGCGGGACGCTGGAACAGCGCGCCCGATGCCCGGTGCGGCAGGTCCACCGTGCGGAGGTGGCGGAAGCCGCGCCGCAGGTAGTACTGCTGGAGCCGCGGGTTGCCCTTCGCGCAGTCGAGCCTCAGCCAGTGCCGCCCCGACGCCGCGACGGCGCTTCCCGCCCAGTCGAGGAGCGCGTCGCCGAGACCCGTTCCCGCGGCGGCGCGGGAGACGGCGAGCTTGTGGACGTAGAGGGCCGAGCCGGGATCGTCGGCCGGGGTCCAGAACTCCTCGTCCGCGTGACCGTCGAGGGCGATGGTCGCGACGGTTTCCCCGAAGTGGCCTTCTAGCAGGTAGAGGACCTCTTCCTCGATCAGCGGCACGATCCGCTCGGGGCCGAAGCCGCCGCGCGGCCACTGCCGTACGCCCTGCGCGTGGAGCCACTCGGCGGTGTCGGCGAGGAGGGAGAGGACGCCGGGAAGGTCGTCGGGTACGGCACGCCGGAGGGTCAGCGGGGGAAGCAGGGTGTTGGAGTGCATGTTTCTGCCCTTCGTTCCGATGGGTGACGGAGTGAACACGGAGCGTGTTCAACCGGTGGCGCACGGCTTTCATGGCGATATTTCAGGGAAAAATGCAATTTGGGGGAGTATGCACAACTCCACCGTGCCCAGCGCGGAACGACGACCCGCGCCGCACGGACGGGATCACCCCCAAGCGAGCGTGGTCCTAGCGGAGGCCCAGCTCGTAGCGAATCAGGTGCTTGTCGGCCGGGAGCACCGAGACGGCCACGCGCACCGGCGTGTCGGCGCTGTCGTAGCCGACCCTGATGTAGACGACGACCGGGGTCCCCAGCTCCAGCTGGAGGCGCTCGGCCTCCTCCTGGTTCGGCATCCGCGCCATGATGTCGTCGACCACCCGCACCTGCTTGTGGCCGAGCTCCTCGAGCACCCTGTTGGCCCCGCGGGCGATGTCTCCCGGCCTGGCGATCTCGGAGTCCTGCACCAGCGTCCGCGGGAAGTAGGAGTCGTTGGTGTTGTACGGCTGGCCGTCGACGAAGCGCAGCCGGCGCCTGACGACCGCCAGGTCGCGGTCGCCCAGCTGCAGCCGGCTGGCGATCTCCTCGACCGGGCTCACGATCTGCACCTCGATCGTCTGGCTCGGCTCGCGGCCCTCCTGGGAGACGGCGTAGGCGAAGGCCTCGCGCACCTCGCCGCGCGGCTGCGCGGCGAGCTCCCGCTGCGGATACATCAGCAGCGGACGGCGGTCGCGGACGATCGTGCCGCGCCGGGGCGCGCGCGTGACGAGGCCCTCGTTCACCAGCTCGCCGAGGGCCAGCCTGACTGTGTTGCGGCTTACGCCGTACTGGTCCTGAAGGTGGGCTTCTGTGGGCAATTGCGCCCCGGGGCCGAGGTCGCCGGAGTAGATGGCCCTTCGCAGATCCGAAGCCACCTGCTGATACAGCGACGACCGAGCCACTTTCACCCCTTTTGTTCCAACAATTTAGACGATCTGGTTCTATCTAGCTACAACCCCTTGACCGGACGGCATTGACAGCCGCATCATCCATTCGTTGGTACAAATCCATCGAAAGGTCGGGCGAGGGGGTGACGGCCGGTGCTGCCGGTCCGCGCGGGTACGCCGTACCTGCCCTGGCACGACCCCCGCGAGGCAACACGTTTACTGCGTTACGCGTTGCACCGCCAGGGGTTCACCCACACCTACCAGAGCAATGGGAATGGCATGTCCGTGCTGTCCGTACTGACCGAGTTGACCGTGTGGTGCAGGGACGGCTCGTTCGAATGGCACGAGGAGGGATCGACCGTCACGCACCCCATCGACGACCCGGTAGGCGCGGCACTCCGCATCGCCGAGCGCTACCGGCACCCCACGACAGACGGTCACTCCCCCACCGGCTCCGTGCGCGAGCACTCGGCGTAGGACCCCATCCCTCGCCGGGGTCCTGGGTCGACGCGCACGGTACGGAGGCGCGTCCTGGCGGGTCCCCCACGCCCGCCAGGGCGCGCTCTCTTGGTAAGAGCGCGCTCTCGTCGTCAGGCGGGGTCCGCCTCCCCCCACGCCGCCCACGCGGTCGGCGTCCCCTCAGGCGGTCCACTCGATCAGCGGCCCGTCCGCGAACAGCGCCCGCACCCGCTGTCCCCGCCGCGGCTCTCCCTCGCCCCGCCAGGTCCCGTACAGCACGCACCGCGGCGCCTCGGCCAGCCGTACGCGCACGACCGTGAAGGGCGCCGCGGCCCGCCAGTGGCTCACGATCCAGCTCTCCACCAGCCCCTCGGGCGCCACGGCCGCCCACGACCACCCCTCGGTACGGCACGCCGCGCAGAACGCCCTGGCCGGGAACCTGGCCAGGCCGCACGAGGAGCAGCGCTGCACCGCCAGAACGCCCTTGGCCACCAGGTCCCACCACTCGGCCGAGTCCCTGTCCACGCTCATCCCTTCCGCAGGATCAGTGCCGACGTGGCGGCCAGGATGTGCCCCGGCTGGGCGGTCGACAGCGCCACCTCGGCGCCCGGAACCTGCCGCTCCCCCGCCTCGCCGCGCAGCTGGGAGACGGCCTCGGCGACGTGGTTGAGCCCGTGGACGTACCCCTCGGACAGGAAACCGCCGTGGGTGTTGACCGGCGGCCCCTCGCCCGAGGCCGCGAAGGGCCCGCCCTCTCCCTTGGCGCAGAAGCCGTAGTCCTCCAGCTGGACGATCACCGAGTAGGTGAAGCAGTCGTAGAGCTCGGCCACGTCGATGTCGGCGGGGCCGACGCCGGCCATGCCGTACAGGCGGGGGGCGAGGGCGGCGGCGGCGGTCACGGTCGGCTCGCCTGGCGCCAGGAAGGAGTCGCCGCCGCCCCAGGCGGCGCCCGTGATCAGCACGGGCGGCCTGCGCAGGTCGCGGGCGCGTTCGGCGGTGGTGACGACCACCGCGCAGGCGCCGTCGGTCTCCAGGCAGCAGTCGAGCAGCCGCAGCGGCTCGGCGATCGGGCGGCTGCCCAGGTAGTCGTCGAGGGTGATGGGGGTGCGCATCAGCGCGCGCGGGTTGGCCGCCGCGTAGGAGCGCTGCCGGACCGCCACCTGCCCGAAGTGCTCGGGCAGGGTGCCGTATTTCAGCATGTGGGTCCTGGCGTACATGGCGAACTGCTGGACCGGGGCGCCGTAGCCGTACGGGGCCAGGTACTGGGTCTCGGGGCTCGGGTTCGGCGCGGTCCCCATGCGGAACTCGGACCTGGCGTTGATCGCGCGGTAGCACACCACCGTCTCGGCCAGGCCCGCCGCGACGGCGAGGGCCGCCTGCCCGACGACCGCGTGCGAGACGCTGCCGCCGCCGAAGTGGTCGAGGTACCAGGTGGGCGCGGCGATCCCGAGCGCGGGGCCGACCACGGAGGGCGCGGCCGAGTCGCCCACCCGGTGGGTGGCCAGGCCGTCCACGTCGTCGGCGGTGAGGCCCGCGTCCTCGAGCGCGGCCAGTACGGCCCTGCACGCCAGGGTCAGCGTGCTGACGCCCGAGTCCTTGGAGAACGGCGTGTAGCCGACGCCCGCGACGGCCGCGGCGTCCCTGAAATCAAGCAAGCGCTTGGCCACACAACCGACGCTATGCCGGGCCGGAAACGGCTGTCAACGCGTTGACAGCCTTCCGGGGAGACGCCTACCGTCCAAGCAAGCGCTTGGTAAGATAGAGTGGTGGACGAGGAGGCGCCCATGAGCACACACGCTGCCCGGCTGATCGCGCCGGACGGCTGTGACGGCAGGCCGCATGTCGCGCCGTACCAGCCCGGCACCGCCAACGGCACCCGCGAGCACCCCGCCGACCACCCCGCCGACCACGGAGCCGACCGCCCCGCCGGCAACGCCGCCAAGCACTTCAGGTCGGTCCTGAGCAGGTTCGCCACGGGCGTCGTGGCCATCACCGCCCTCGACCCCGACAGCGGCGCGCCGAGCGGCCTGGCGGCCAACTCCTTCACCTCCGTCTCGCTCGACCCGCCGCTCGTGGCCTTCTGCGTCGCGCACACCAGCACCAGCTGGCCCCGGCTCCGGGCGGCCGAAACGCTGACCGTCAACGTACTGGCCGAGCACCAGCAGCAGGTCTGCGCGCAGCTCGCGGCCAGGGGCGGCGACAAGTTCGCGGGCCTGGCCTGGAGCCGTTCCCCCGGCGGCAACCCGTTACTCGAGGGCGCGCTGGCCTGGCTCGAGTGCTCGATCGAGGCCGAGCACCCCGCGGGCGACCACGTGATCGTCGTGGCGCGGGTGCACCAGCTCGACGCCCACGCCGACGGCGGGCCGCTGCTCTTCTTCCGCGGCGGCTACGGGCGATTCGCCTCATGACGCTCAGGCACGAGATCAGGGACTGGCTGGAGTCGGCGCTGTCGGGCGAGTTCGCGCACGCCCGCGGGCTGGGCGGCCCCGGCCGCGAGCACGAGGGCCACGACGTACGGCACGCGTGGGAGCGCCACCTCGGCAGGGCGGGCTGGACGTGCCTGGCCTGGCCGAAGGAGTACGGAGGCCGCGACGCCTCCCTCGAAGACCAGATCGCCTTCCACGAGGAGTACGCGAAGGCGGACGCCCCCGCCCGGGTCGGCCACATCGGCGAGGGGCTGATCGGTCCCACGATCCTCGACTTCGGGACGCGGGAGCAGAAGGACCGCTTCCTTCCGCCCATCCGGCGCGGCGACGAGCTGTGGTGCCAGGGCTACTCCGAGCCCGAGGCCGGCTCCGATCTGGCCAACGTCCAGACCAGGGCCGTGCTCGACGGCGACGCGTGGGTCGTCACGGGGCAGAAGGTGTGGACGTCGCTGGCCCACGTGGCCGACTGGTGTTTCGTGCTGTGCCGTACCGAGGAGGGCTCCCAGCGGCACCGGGGCCTGTCCTACCTGCTGGTGCCGATGCGGCAGGCCGGTGTGGAGGTGCGCCCGATCCGGCAGCTCACCGGCACCGCCGAGTTCAACGAGGTGTTCTTCGACGGCGCGAGGACCGCGAAGGACAACATCCTCGGCGCGCCGGGCGAGGGCTGGAAGGTGGCGATGGCGACGCTCGGCCACGAGCGCGGCGCCTCCACACTCGGCCAGCAGATCGGTTTCCAGCGCGAGCTGGCCAAGGTCGTCGCGGCCGCGCGGCGGACGGGCGCGCTCGACGACCCGCTGATCAGGGACGAGCTGGCACGGTCGTGGCTGGAGCTGCGGATCATGCGGTTCAACGCGCTGCGGCCCGGCGCCGAGCCCTCCGTCGCCAAGCTCTACTGGTCGCAGTGGCACCAGCGGCTGGGCGAGCTGGCCCAGGCGGTGCTGGGCAAGGAGGGGCTGGTGGGCGAGCTCGGCGACCTGCAACGGCTCTACCTGTTCAGCCGCGCCGACACCATCTACGCGGGATCGAGCGAGATCCAGCGCACCATCATCGCCGAACGCACCCTGGGGCTGCCCAAGTGAAGTCACACGGCCTGCTCGAAGGAAAGGTCACGCTGGTCACCGCCGCCGCGGGCACCGGCATCGGCTACGCGACCGCCCGGCGGTGCGCCGAGGAGGGCGCGACCGTGGTCGTCTCCGACCGGCACGAGCGGCGGCTGCGGGAGGCGGCCGAGGCGCTGGCCGCGCTGACCGGGGTCGAGCCGCTGGCCGTACCGTGCGACGTCACCTCGGAGGACCAGGTGCGCGCGCTGGTCGAGGCGACGGTGGCCGCGCACGGGCGGCTCGACGTGCTGGTCAACAACGCGGGCCTGGGCGGCACCGCGGAGCTGGCCGAGATGACCGACGAGCAGTGGCACGCGGTGCTCGACGTGACGCTGACCGGCACGATGCGCTGCACGCGCGCGGCGCTGCGGCACATGATCCCGCGTGGCGCGGGCGTGGTGGTCAACAACGCCTCGGTGGTGGGCTGGCGGGCGCAGCGCGGGCAGTCGCACTACGCCGCGGCCAAGGCCGGAGTGATGGCGCTGACCAGGTGCGCCGCCGTCGAGGCCGCCGAGCACGGGATCAGGGTCAACGCCGTCGCGCCCTCGCTGGCCATGCACCCGTTCCTGTCCAAGGTCACCACCGAGCAGGTGCTGGCCGAGCTGGTGGAGCGGGAGGCGTTCGGCAGGGCGGCGGAGCCGTGGGAGGTGGCCAACGTGATCGTCTTCCTGGCCAGCGAGTACTCCGGCTACATGACGGGAGAGGTCGTCTCGGTCTCGAGCCAGCGCGCCTGATATCTTGTCAGGCATGTTATGGTGAGTTCATGAATATGACGGAGCCCATGTTCCTGGCTCTGACGGCACTTCTCGACGAGCCGCGCCACGGCTACGGCATCGTCCAGGAAGTGGAGCGCCTGTCCGAGGGCAAGGTGCAGCTGAAGATCGGCACGCTGTACGGCGTGCTCGACCGGCTCGCCGCCGAGGGCCTGGTCGAGCTCGACCACGAGGAGGTGCAGTCGGGGCGGCTGCGCCGCTACTACCGCCTCACCGACGCCGGCGAGGGCGCGCTCCAGACGGAGGTCGCCAGGCTGTCCGGCACCCTCCAGGCCGCCACCGCACGGCTCGACGCCCGCAGGCGCGCCTTCACCCCCCGACCGTCGGCCGCCGGAGGTCTCGCATGACCCTGCTGGAGCAGCGCTACCGCTTCGTGCTCAGGATGCTGCCCGCCTCCTACCGGGCCGAGCGCGAGGAGGAGATGGTCGACGCCTACCTCGACAGCGCCGGCCAGGTCCCGGACGAGGACAATCCGCGGCCGAGCTGGCGCGAGGTCGCCTCCGTGGCCGCGCTGGCGGTCAGGACCAGGGCCGGCGGGCTGGGCGCCGCTCCCCGCTACCGGGCGATGGGCGACGCGGTCCGGCTGGTCGCCCTGCTCGGCCTGGGCTTCCACGCCGTGCTGGGCTGGTACGGCCTCGTCGGCACGCTGTTCTCCCTCGGTGTCGTCGGCTCCCTCCCCGCCGAGTTCCTGATCACCGATCCGGCCGGGCAGGCGTGGCAGCTCGTGTCCGCGGCGGCGGATCTCGTCGGGATAGCGGCCTTCGCCACGCTCGCGCTCGGCCGGGTGCGGGCGGCGAGGATCCTCGCCTACGCCGGCCTGCTGTTCCTCGGGGTCACGCTCGCGCAGGAGCTGTTCGTCTGGGAGCGGCCGGCCGTCGACGAGCTGTCCTACCTGCTGGTGACGGCGGTCCCCGCCGCGGCGCTCCTGCTCGGCCAGCACCGGGACGCGCCGGTGCGCCGCTCGTCACTGCTCGCGGTCCTGCCGCTGGGGCTGGTCGTCCTGTACGTCGCCGCCGGATTCGGTATCACCCGGGACCTGGCCTTCTACACCGGCGCCGGTCTGGACTGGATGGCCGGGTGGATCGACCCGCACGGCCTGAGCGCGGTCGCGACCGCGGTGGCGGGCGTGGTCTGCCTCGCCCGGAAGGCCCCGCCGGCCTGGAGCCTGGCCCTGGCCGTCGTCGCGGCGCTGCTGGGCGTGCTGCGGGCGCCTGTCCGCTACGACGTCGAGGGCGTCTTCACCCAGCCCCTGGTGGCCACCTGGGCCGGTCAGGCCGCGGGGCTGCTGCTGCTGGCCGCCGCGCTCGCCGTCGTCAGCGTGCGGGCGCTGCCGCGCGCGACCTAGCCTGGAGGGGCGCGCGGGACTACGGTGAACTATGGCGACACAGAGCCGCGCGTCACACCTCCTCGAGGTGCTGACCACCGAGTTCGGCCCCTCCATCGAGCGTGACCCCGCCGCGTTCCTGCGCAAGTTCAGGAAGATGGCGGGGTCGGCGTTCGCCTTCTACCGCGGCAGCGCGGCCGTCTTCTACGCCGACATGACCGGCGACTTCGCCGACGACTCCTACCTGGACGGGCCCACCCGCCGGGTCTGGATCCACGGCGACCTGCACGCCGAGAACTTCGGCACCTACATGAACGCCTCCGGTGCCCTCGTCTTCAACGTCAACGACTTCGACGAGGCCTACGTCGGGCCCTACACCTGGGACCTGAAGCGCTTCGCGGCCAGCGTCGCCCTCATCGGGTACGGCAAGGCCCTGTCCGACGAGGCGATCTCCCGCCTGGTGAGCGACTTCGGCACCGCCTACCTGACCGAGCTGACCGCCATCGCCAAGGGCGGCGACGACGCGATCGGCTCGCTGACGCTGGGCACCACCACGGGCGTGCTCCACCGGGTGCTGCAGTCGGCGCGGCTGCACACGCGCGTGGCCCTGCTCGACGTCGAGACCGTGATCGACGACTACGACCGGCGCTTCGCGCTCATCGACGGACGCGAGCCGGTCTCGGAAGGGACCAGGGCGGCGGTGGTGGCCGCCTTCGACGACTACCTCACCACGCTGCCCGGCCTCGCCGGCCCCGTGGAGCACGTCATCAAGGACGTGGCGCTGCGCAAGGGCGTCGGCATCGGCTCGGCGGGGCTGCCGTCCTACAACCTCCTGCTGGAGGGCCGCACCCAGGCGCTGGAGAACGACGTCATCCTCTACATGAAGCAGGCCCAGGTGCCCGCCGTGGCCAGGCACATCCACGACGAGAAGGTCGCCGCCTACTTCAGGCACCAGGGGCACAGGACCGCCGAGTCGCAGCGCGCCCTGCAGGCCTACGCCGATCCGTGGCTCGGCTACACCACGCTCGACGGGATAGGGCAGCTGGTGGCGGAGGTCTCGCCGTACTCGGCCGACCTTGACTGGGACGACGTCAACGAGCCCGGCGAACTGCGCTCGATCGTGCGCGATCTCGGGCGGGCGGTGGCCAGGATGCACTCGGTCGCCGACGACGAGTCCGCACACGACCTGGTCGACTTCTCCACCGAGGAGGCGATCGTGTCGGCCATCGACGGTGACACGACCGGGTTCGTCAGGATGCTGGTGGACTTCGCCCACGCCTACGGCGCGCAGGCCCGCCAGGACCACCAGACGTTCGTCGACCTGTTCAGGAACGGCCGCATCCCCGGCCTGTGACCACCCTGGAAACCGACCGGTCGGTATGGCATGCTTCCCCACCATGACGCTGTTCTCGGTGGAAGGCAAGAAGGTCGTCGTCACGGGCGGCTCCAGGGGCATCGGGCGGATGATCGCGGCGGGGTTCGTCGCGGCCGGAGCCACGGTCTACATCTCCGCGCGCAAGACGGCCGAGGTCGCCAAGGCCGCCGACGAGCTGGGCTGCGTGGCCGTGCCGGCCGACCTGTCGACGCCCGAGGGCGTCGACAGGCTGGTCGAGGCGGTCGAGGGGCCGCTGCACGTGCTGGTCAACAACGCGGGGGCGACCTGGGGCGCCCCGCTGGAGGAGTATCCCGAGCACGCCTTCGACAAGCTCTGGGGCATCAACGTGAAGGGCGTCTTCTTCCTCACGCAGCGCTTCCTCCCCCAGTTGCGCGCGGCGGCGGACGCCGACGACCCGGCCCGGGTGATCAACATCGGCTCCGTCGACGGCATCAGGGTTCCGGCGATGGAGAACTACGCCTACTCCGCGGCGAAGGCGGGAGTCCACATGCTGACCAGGCACCTGGCCAGGCAGCTCGCCCCCCAGCACATCACGGTCAACGCGATCGCCCCAGGCCCGTTCGACTCCAGGATGATGGCCTTCGCCCTCGACGATCCCGCCACCCGCGAGCTGGTCGCCGCCGGCGTGCCGCTGGGCCGGATCGGCCGCCCCGACGACATGGCCGGGGCGGCGATCTTCCTGTCCTCGCGGGCGGGCGCCTACCTGACGGGCGCGGTGATCCCGGTGGACGGGGGCATCACCGCCTGAGACTCAGAGGCGGGCGAACCAGTCGAGCGGGAAGGGCGGCTGCGCGAGCGGGGCGACGGCCAGGCGCATCAGCGTGAGCGGGTTGTCGTCACCCGCGATGCGGTTGGCGTCGAGCTCGCCGCAGAAGGTGCAGCGGTGGATGATCTGCCACTCGCCGCCCTGGCGGACGTGGATGGCGATGGGCGCCATCCCCGCCGCGCAGTCGGCGGCGCGGTCGCCGGGGGTCCGGTCGACGTGGCGGGACCACAGGCAGGTCGGGCAGTGGTTGCGGTGACGGGTGCCGGGCGCGTCCATGGGGACGTCGAGCCGGCAGTTGACGCAGCGGAACGAACTCTTACGAGGCAACGGAGTAGCACTTTCGAGGCGTTGCGGACGGGACACCTGTGCCGCCGTCACGCCAGGCGGGATCAGCCCCGCGGGCCGCTCCGGCCAGGGGGTGAGTCCGCTCGAGGGCGCGCGACGGCGACCTCGGTGGCCGCGGGCATCAACATTCCCCCTCACGTCGCTCGTGTTCCTGCTCGTCGTGCGCAGTCAACCAACCCGCCGCCGCACCGCGCAACGGGTTTTCCGCCCCTCAGAGCAGCTCGGTGAGCGCCTGGGCGAGCCGGTCGGCCGCGCCGTCCATGTGGCTCAGATAGAGGTAGGGCTCGGTGAGCTCCAGCTCCATCAGGGCGGGGCTGCCGTCCGGGAGCCTGATCAGGTCGACCCTGGCGTAGAGCAGGTCGCCCGGCACCGCCGCGAGCACCTTCTCGGCCAGCTCGACCAGGTCGGGGGCCGGCGTGCGCGGGTCGGCGCGGCCGTTGTCGGCGAGGGTCTGCCCTCCGGCGAGCATCGCGTTGCGCCGGACGGCGTGGCTGAAGGTCCTGTTGAAATAGAGCAGCGACGTCTCGCCCTCGGCCTCGACCATGTCGAGGTACGGCTGGACCATCGGAGTACGGCCCGCGTCCGTCAGCGCCTGCGCGTGCGCCCTCGCCGCCGCCCTGTCGGTGGTCCTGATCGTGTCGCGCGCTCCCGCCGAGACCGCCGGCTTGACGACGTACTCGGGCCAGTCCGGCAGGTCGTCGGCCGACCAGTGCGTCGGCACGGCCGGCAGGCCCAGCTCGCGCAGGTAGGTCTTGTCGGTGTTGGCGAGGAGGATCGGCGCCGGGTTGAGCAGCCGGGTCACGCCGGCGGCCGCCTTCGCCCACGCCAGGAACTCCGGGCGCCTGTCGACGTAGTCCCATACGGAACGGACCACGGCGGCGTCGAACACGCTCCAGTCGACACCGGGATCGTCCCACCGGACCGCCCTGCCCTCGATGCCTGCCGCGCGCCAGGCGGCCAGCACCGGATCACGCTCGTCGTCGCGGGACTCAGCGCTATCACATGTCACATATGCACAGATCGTCACCCGACGGATGTTACGCAACAGGCGCGAGCCGGGTCGTCGCCGACCCGGCTCGCACGCTGATGAGGCCGACTAGTCGACCCAGAACCTGACGCCGACGCCGCTGCGGTTGGTGGCGGTGATGGCGTTGCCGTTGATGTTGTTGACGTTGGTCGCGCCACGGGTGCCGAAGTTGCCCGCGAACACGTTGCCGAAGTTGTTGCCCGACTGGACGGCCCCGTGGTTGTGGCTGCTGTTGCGGATGTAGGTGTCGGCGCTGGCGGGGGCGCTCATGAGGGTGGCGCCCGCGGCGGCGACGACGATTCCGGTGACGCAGAGCTTCTTGAGCATGTCGGCTACCTTCCAGGTCAGGTTGTTGTGGAACGTTCCATCCGTGGGGGAGGACGTGGTGGCTAGTAGAAGATGTACGTCACCACGATGCTGCCGTTGGAGGCCGTGTTCGCGATGCCGTTGATGTTGTTGACGTTCGTGGAGCGACCGGCGCCGACGTTGGCGGCCCGCACGTTCCCGAAGGTGTTGCCCGACAGCCAGGCGTCGCTGTTGTGGCTCCAGTTGCTCGTCCACGTGTCGGCGTGTGCGGGGGGCGCCAGCAGCGTGGCGCCCGCGGCCGCTGCCACGAGGGCACCGGTTGCGCACAGCTTCTTGATCACTTCAGCTCCTTCGCCAGTTGGGGTCGCGGACGGCGGCACGCATGGGCCCGTAGCGCGCGGCCATCCCGTTGACTCCGCTTGACCGGGTGGGTCAAAGCCAAAGCGATCATATAGCCGAGTGCAGTTGATGGGTAGCTCTTAGTAATCAGAAGGTTGTTCTGCTCACGAGCCGTAGACCGGCTCGGGTTCGGGCGCCTGGGCCAGCAGAGCGTCGACCGCCTGGCCCACCTCGGCGGGATCCCACCGGCCGCCCTTCTCGACCGCGGGCCCGTGCCGCCAGCCGGTGGCCAGTCCGATCCGCCCGCCCTCCACCTCGAAGACCCGGCCGGTCACGTGGCCGGAGGCGACCGAGCCGAGCCAGGCCACCAGCGGGGCCACGTTGGCCGGGTCCATGGGGTCGAATCCGTGCTCCGGCCTGGCCATCGTGGCCGTGAACACCTCCTCGGTCATCCTGGTCCTGGCGGCGGGCGCGATGGCGTTGACCGTCACCCCGTATCGGACCAGTTCCGCCGCCGCGACCTGGGTGAGGGTGGCGATGCCGCCCTTGGCCGCCGCGTAGTTGCCCTGCCCGACGCTGCCGAGCAGGCCCGCCCCCGACGAGGTGTGCACGACGCGGGCCGCGACCCGATCGCCGGCCTTCGACCGCTCCCGCCAGTGGGCGGCGGCGTGCCGTAACGGGAGGAAGTGGCCCTTGAGGTGGACCCTGATCACCTCGTCCCACTCGTGCTCGGTCATCGAGACGAGCATCCGGTCGCGCAGGAAGCCCGCGTTGCTGACCAGCACGTCCAGCCTGCCGAAGGCGCTGACCGCCATCTTGACCAGCCTGGCCGCGCCGTCCCAGTCGGCCACGTCGTCACAGTTGGCCACGGCCTGGCCGCCCAGGTCGCGGATCTCCTCGACCACCTCGAGGGCGGGGGCGCCCGACCTGCCGCCGCCGTCGCGCCCCGTGCCGAGGTCGTTGACGACGACCTTGGCACCCTGCCGGGCGAACTCCAGCGCGTGCGCCCTGCCGATGCCGCGCCCGGCACCCGTCACGATCACGACCCGGCCTTCACAGATCCTCGCCACGCGACCTCCTTGGGTTATCGGGAGATTTCATCAGATGCCAGCCACTTCCAGGCAGGGGTCTCGCCGCCCCCGTGCACGAGAACCTGCGCCCCCGTGACGTAACGGGCACCCGCCAGCCAGAGGCACACCTCGCCGACGTCGTCCGGCTCGGCCATCCGCCCGGCCGGGATGGTCGCGCTGAGGAGCTCGATCCTGTCCCTGTAGTGCTCGCCGGCGTTCTCGGTCCTGGCCAGGCCGACCACGACCGTGTTCACCCTGACCTCGGGGGCCCACTCGGCGGCCAGACAGGCGGCCAGATGGTGCAGACCCGCCTTGGCCGCGCCGTACGCGGAGGTTCCAGGGGACGGGCGGGTGCCGCTCGTGCTGCCGATCATTATCACCGCGCCGCCCGTGGCGGCGAGCAGCGCGTGCGCCCGCTGGGACACCAGGAGCGGCGCGGTCAGGTTGAGCTCGATGACGCGGGCGTGCAGGCGGGGCGAGGTGCCGGCGACCATCGCGTACGGCGCGCCACCGGCGTTGTTGACCACCACGTCCAGCCGGTCGAGCCCGCCGAACAGCCGTTCCAGGTCCTCGGGGTCGCGCACGTCCGCCCGGACGAACCGGACACCGGCGCCGTCGACGGGTTCGTCCGGCGGGGTCCTGGCGCAGACGACCACCTCGGCGCCCGCCGACCGGAAGGCGCGGGCGATCCCCCGCCCGAGCCCCTTGGTGCCGCCCGTCACCAGGACCACCTTGCCGGTGTAGTCGTAGGAGATCACGGATGCTACGGTACCAAGCAAGCGTTAGGTAACAACAGGAGCGTCATGGGAATCACGCTGCGGGCGGGACCGATCGCCGAGGTGGTCGTCGATGTCCCCCCGGTCAACGCGCTGCGGGTGCGGGACTGGCACGACCTGGCGCGGGCCGTCCACGCCGCGGGGCGGGACCCCGGGACCAGGGTCGTGGTGCTGAGAGCCGAGGGCCGCGGGTTCAACGCGGGCGTGGACATCAAGGAGATGCAGCGGAGCGCGGGCCACTCCGCGCTCGTCGGCGCCAACAGGGGCTGCTACGAGGCGTTCGCCGCCGTGTACGACTGCGCGGTGCCGGTGGTCGCCGCGGTGCACGGCTTCTGCCTCGGCGGCGGCGTCGGCCTGGCCGGCAACGCCGACATCGTGGTCGCCAGCGACGACGCCTACTTCGGCCTGCCCGAGGTCGACAGAGGCGCGCTCGGCGCGGCCACCCACCTGGCCCGGCTGGTGCCGCAGCACCTCGTGCGCGCGATGGTCTACACGTGCAGGAACGTCACCGCGCAGGAGCTGCACGCCTTCGGCTCCGTGCTGCGCGTGACGGCCCGCGACAAGCTGCTCGAGGCCGCCATGGAGGTGGCCGACGTGATCGCCGGCAAGGATCCCTACGTCATCAGGCGCGCCAAGGAGTCGCTCAACGGCATCGACCCGGTGGACGTCAAGCACAGCTACCGCTTCGAGCAGGGCCTCACCTTCGAGCTGAACCTGATGGGCACGGGCGACGAGCACAGGGAGAGGTTCCTGCGGTGAGCAAGGTGATGACGGCCGACGAGGTCGCGGCCAGGATCGAGAGCGGCATGACGGTCGGCGTGGGCGGATGGGGCTCGCGCCGCAAGCCGATGGCGCTGGTCGGCGCCCTGCTCAGAGCGCCCGCCACCGACCTGACGATCATCTCGTACGGCGGCGCCGACGTCGGCATGCTGTGCGCCGCCGGCAAGGTGCGCAAGGTCGTGGCCCCCTTCGTGACGCTCGACACCATCCCCCTCGAACCGCACTTCAGGACCGCCCGCCAGCAGGGCGCGATCGAGTTCACCGAGTACGACGAGGGCATGTTCATGTTCGGCCTGCTCGCCGCCGCGCACCGGCTGCCCTTCCTGCCGACCAGGGCGGGGCTCGGCTCCGACGTCATGCGCGTCAACCCCGAGCTGCGGACCGTGCGCTCGCCGTACACGGAGGAGGACCTGGTCGCGGCGCCCGCGCTGACCATGGACGTCGCGCTGGTGCACCTCAACAGGGCCGACAGGCGCGGCAACGCGCAGTATCTCGGCCCCGACCCCTACTTCGACGACCTCTACGCCAAGGCCGCCACGAGCTGCTACGTCTCCTGCGAGCGGCTCGTCGACAACGCCGACCTGCTGAAGGAGGGGCCGGTGCAGTCGCTGCTGATCAGCAGGTCGTTCGTGACCGGCGTGGTCGAGGCGCCAGGAGGCGCGGGATTCACCTCGTGCGAGCCCGACTACGGCAGGAACGAGACCGAGCAGCGCCGATACGCGACGACCCCGTGGCAGGAGTATCACCATGAGCAGGGCTGATGTGTGCGTGGTCGCCTGCGCCGAGGCGTTCAGGGGCGACGGCGAGATCGTGGCTGCCGGGATCGGCGGGCCGATCACGATGCTGGCCGCGCGCCTGGCCAGGATGACGTTCGAGCCCGACCTGATCACGACCGACGGCGTGTGCCTGCTGACCGGCGACGCGCCCGGCGTGGTGGAGGGCTGGCTGCCCGTCCGCGACCACCTGTGGCTGGTGCTGAACGGCAGGCGGCACGTGTTCCTCGGCGCCTCGCAGATCGACAGGCACGGCAACACCAACATCTCCTGCATCGGCCCGTGGGAGCGGCCCAAGGCCCAGCTCCTGGGCGTGCGGGGGGCGCCCGGCAACACCGTCTGCTGCCCCACCAGCTACTGGATCCCCCGGCACGGCCCGCGGGTGTTCGTCGAGAAGGTCGACATGATCTCCGGCGTGGGCGGCCCGATGGTCCGCAGAGTGGTGACGAACCTGGCGGTGCTCGACCTGGGCGCCCCCGACGGGTCGATGCGGCTGGTCTCGGTCCATCCGGGCGTCAGCGTGGCCGAGGTGGTGGCGGCGACGGGCTTCGAGCTGGCCGTTCCGCCCGACGTGCCGACGACCCGCCTGCCGACCGACGAGGAGCGCCGCATCCTGGAGACGCTCGACCCCGGCGGCCTGCGCGGCGAGTCGCTGTGAGAACCGCGCTCACCGACCTGGTCGGCTGCCGGTACCCGATCGTGCAGACCGGCATGGGCTACGTGGCGGGTGCCCGGCTGGCCGCGGCCACCTCGGCGGCGGGCGGCCTCGGCGTCGTCGCCGCCTCCACCATGTCCCTGGACCAGATGACGACCGCGATCCGCGAGGTGAAGGAGCGCACCGACGCGCCCTTCGGCGTCAACATCCGCTCCGACGCCGCCGACGCGGACGAACGGGTCGAGGTCATGATCCGCGAGGGTGTCAGGGTCGCCTCCTTCGCCCTCGCCCCGCGCCGGGAGCTGATCGCCAGGCTGAAGGAGGCGGGCGTCGTCACCGTCCCGTCCGTCGGCGCGCGCCGCCACGCCGAGAAGGTCGCCGCGTGGGGGGTGGACGCGGTGATCGTCCAGGGTGGCGAGGGCGGCGGGCACACCGGGCCGATCCCCACCACCCTGCTGCTGCCCCAGGTCGTCGACTCCGTCGACATCCCCGTCGTCGCCGCGGGCGGCTTCTTCGACGGCCGCGGCCTGGTGGCGGCCATGGCGTACGGCGCGGCGGGCGTCGCCATGGGCACCCGCTTCCTGCTCACCTCCGACTCCCCGGTACCCGACCAGGTGAAGCGGCTCTACCTGGAGGCCACCGACACGCTCGTGACCCGCAAGGTCGACGGGGTGCCGCACCGGGTGCTCGCCACGCCGTTCGTCGCCTCGCTCGAACGCGCCCGCCTGCTGCGCGCGGTCGTCAACGCCGCCCGCTTCAAGCGGCTGTCGGGGCTGTCCTGGGCGCACCTGCTGGCCGAGGGCCGCGGGATGCGGAAGGGCAGGGACCTGACCTGGTCCCAGGTGCTGCAGGCGGCCAACACCCCGATGCTGTTGCGGGCGGCCATGGTCGACGGCCGTACCGATCTCGGCGTCATGGCGGCGGGGCAGGTGGTCGGCGTGCTCGACGACCTGCCCTCGTGCGAGGAGCTGATCGGGCGGATCATGGCCGAGGCGGACGAGACGCTGCGGCGGCTCACACCGCGCTGAGCCGGCACGGGCTCACGCCGTCCGGTGCCGGGGGCGGGCTCACACCACGGTGAGCTCGCACGGGCGCACGCCGTCCGGTTGCGGGCTCACACCACGGTGAGGCCGCGTGCGGCGAGGATCGCGTTGGCCTGCGCCTGGTTGATGATCGCCCCGGACAGGGCGCGCAGCTTGGCGTCGTCGGGCTGGCCGAGGTCGGCGCCGCGCAGGTCGGCCTTGGCGAAGACGGTCTGGAGCACCCTCGTGCCGACCAGGCGGCAGTCGCTGAGGACGGCCTCGGTGAAGTCGCACCCCGACAGGTCGGCGTCGTCGAACCTGATGCCGTCGAGCCGCTGACCGCGCAGGGAGCAGCCACCCAGGTTGGCCATGGTCAGGTTCGAGCGGGCGAGGGTGAACCCGGTGCCCCTCGAGCCGGTGAGCGACGCGCCGATCATCCGGCAGCCGGTGAAGGCGGCGTCGGTGAGCAGCGCGCCGCCGAAGTGCGCCGAGGACAGGTCGACGTCGGTGAAGACGGCGTCGAGCAGGTCGGCGTCGGCGAACCTGGTCCGCAGCCCTCCCCCACCGGTGAACACCGCGCCGTCGAGGTCGGCCTTGCGGAAGTCGGTCTGCTCCAGCACGCACGACTCGAACCTGGCCCCGGCCAGCGACGCGCCCCAGAAGTCGGTCGCGGTGAGGTCGCAGTCACGGAAGACGTGCGGCTCGTCCGCGGGGAGGCGGTCGGTCATCGAGAGGTGGGAGAGGTCCTCGCCGTCGAAGTCCACGACGTCAGAGGGTACCGGTGATCACCTCCGCGGCGGCCTGGCCGCAGACCCTGGCCGAGCCGTACGTCGCGATGTGGACCGCGCCGAGGTCGGCGCGTTCGGGCAGGCCCATCTCCACCACCACCGCGTCGGCGCGGGCGGTGAGCAGGTGGCTGATCGCCTCGGCCTGCCACGGGTGGCGGTGGGCGTCGCGGGCGACGATCACCAGCGGGCGGTCCGTGGCGGCCCTGATCAGGTTCTCGAGGACGGCGGCACGCGACTCCTCGGCGGTGAGCCTGGTGACGGTGGTGCCGGGCAGGAGCTTGCTCAGCGGCTCGCCCACACCCCACGGCGTGCCCTTGTCGATGGCCAGGTTCATCTCCGGGGAGAACTCGACGACCTGCGGCGCGACGGTCAGCGGCAGGACCCGCGCGGCCGTCCTGCGGGTGACCCTGACGGCGCGGCGGGCGGCGATGAGGCCGATCTCGCCCTCGACCGCGTGCCCTTCCTCGGCCCCACTGCGGGCGCGCTGCGCCGCCCTGGTCGCGGCCGACCACGCGCCGAGGCCCGTGACCCTGCGCGCGGCCTCGGCGAGGCGCTCCTCGGGCAGCCTGCCCTCCAGGACGGCGTGGGCGATCGCGTCGCGCACCTCGACGGCCGTCGCCTCGTCCGACCGTTCCCCGCCGACGCAGATGGCGTCGGCGCCCGCGGCGATCGCCATGGCCGACGCGCCGCCGACGCCGTACGCGCCGGAGACGGCCGCCATCTCGATCCCGTCGGTGATGACCACGCCGTCGAAGCCGAGCTCCTCGCGCAGGAGAGCGGTCAGCACGTGGGGGCTGAGCGTGGCGGGCCGCTGGTCGTCGTAGCGGGGGACGAGCAGGTGGCCCGTCATGATCGCCCGCACGCCCTCGTCGATGGCGGCGCGGAAGGGCGACAGGTGCTCCTCGATCTCTCCGGCCACGACCGGCACACTGTAATGGGAGTCGACGGCGGTGTCGCCGTGGCCGGGGAAGTGCTTGGCGCAGGCGGCCACGCCGGTGGCCTGCAGCCCTCTGACGAAGGCCCGGGTGTGCCTGGCCACCAGCTCGGGGTCGGCGCCGAAGGCGCGCAGGCCGATGACGGGGTTGCCGGGGTTGGAGTTCACGTCGGCCGAGGGGGCGAAATCGATCGTGATCCCCGCCGCGGCGAGGTCACGCCCGAGGTCGCGGGCCAGTTCCTCGGTGAGCGCGACGTCGTCGACCACGCCGAGCGCGTAGCTGCCCGGCCGGCTGCTCCCCTGGGCGACCTCGAGCCTGGTCACCTCGCCGGACTCCTCGTCCACGCCCGCCAGTGCCGCGGGGTTCTCGGCGTGCAGCGCCGAGGTCAGCGCCGCCACCTGGGCGGGGTCGGCGATGTTGCGGGAGAAGAGCACGACCCCGGCCAGGCCGCCGGACAGCCGGCGGCGGAGCCAGTCGGGGGGCGTCGTCCCCACGAATCCGGGGAGGATGACGGAGTCGGCAAGGCGAAGCAAGTCGCGGCCAGGGTTGGGCATGACTCGAAATCTAATAGGAAAGTTTCCTATTTTCTAGAGCCATTTTCGGACGTCAGCACGCCCGGCCCCACGACCCTCGGTAACGAACCCGGCACGTGTACGGACCACTTCCGGCCGGCGGGATCCGCCCCTGTCGAACGCGGCAACCCTGCGCGCAGGCCTCACGCCGCGACGGTCTCCTTCCGGCGCCGCCACAGGCCGTCGGCCGCGAGCGCTCCCCCGCCGGTGAACGCCAGCGCGAGGCAGGCCGCGCCGAGGACGAGCGGGAGCTCGATGCCGCCCTTGTCGGCGAAGAAGCCGTTGGGCAGGTGGACGAAGACGATCGCGCCGACCATGTCGAGGGCCAGCAGGGCACCCACCACCGGCAGCGCGGCGCCGGCGATGAGCGCGACGCCGCCCGCCACCTCCAGCAGGGCCACGGCCGGGGCGGCCAGGGCCGGCAGCGGGACACCGGCCTGTTCGAACATGGCGCTGACACCCGAGATGCCGATGGAGGTGAACTTCGCCCAGCCGTGCAGCAGGAAGGTGACCCCGATGGCCAGCCTGGCGAGGAGCAGCGTGATCGATCGGGCCATGGTGGATGCCTCCGTCATTGTTGTTCGGATTTGAACAATCCCATCCTAAGCAGTCGTTCAAATCCGAACAACTCATAGACTGGCGAACGTGAGCGAAACACGATGGCTGAAGGCGAAGGAGATGGCCGCCTGGAAGGCCTTCCTGGTCGCCTCGCACCTGCTGGAGAGGCGCATCGAGGAGCAGCTGAAGAGCGCGGCGGGCCTCACGCATCCGCAGTACGAGATCCTCACCCTGCTGGCGGCCACCCCCGAGCGGCGGATGCGGATGACGGAGCTGGCGCGCGGGGTGGTGGTGTCGAAGAGCGGGCTGACCTACCAGATCGCCCAGCTGGAGAAGCGCGGCCTGGTGGAGCGCACCACCTGCCCCGCCGACGAGAGGGGCGTGCTCGCGGTGCTCACCGAGGCGGGCGCGGGGCTGCTCGAGGAGATCGCGCCAGGACACGTCGAGGTGGTGCGCAGGTTCCTCATCGACCTGCTCACCCCCGAGGAGCTGGAGGCGATGACGGCGGCCATGGGCAAGGCCCGCCAGGCGATGCGCGGGCCCTCCCTGCCCTCCTAGAGGCGCTCGACGATGGCGACGTTGGCCTGGCCGCCGCCCTCGCACATGGTCTGCAGGCCGTAGCGTCCGCCGGTGCGCTCCAGCTCGTGCAGCAGCTTCACCGCCAGCACCGCGCCCGTGGCGCCCAGCGGGTGACCGAGGGCGATGGCGCCGCCGTTGGGGTTGACGATCGCGGGGTCGGCGCCGGTCGCCTTCAGCCAGGCCAGCACCACGGAGGCGAACGCCTCGTTGATCTCGACCGCGTCGAAGTCGCCGATGGACATGCCCGCCCTGGCCAGCGCGTGCTCGGTGGCGGGGATGGGCGCGTCGAGCATGACGACGGGGTTGGCGCCGCGTACCGACAGGTGGTGGACGCGGGCGCGCGGCCGCAACCCGTGCTCGCGTACGGCCCGCTCGGAGGCGACCAGCAGCGCGGCGGCCCCGTCGGAGATCTGCGAGGACAGCGCGGCCGTCAGTGACCCGTCGGGCAGCAGCGGGCGCAGCGCCGCCATCTTCTCCGGCGAGGTGTCCCTGCGCGGGCCCTCGTCCACAGCGACGCCCTCGTACGGGACGATCTGCCCGGCGAACCGTCCGGTGTCGATGGCGCGCAGGGCCCGCTCGTGCGAGGTGAGGGCGAAGGCCTCCATCTCCTGGCGGGTGACGCCCCACGAGGCGGCGATCCGCTCGGCGCCGGCGAACTGGGAGATCTCCTGCGAGCCGTACCGCGCCGCCCAGCCCTTCGAGCCGGAGAACGGCGTGTCGAATCCGGGGAAGGTCATGGCCGACGAGATCGGGACCATGCTCATGTTCTGCACGCCGCCCGCCACCACCAGGTCGGCCGTGCCCGAGAGCACCGCCTGGGCCGCGAAGTGCAGCGCCTGCTGCGAGGAACCGCACTGCCGGTCGACGGTCACCCCCGGCACCTCCTCCGGCAGACCGGCCGCGAGCCAGCAGGTGCGGGCGATGTCGCCGGCCTGGGGGCCGACCGTGTCGACGCAGCCGAAGATCACGTCGTCGACCGCCGCGGGGTCGACGCCGGACAGGACCGCGGTGATGACGTGGGCGCCGAGGTCGGCGGGATGCGCCCCGGCCAGGCCGCCGTTCTTGCGCCCCACGGGGGTCCTGACCGCGCCGACGATGTAGGCCTCGCTCATGACCGAATCCTAGCAAGCGCTTGGTTCGTAAGGAACCGCCGGTGAGCTGCGGGTGTTCGGTGAACAAGCGATTGCGCAAAGGCCCATAATGGAGGCGTGACAACGCGAAAGAACCCGACCGCCGCGCCGCCGAAGACCAAGCGCGCCGCCGCGTCGGGATCGGCCTCCGAGCGCCGTGACCACCTCGTGAAGCTCGCCGCGGAGATCTTCGCACGCAAGGGCTTCCAGGCGACGACCGTTCGCGAGATCGCCAACGAGGCCGGCATCCTCTCAGGAAGTCTCTACCACCACTTCGACTCCAAGGAGACGATCGTCGACGAGGTGCTGTCCACCTTCCTCGACGACCTGATCGCCCGCTACCGGGCGGCCCAGGAGAGCGGCGGCGACCCGCGCACGGTGCTGTCGGAGATGGTCCGCATCGGGTTCGGCACGCTGGAGCCGCACCGGGCCGCGATCACCGTGATGCAGAACGACTGGAACTACCTGCGCCAGTTCCCCCGCTTCAACTACCTCGTCAAGGCCGAGGACGACGTGGAGCAGATGTGGGTGCGGCAGATCAAGGCGGGGCAGGCGGCCGGGCAGTTCCGCGCCGACGTCGACCCGAAGCTGACCTACCGCATGATCCGCGACACGATCTGGGTGGCGGTGCGCTGGTTCCGGCCTGGGGGCAGGCTCAACACCACGGGCCTGGCCGAGCACTACATCACCGTGCTCTTCGACGGCCTGGCCACCGGCGAGCGGACCACCCAGTCCCAGGCATGAGCCTCGCCAAGGCGGTACGGCTGGCGCTGCGGGAGATCGCCGAGCCGGACAAGGCTCCGGCCATGCAGGCGTACATGAAGTCGGAGATGCCCTTCCTCGGCGTGCAGTCCGTGCCGAGGAAGGCGGCGCTGAAGCGGGTCTTCGCCGAGCACCGCGTCGAGAGCGCGCCCGAGTGGCGGCGCGCGGTGCTGGAGCTGTGGCGGGAGGCGGAGTTCCGCGAGGAGCGCTACGCGGCGATCGAGCTGTCGGGCTCCCGCCACTACCGGGATTACCAGACCCTCTACACCGTCCCGATGTACGAGGAGATGGTCGTCTCGGGGGCGTGGTGGGACCTGGTCGACGAGATCGCCACCCACCGGGTGGGCGGGCTGCTGGCCGCCTACCCCGGCGCGATGCGGCCGCTGCTGCTGGAGTGGGCGCACACGGAGAACCTGTGGAAGCGCCGCACCGCGATCCTGGCCCAGAACAGGTTCAAGGAGCGCACCGACACGGCGCTGCTCTACGCCTGCATCGAGCCGAGCCTGTCCGACATCGACTTCTTCGCCCGCAAGGCGATCGGCTGGGCGCTGCGCGAGTACGCCAAGACCAACCCCTGTGAGGTCGTCCGTTACGTCGAGGCCAAGGGCATCAGCGGCCTGAGCCGGCGCGAGGCGTTGAAGAACGTCACCGCGTCCACAACGCCTGCTGCACCGCCTGGACGAGGGCCATCAGCTCCGGCGTGACCGCCTCCCCCGCCCACGCCAGCGTGTAGGTCAGGCGCAGCTCCCCCGCCTCCAGCGGGACGAACCTGATGTCGTCGCGGCGCACGGTCCTGGCGACCAGTTGCGGGATGGGCAGCAGCCCCGCTCCCGCGGCGACCAGGTCGAGCGCCGCGGCGAAGTCGTCGTCGGCCACCTGCCGGTGCCTGCCCGGCAGTCCCGTCCAGCGCCCGCCGGGGATCAGCACGTCACGGCCGCCCAGCTCGGCGGCCGTGACCCTGGACCGCCACGCGTGGTCCACCGGTACGGCCAGCCGGTCGACGCTGACGTGGAACCGGGCGCCCGTGACGAACCTCGGCGGCGCGGGAACGGCCACGATGGCCGCCGACGCCTCGCCCGCGTCCAGCGCCTTCGCCGCCGCGCCGCGCCCGGCCGCCAGGAGCTCGACCGCGATCCCGCGTCCCGCGAGCCTCCGGGCGATGCGCGCCACGAGCGGCCCCGCCAGCGGTGGATAAGCCAGATGGATGACCGGCCTGGCCAGCCGGGCCGCCTCATGGCCGAACGACCGCACGCTGTCGAGCACCTGGTGCGCGGGGCCGAGCAGCGCCGTGCCCTCGGGAGTCAGCCGTACCGCCCGGGCCGACCGGTCGAACAGCCGCACGTTCAGCGCCTTCTCCAGGCGGGTGACGGCCTGGCTGACCGCGGGCTGCGACATCCCCAGCTCGGCGCCCGCACGGGAGAAGCTCCGCAGCGCGGCGACGCGCTCGAAACACTGGATCTCCCGAAGCATAAGCAGCATCAATTCATGATGCACCCGGGCCGGCCGTCCGTGTTCGGTGGGCCCATGACTTCTTTTCCTTCGTCCACCGTCCTGGGCTATCCGCGGATCGGGCCGAACCGCGAGCTGAAGCGGGCCCTCGAGGCGTACTGGGACGGGCGCACCGGCCGCGCGGAGCTGGAGCGGGTGGGCGCCGACCTGCGCGAGCGGACATGGCGGCGGCTGGCCGAGCTCGGGCTGGAAGGGCTGCCCTCCAACACCTTCTCGCTGTACGACCAGGTGCTCGACACGGCGGTGCTGCTCGGCGCGGTGCCCGAGCGCTACAGGGACGCCGAGGACCCCTATTTCGCGATGGCCCGCGGCACCCGGGACCTGGCGCCGCTGCGGATGACCAAGTGGTTCGACACCAACTATCACTACATCGTGCCGGAGATCGGGCCCGGCACCGTCTTCAAGCTGGACGCCGCCAAGCCGCTCGGCGAGGTACGGCAGGCCAGGGCGCTCGGGTTCGAGACGCGGCCCGTGGTGGTCGGCCCGGTGACCTTCCTGCTGCTGGCCGGCGCGCTCGACCGGCTCGACGAGGTGCTGGACTGCTACGAGGAGCTGCTGTCGGCGCTGGCCGCCGAAAGGGTGGCGTGGGCGCAGCTCGACGAGCCGGCGCTGGTCGGCGACCGGACTCAGGCCGAGCTGGCGGCGGTGCGGGCCGCCTACGACCGCCTCGGGTCGGCGGCGGCCAGGCCTGGCCTGCTGGTGGCGAGCTACTTCGGCGACCTCGGCGAGGCGCTGCCCGTGCTGGCGGCCACGCCCGTCGAGGCGATCGGGGTGGACCTGGTACGCGGCGGCCGGGTGCCCGCGCTGCCGGGCAAGACGGTCGTCGCCGGCGTGGTGTCGGGGCGTGACGTGTGGCGGACCGCTCCCGCTGGGGCGCTGGAGGCGCTGCGTGCCGTACGGGCGGAGCGGGTGGTGGTGAGCACCTCGTGCTCGCTGCAGCACGTGCCGTACACGGTGGCGGTGGAGGACGAGCTGGCGCCCGAGCTGCGCGAGCGGCTGGCGTTCGCCGAGGAGAAGGTGGCCGAGGTGGTCACGCTGGCGCGGCTGTTCGCCGAGGGCGCCACCCCGGCGGCCGAGGAGAAGGCGGCGCCGCCGCGCCGGGAGAGCGCCCCGCCGCCCGCCCGCAGCCCCTACCCGGTGCGGGCCAGGGCACAGGCCGAGCATCTCGGCCTGCCGCCGCTGCCGGTCACCACGATCGGCTCCTTCCCCCAGACCGGCGAGCTGCGGGCGGCCCGCGCCGACCGGACGCTGCCGGTGGCCGACTACGAGGCACTGGTGGAGAAGGAGATCGAGCGCGCGATCAGGCTCCAGGAACGGCTCGGCCTCGACGTGCTCGTCCACGGCGAGCCCCGAGCGCAACGACATGGTGCAGTACTTCGCCGAGCACCTCGACGGGTTCGCCGTCACCAGGCACGGGTGGGTCCAGTCGTACGGCTCGCGCTGCACCAGGCCGCCGTTGCTGCACGGCGACGTGCGCCGGCCCGCCCCCATCACCGTGCGGTGGGCGGGCTACGCGCAGTCGCTGACCGGCAAGCCGGTCAAGGGCATGCTGACCGGGCCGGTCACGATCGTGGCGTGGTCGTTCGTCCGCGACGACCTGCCGCTGCGCGAGGTGACCTGGCAGGTCGCCGACGCCATCGCCGAGGAGGTGCGCGACCTGGAGGCGGCGGGCATCTCCGTCATCCAGGTGGACGAGCCGGCGCTGCGCGAGCTGCTGCCGCTGCGCGCGAGCGGCCAGGCGGACTACCTGGAGTGGGCGGTGGCCGCCTACCGCAGGGCCACCTGTGTGGCCGCCGACCGCACCCAGATCCACACCCACCTGTGCTACTCGGACGCCGACCAGATCCTGGCCGCGATCGACGGCCTGGACGCCGACGTGACCACGATCGAGTCGGCCAGGTCGGGAGCGCGCATCCTGGGCGGCGTGGGCGGCTACTCCCGCGGCCTGGGGCCGGGCGTGTACGACATCCACTCCCCTCGCGTGCCGGCCGAGGACGAGGTGGCCGCGCTGCTCAGGGCCGCGCTCGAGGTGCTGCCCGCCGAGCGGCTGTGGGTGAACCCGGACTGCGGCCTGAAGACCCGTACCTACGAGCAGGTCGAGGCGTCGCTGGCCAACGTGGTCAGCGCGGCCCGCGCGCTGCGCCGGACCGGGTGACCGGCAGCGGCCCGATCACGTCGAGCCGCGAGACCGCCCGGGTGAGGGCCACGTAGAGGCGGTTCAGGCCGCGCGGCTCCGCGGCGACGATGGCCTCGGGGCCGACGACCACCACGTGGTCGTACTCCAGCCCCTTGGCCATGCTCGCCGGCACCGCCGTGACCCTCGCGCCGGGCTCGTCGACCGGCGCGAGGTCCACGCCCGCCGCGCGCAGCCGCGTCACCAGGCCGGGCAGGTCGCGGTCGGCCGCGATCACCCCGATCGAGCCCTCGTGCGCCATGGCCGCGGTGACGGCCGCCGCCGCCTGGCCGGCCGGCCGCAGCAGGAGCTGTCCCTCCGTCCGGAAGGAGCGGGTGCGCGGCACGTCGGCGCCCAGGTCGTCGAGCAGCCCGTTGGCCAGCTCGACGACCGCGGCGGGCACCCGGAACCCGGTCGTCAGCGCGATCACCGTGGCGTCCGGCTTGCCCAGGTTCTTCAGCTGGTCGGCCCAGTCGGCCGCGGCCCACGGCGTGGTGCCCTGGGCCAGGTCGCCGAGCACGGTCAGCGAGCCGTACTCGCTCCTGCGGGCGATGGCGCGGCACTGCATCGGCGACAGGTCCTGCGCCTCGTCCACGATCACGTGCCCGTAGCCCTTCGGACGGTCGAGCAATCCGTCGAGCTCGTCGATCAGCACCGCGTCCGCCGCCGTCCAGCGCGTGCGCGCGCGGGTGATGACCTGCTGCTCCCCGGCGGTGAGGATGCCGTCGGCGGGGCCGCTCGGGTCGGCGAGCAGCCCGGCCAGCACCTCCTCGGCCTTCACGTTCGGCCACACGGCGTCGATCGCGGCCGTCACCCCTCTGGTCATCGCGCGCGTCCAGGCCGCGGTCGCGGTGCGGCCGCGCAGCTCGGCCTGGCGTCTGACCAGCGCGACCGTCTGCGACAGCACCCGCTCCCGCCCCGTCCGGTACGGCAGCGCCGCCCGCCGCGCGTCGTCGACGATCCGCCGCAGGTCCTCCTGCTGGACCCGCCACACGAAGGCCCCGTCGCGCACCGCCACCGGCTCGGCCGGCTTGGCGATCCGCCCGTACAGCGCCTTCCTGAGCACCGCCGCCATGCGCTCGTCGTGCTTGACGGTCGCGGCCTCGACGGAGTCCGTGCCCGTCACGCGGACCCGCTGGAGCAGGTCGTCCACCGTCGTCTGCTCGACGTCGACCTCGCCGAGGGCGGGCAGCACCGCGCCGATGTAGCCGAGAAAGGCCCTGTTGGGGCCGAGGACGAGCACGCCGTGCCGGTCGAGCCGCTGCCGGTGGGCGTAGAGCAGGTAGGCGGCCCGGTGCAGGCCGACGGCCGTCTTGCCGGTGCCAGGGGCGCCCTGCACGCAGATCGACCGGTCCAGCTCGGCCCTGACCAGCTCGTCCTGCTCGGGCTGGATGGTGGCGACGATGTCACGCATCGGCCCGACCCTGGGCCGCTCGATCTCGGCGGCGAGGATCGCGCTGGCGGCCTGGGGGCGGCCGTCGAGGTGCTCGTCCTCGAAGCCGGTGAGGGTCAGGTCGGCCCAGCCGTACCTGCGGCGCATGCGGACGCCGCGCCTGTCGCCCGCGTGCGCGCGGTAGAAGGCGGTGGAGACCGGCGCCCGCCAGTCGATCACGAGCGGCGGGTGGCCGGTCTCCCCCGAGATGTGGCGGCGGCCGATGTGGTGGCGGCGGCCGTCCTCGAGGTCGAGGCGGCCGAAGAAGGGAGGTCCGTCGGGGGCCTCGCTCAGCTCCTTGGCCAGGCTCTTGAGGTGGCGGCCCAGCCGCTCGGCGCTGTAGCGGTCGCCCGCGACGGTCTCTCCCACGATGACGGTGTCGCGGGCGCCCTCGAGCATCCGCTGGAGCCCTTTCCTGCAGTCGCCGACATAGGCGCGCTCGGTCTCGAGTTCGGTCATCCCATAAGTGTAACTCAGTTACGTTTTTAACTCGGTCACGGAAGCCAGGGGCCGCCCTGCGGAAGCGAGAGGAGCGTGAAGGCCTGTGCCGGGGCGAGCCCGAAGGAGCGGAAGAAACGGAGAACCATGCCCTCCAGGCTTCCGCCGAACCGCACAGGGCGTCCAACACCTTTGCCGTCCGGATTAACGCCTTTCTGTGGTTAATCTTGGGCGGTGGACATCAACCCCCGGCTCCTGCGGGTGTTCGTCGCGGTCGCCGAGGAGCTCCATTTCGGCCGTGCCGCGGCCCGGCTCTACCTGGCGCAGCAGGCGCTCAGCCGCGACGTCCGCCGCCTGGAGGAGCACCTGGGCGTGGTGCTGTTCACCCGGTCGACCCGGCAGGTCCAGCTGACCGAGGCGGGCGTCAGGCTGACGCCGCTGGCCAGGCGGCTGCTGGCCGTCCACGACGAGCTGGTCAGCGCGATGCGCGGGGCCGCGGGGCCGCTGCTCGTCGACCTCAACAGCCCCGGCGCGGCGCTGCCTCGCTACCTGGTCAGGGCGCGCGAGCTGGCGCCCGAGGCGGAGATCGTGGCGCGCTTCCACGGCGGGCTGTCCGCCGGGGCGGCGGCGATCCTGGCTGGCGCCGCCGACGTGTCGTTCGGCCGCTTCGCGGGGCTGGCGGCCGAGACGCGGGCGCGCCTGGTCCAGGTGCCCGTCAGGCTGCACCCGATGGCGGTGATCCTGCCCGAGGGGCACCCGCTGGCGCGGCTGGAGCAGGTGCCGCTCGGCGTGCTGGCCGGCTACCCGCTCGACGTCATGGGCGGCAACCCCAACACCACCGAGTGGACCGACCTGGGCACGCTGCTGGCCGAGGAGTTCGGCCTGACGGTCGCCGAGCCGCACGCGCCCCCGATCGGGCTCGAAGAACTGCTGGTCTACATGCGGCGGCACGGCGAGGCGGTGCTGACCAGCATGGGATGGGGCGAGATCGACGGCGTCACGGTCCGGCCGCTGGTCGACCCCGTGCCGCTGTCGCTGGTCAGCCTGGTGCACCGGCCTGGGCTGCGGCATCCGGGGCTGACCGCGCTCTTCCGGGCGGTCGCCGAGGAGGAGGGGTGGATGCACCGCCCGGCGGGCTCCTGGCTGCCCGCCGCCGACGAGGCGCTGCTCGGCGCGGGGCGGTGAGCGGCGCGGGGCGGTGAGCGGCGCGGGGCGGTGAGCGGC